>JAFRRT010000006.1 GCA_017427945.1 Muribaculaceae bacterium | reverse complement strand
CTATGCTAAGGATTATCAGGGATTCTTCACGAGAATCATCAGTAAAGTGAGCGCCTTTACTGTTTCACAATACATCAACAAGATTAATCACAAGCCCATCGGCAGGATCAAGTATGCGCTCGCTTAATCCCGCCAACGGGTTAAATATTATGTTTGTCTACATTTTAATGGGAGGTATCTTTATCCTGAGCATGATTGTTCAGAACTCCCTCAAGTCAAAGTTTGCAAAGTACAGTAAGATTCCTTTGGGTGTTCCTATGGCAGGACGTGATGTCGCCAATGCCATGCTGCAGCAGAATGGCTGTGGTGACGTGCAGGTGACCAGCGTGAGTGGTCAGTTGACCGATCATTTCAACCCTGCTAACAAGACGGTGAACCTGAGTGAGCCTGTCTTTGGCACCAATAGCATTGCCGCCGCAGCGGTAGCCGCCCACGAGTGCGGTCATGCCGTACAGCACAAGGTGGGCTACAGCATGTTGCAGTTGCGCACCAAGATGGTTCCTGTGGTGTCTTTTGCCTCGAAGACTGTACAGTGGTTGCTCCTTGCCGGTATTGCAGTGTATGAGATGACCGCATTGCCCTTGTATATTGCGCTTGCCATGTTTGGCGCTACTGTGCTGTTCAGCTTTGTGACGCTGCCTGTAGAGGTAGATGCCAGCCGTCGTGCCGTCAAGTGGCTTGAGGGTTCTGGAATCGTTGGTGGTGAGCAATTGACATATGCAAAGGATGCCTTGCGTGCCGCTGCTTATACCTATGTCGTGGCAGCCATCGGCTCTCTTGCTACATTGCTCTATTATGCAGCGATGTTCTTGGGAAGAAGGAGATAATAACCAGTACAACACATTATAAAACTATCTGATTAATAGATAATGGCACAAAAACCATCTATCCCTAAGGGGACACGCGACTTCTCTCCCATTGAGATGGCGCGTCGCAACTATATATTCAACACCATTAAGGATGTCTTTCTGCTTTATGGATTTCAGCAGATTGAGACGCCTTCTATCGAGAACCTGTCAACCCTGATGGGCAAGTATGGCGAGGAGGGCGATAAACTGTTGTTCAAGATTCTGAACAGCGGTGACTACCTCAAGGATGCTCCCGATGACCTACTGGCTGCTCATGACTCGCTGCACCTGACGACCAAAATCAGCGAGAAAGGCTTGCGCTATGACTTGACGGTACCCTTTGCCCGCTATGTGGTGCAGCACCGCAACGATGTGCAGATGCCTTTCAAGCGTTACCAGATTCAGCCCGTTTGGCGTGCCGACCGTCCCCAAAAGGGCCGTTACCGTGAGTTCTATCAGTGTGATGCCGATATCGTGGGCAGTGACTCGCTGTGGAATGAGGTAGAACTGGTGACGATGATTGACGAAGTGTTCAACCGCTTTAATGTCAATGTGGTCATCAAACTCAATAACCGCAAGATCCTGAGTGGAATCGCCGAAATTATCGGTGCCGCCGACAAAATCGTGGATATCACGGTCGCTATCGACAAGCTTGACAAAATCGGTATCGATAATGTCAATGCCGAGTTGAAGGAGAAAGGCCTCACTGACGATGCCATCTCAACCCTGCAACCGTTGCTGGCACTCTCTGGCACCAATGAGGAACGCCTGACTGCCCTGGCCGGTATGCTGGCTAACAGTGAAGTGGGCATGAAGGGTATCGAGGAGATGCGCTATGTGCTCAATCATGTGGCTAAGCTGGGTACACGTGCCGCTGTAGAGCTCGATGTGTCGCTGGCTCGTGGTCTGAACTACTATACGGGCACTATCCTTGAGGTCAAGGCGCTGGATGTGGCGATTGGCAGTATCACGGGCGGTGGCCGCTACGACAACCTGACGGGTGTCTTCGGCATGCCTGGTCTTTCGGGCGTGGGCATCAGCTTTGGTGCCGACCGTATCTATGATGTGCTCAATGCTCTCGACCTTTATCCTGCCGATACTATGGCAACTGCAAAGGTACTGTTCGTGAACTTCGGCGAACAGGAGGCTGCGGCATCGCTGAGCCACATCATGACGTTGCGCCGTGCAGGCATCAGCGCTGAGCTGTATCCTGACAACGCCAAGATGAAAAAGCAGATGAACTATGCCAATGACCGCCAAATTCCGTTTGTAGCAATCGTCGGCGCCGATGAGGTGCAGAACTGCACCATCACGCTGAAGAATATGGTCACCGGTGATCAGCAATCATTGACGGTAACTCAGGTAATAGAATCGTTGGGCAAATAAAAATGCGCGTGAGACAATGAACAGTATGTATGAACAGTTGATGCAATTGCCGCTTTTCCAGGGCGTGAGTACCGAGAAGATTACGGCATTGGTCGAGAAATTGCCTTTCCATTTTCTCAAGTTCCACAATGGGGACCAGATTTTTGCTGCTGGAGACCCGTGTACACACATCAGATTCATTGTTTCGGGCCAGGTGAGCATTGAGACGCAATGGCGCCGCCTGCGAGTGTCAATGACGCAGACTTTGACCACGCCGCATGTCCTGGCTGCAGAGTGCCTTTTCGGCCGTAAGACGGTTTATCCCTATACTGCTGTGGCACAAGGCTCGTGTGGCATTCTGCAACTGCTCAAGAGTGACTATATCAAGATGGTGAGCAGTGACAAGGTGTTCCTGTTCAATATCCTGAATTATCTCTCCTCGGGCAGCCAGCGCAATACCGCTTCGATTCTTGCTACCAGAGATGGATCGGTGGCAGAGCGCTTTGCTATGCTGATGGACTTGCTGGCCGTGAGCGGGGCAACCGATATTAAACTGCATTATAAACAAAAGGATTTGTCAGCATTGCTGGGAACCCAACGCACAACGTTGATAGCGACACTTGATAAACTCTCTGATCAAGGAATCATTGAGTATGACAGCAATGAATTGAGCGTGCTCGATATTCAAGGATTGATTAGCACTATCAGGTAGCGCTCTCGGACATTTATAGATGACTATAAAACTAAAACAACTGATATGAAAAAAGTATTATTAATGATGGCAGTGTTTGTGGCACTGTCTTTTGCAGGCTGTGACAATAGCGGCGAGTATAAAGCCAAGGGCGAGGCGTTTGCCAAGCAGCTTGAGGAACTCATGGAGAAACAGGACACGGCAGGCATTCTTGCAATGGATCAGGAAATCCAAGCCTTGGAGACTGAAATCATTGAAGCAGGAGATTCGGCCTCTTTAACCAAGTTTCAGGAAGCATTGAAGGATGTGCGCGTTCGTACTGCTCCTTTTCTCACAACTCTTAAGATTGAACAAGGAACTGACCCTGAGGAAGCCCTCAAACATTTAGCCAATGAGGCTTTGCGTGGAGGTGTAGGCATTGGAGCTATCACATCTTCGATCGATTCTGTCTTGCAGAAGGAGCAGGAAGCCAAGAAGGCAAAGAAAGCTAAGAAATAAATCATGTGGCGGGGTATCCGTTACATATTTGAGAAATCAGGCTTTGCTATAGCTGCCGTATTGCTTTCGCTGCTTGCGGTGGCATGTGGCACGGGTATTGAGGTGACCGACCATGTCACCGATAAGGACGTGCAACGGGTATTGGAACAGGGCGAGATTAAACAACAGTCAATATCGTTGACGCCCTATGACGATTCGTTGTCTGTGTGGCGTGTCGGCAAGCGCTTTTGGGTCGCCGATAATAGAGTTCGAGAGCTGATGGTCCATCAGTCAGATTATGATTTGGACACAATCAATCTGGCAGGGCATGTGCTGACATTCCAGGATGCGATTTCGGCTCTCTCATATACAGGTGACGAAAATAAGGTCGATATCTGGTTTGTGGATGAAGCCGATTCACGTTCTTATGTTTACCGTTTTGGTATGCCCAAAGAAGCAGTGGGCCGTGGTGTTTCCTTGCCACTGCTCATCGACATGGACCTGGTTGAGCATTATGCACAGCAAATTCAGGGCAAAGACTATTTCATCCGCACCCCCATCTGGTATGACCGTGCCAATGAGCAGATGATGAACGGACGCCATTTCGTTAAGGTTCATATCGACAGTGTCCTGCCGGGGAATGTCGTGTTCCCCATGCGATTGTTGTTTACTTCCGACACTGGCGAGAGGGCAATGGTCTGGATGACTGAAAACACCTCATCGATGCTGGGGCGTGACTTTGACTCGATGTTTTCCCTTAATGACCCGCACCTATCTTATCCCACCATCACCGATGCGACTTGGAACCTTATCACACGCTCACAGGTGGTTGAAGGGATGACAAAGGAAGAATGTCGTTTGTCATTGGGCAATCCTAAAAGCATTAACGAACGTCCCGACCAGTCGGGAATGAAGGAATACTGGTACTACGACGGTGGTTCCTATCTTTATTTTGTTGACGGACTGCTCAATCAATTCAGGAGATAATGAAACCCACGACACTTGAAATAGAATTTCTGGGAACCGGTACATCAACAGGTGTGCCGATGCTTCGTTGCCATTGCCCGGTTTGTATGAGTGCCGACCCGCGTGACAAACGCCTGCGTGCTTCGGCCATCGTGCGTTATCAGGGCGCAAGGCTGCTGATAGACTGTGGCCCGGATTTCCGCACCCAGATGCTGCGTGCCAGTGACGACAACATCGATGCGGTGCTGTTGACCCACATTCATTATGACCACGTTGCCGGTCTTGATGATCTGCGGGCTTATTGCTTTGAGAAGCCTTTCCCCCTGTATGCCCGTGCCGACGTGATGAACCTCCTTCACAAGCGTATCCCTTACTGTTTTGCCGAAAATGCTTACCCCGGAGTGGCGCATTTCGAAGAACACATCATTGGCGATGAGCCTTTCCTGGTAGAGGGCGTGCGTGTGGAGCCTATTCCCGTGAAGCACTATAAACTGGATATCTATGGCTTCAGGATTGGTCCTTTGGCCTATATCACCGATGCAAAGTCGATAGACGATGAAACCATCGAGCGGCTCAAGGATGTGCCGTTGCTGGTCATCAATTCCTTGCGTGCTACAGGTAAGCATATCTCCCACATGTGTCTGGAAGAAACGCTTGATGTGGTCAGTCGCATTCATCCCGGGCATACCTATCTTATCCACATGAGCGACCGCATGGGGCTTCATGCCGAATCGCCTAAATTGTTGCCACCAGGCGTGGAACTGGCCTATGACGGCCTAATCGTGAAAGTATAGAATGGACGAAATCAAAATATCAGAGGTCAAGTCGACCGAGAAAACCTCGGGCTTGCAGTTCTTTGAGGGACGTGTGCAGGCGGGCTTTCCCAGTCCTGCCCAAGGCGAGTATGCCGACAGCATTGACCTGAACCGTGCCCTTATCACCAATCCTGCTGCGACTTTCTGCGCCCGGGTGATGGGTGACTCTATGGTCGATGCCGGCATCAACGAGGGTGACCTGCTCATAATTGACCGTTCCCTTCCTCCACACGACGGCAGCATTGCTGTGTGTTTCATTGATGGTGATTTCACCGTCAAGCGCTTGAGCGTGCGTGACGAAGGGCTGTTCCTAACCCCTGCCAATGCCCAGTTTCCCGAAATACCTGTCACCGATGACAGCAATTTCCAGGTGTGGGGCGTAGTTTCCCATATTATTAAACGCGTTTGATTTTCAAGATGACATCACACTGGTTGGCAAAACGGTATTTGCGCTATGGGCCGCTATTTTTTGTGGCCTGTGTTGCAGTGGCCGCTTGGCAGTGTTTTGTCGTTTCCCTCGATACCCAGTTGGGTGGAGTGGGGCGCTTGTTCCATGAGTGGCATATCGTTGCCATCTGCATCGCTAATGCGCTCTTGCTCCTGTCCCCCTATTGGTTGCTGCGGCGCCGTTGGCATTGGCTGGTTTGGATTCCCCTGACCTTGCTCTTGCTGTGGTGTCTGGTTCAGATGTGCTATTGCCGCGCTTATGATGATCTGATGCCATGGCGTAGCATGGCGCTTACCGATAATGTCAACTCTACACTTGCAGCCAGTACAATAGCCCTGTTGAGGTGGCAGGATTTGCTGCTTGTCATTCCGTATTTTCTTTTGATAGTGCTTTGTCTTGTAGGGCGGCGTGAGCATTCCGATGAGTCTCGCTTCAAGCCTTTTGCGTTGACTTTGCTGGCTTGTTTGTGTTTCGGTGTGGCAGGCTATACAGGCAGCGGCGTGGATTTCAAAAAGCGCTTCCTGCACAACTTCAGCAATAAGGGCTATTTTGCCCAAAACGGACTGATACCCTATGGCATATTCAACTTGCATGACCTTTTCAAGGGTCATGTGGTCTCAACCGGGGAACGTGCGATGGTAAAGAGTTTTCTTGCCGAGCAATGTCCCCAATACAGCGACAATCCTTATGCTGCAGGAGAGCGTCCTAACCTGGTGCTCATCATTGTCGAGTCGTTGCACTCGTGGCCCATCGGCATGGAAATTGACGGGCGTGAGGTGACACCGGTGCTTAACCGCCTTGTTGCGCAAGAGGGAACTATCTTTGCCCCTCATGTGCTGTTCCAGACCAGTCACGGCCATTCCAGCGATGCCCATTTCATCTACAATACAGGCCTGTTGCCCTTGCGTGATGCGGCAGTGGCTGTGACTCATGGCGACGGACCCTTCCCGTCACTGGCCAATGCCCTGAAAGGTTATGATTGCCGAGAGGTGATTTGCACTCCTGGCATGAACTGGAACCAAACGGTGACAGCAAGGACCTATGGCTTTGACATGCTCTACACCCGCAGTGAGCTGGAAGCTTCAGGTTTTCTCCAGCGGCATAATGGTGTGGACGATGCTGCCCTTACCGATTTTGCAACACAGCTGTTGCCCGGTATGCGCCAGCCATTCTTCCTTGAAATGGTCACCATGACGATGCACACGCCTTATCCTGCCGACAAGGTGCGTCCCACATGGATTATTGCCAGTGACACCCTGAATGCCGAGGCGCGCGGCTATCTCAATTGTGTGAACCTGACCGACAGTTGCATAGGGGCATTTATCGAGAGCCTCCAGAAATTGGGCATGGCAGACAATACGGTTGTGGCTATAGTCTCAGACCACACTCAGATTTACCTGAGCCGCGTGTATGGTAAACCCGATAGCGAGTTCACCCCTCATGACTGGGGTATTCCCTTGATAGTGTGGGGAGCGGGCACGAGCATGCGTTATGAGCCTGTAATAGGGCAGGTTGATGTCTTTCCCACGCTGCTCGATGTGATGGGTGCCAATGCCTATCCATGGAAAGGTTTAGGGCATAGCATCCTGCGCTATCCTGTCACCAGTGCCATACAACCCGCCAACATGTCGGTGCTTGGCGATAGCTGCGCCCTGACGCCACATCAGTACAAGGTATGGGAAATCAGCCCTCTGCTCATCTATGACAGGCAGCGTGCCCCTTATGGTGTGGATTTCCCTGATTGAAGAAATAATGATATATTTGCACGAGTAAACAGTAAACAGATATGAAACCGCGACTTTTTTCGAGAGACAGTCGTCTGAGCGACCTCATCACGGCTCATCCGTCACTGCTCACCCTCTTGACAAGGCTGGGCATCTCGTTGGGCTTTGGTGACCGTTCGATTGCCGACGTGTGTGAGGAGAGTGGGGTAGATACCGACTTCTTCCTGCTCATCTGTAATGTCTATACGTTCAACAATTATGTGCCCTCAACGGTGGCCATCTTAGGTACCGACATGACAGGACTGGTGCCTTATCTGGAGAAGTCCCACAAATACTATGTGGACAAGCGATTGCCGCATATTGAGCGCCACCTTGATGCCATTGCCAAGAACCTGGGCGGTCGCATCGGTCAAGTCTTCATCAGTTTCTTCAAAGAATATAAGGACGAGGTGGTTGAGCACTTTGCCCATGAGGAGCGTAACGTCTTCCCCCACATCAGCGCTTTGATGGGTGGGAAAAAGGATACGACCTACAGTATAGCCGATTTCCTCCACACCCACAGCGATATCGAGGGCAAACTCGATGATCTGTTGAATATCGTCTTCAAGTATCTGCCCCCGCAGGTCGATGATGACAATGTGATGGATGTGGTTTATGATATACTGCGACTGAGCGAGGACCTTAAGAAGCATACCTTCATTGAGGAAAAAATCATGGTGCCGCTGGTACAGCACCTCGAAAATGCCGTCTTGAAGAGATGAAACAGCGACTGTTGATAGTAGAGCCTTCGGAAGTCATCGTGGCTGGACTCATGACCATCCTCGATGGGCAGATCCGTTTTAAGGTCCTTGAGCCCGAAACCGATGTTGAAAGGCTGGAAGAACGCCTGACAGCGGTGCGTCCTGACATCCTGCTCATAAATCCCACTTTGCTGGCCGATGCGGGCATCTTGCGCACCGAGTACCCCATGGCGGTCGTTGCCCTGGTCTATCAGTATGTGGAGCGAGAATTGCTCAAGCAATATGATGCTGTGGTGGATATCCGTGACAGCCGTGCCCAGATTATCGAAACCATAGCGCAGGCCTCTCCCGGTGAACCCGAGCAGAGCAAGAGCAACTATGAACTCACCAAGCGTGAGACGGCCGTGCTGGTGCAGCTGGCACAAGGAAAGACCAACAAGGAGATTGCCGATGCCCTCAACGTGAGTGTGCACACCGTCATCAGCCACCGCAAGAACATCACCCACAAGACCGGTATCAAAAGTGTGGCGGGCCTTACTGTTTATGCCATGCTCAACAACCTCATTGACGAGTCCACCCTCCTGTAACTCGTTAAATTACCCTAATATCCCTCTTTGCATTTTGGCATTGAGGGATTTTTTGTAATTTTGCGGGTTAAACAATAAAGAAAGATATGTTAATAACTAAAATGCTCGATAAGTTTGGTGATTACTGCATGTTCATGTGGCGTGTCATCGCAATTCCCGACAAATGGAAAGTCTCGTTCAAGCGCTACTTGGATGAGATTGCCAAGCTGGGCATTGACTCCATCCCCTTGATCATCATCGTGTCGCTGTTCATCGGCTCACTTTGCACCATCCTTATCAAGCTGAACATCTCCAACCCCTTGTTGCCCCGTTACACTGTGGGCCTTACTACACGCGAAATCATTCTGCTGGAGTTCTCCTCCACGATTTTGTGTCTGATTTTGTCGGGCAAAATCGGTTCCAACATCGCCAGCGAGATAGGCACCATGCGAGCTACCGAACAGATTGACGCCCTCGACATCATGGGTATCAACAGTGCCAATTTCCTGGCTGCCCCCAAGATTATGGCGCTCATCACCATCTTGCCATTTCTGGTTGTCATCTGCATGGCAACAAGCCTCTTTGGCGGTTGGCTCATCTGTATCGTTACCGGCATTGTCGAGCCCGACACCTACATCTTTGGCATCCAGTCGCTGTTCATCGAGTGGTATGTGTGGTTTGCTTTGATTAAGTCGCTGGTATTTGCTTTCCTGATGTCCACCATCGCCTGCTACTATGGCTACACCGTTAAAGGTGGCTCGGTCGAGGTGGGTAAGGCAAGTACCGATACCGTGGTAATCAGCAACATCATGATACTTGTTGCCGACGTTATCTTAACCCTGTTGTTGCTTTGAGCTAGGGACCATCTAAAAACTAAAAATCGGAATCATGATTGAAGTTAAACATATATCCAAGTCCTTCAAGGAAGAGGGAGGCGAGCGCCAGGTGCTGTATGATGTGAGTTGCAAGCTATATGACGGCAAGACCAACCTTATCATCGGCCAGTCGGGTTCGGGTAAAACGGTGCTCATCAAGAATATCGTAGGCCTGTTTGACCCCGACGAGGGCGAAATCCTGTATGACGGGCGAGACATCACCAAGATGGACCGTAAGCGCCGCAAAGAGTTGCGTAAGGAAATCGGCATGCTTTTCCAGGGTTCGGCGCTGTTCGACAGCGAGACCGTTATGGGCAACGTGATTTTCCCGCTGGTGATGTTCAGCGGCATGAGTGCTGACGAGATGCGCGACCGTGCCCAGTTCTGTATCGACCGTGTAAATCTCACGGGCAGCGAGAACAAATATCCCAGCGAACTCTCGGGCGGTATGCAAAAACGTTGTGCCATTGCCCGTGCCATCGCACTGAATCCCCGCTACCTCTTCTGTGATGAGCCCAACTCGGGCCTTGATCCCAAGACGTCAATCGTGATTGACGAACTGCTGAGCGACATTACCCATGAGTTCGGCATCACGACCATTATCAACACCCATGACATGAACTCGGTAATGGGTATTGGCGAGAACATCGTGTTTATCAACAAGGGCCATGTGGGGTGGATTGGCAACAAAGACCAGATTTATGATGTGGACAACGAGGACCTGAACAATTTTGTCTATGCCACCGACCTGTTCCGTGACGTTCGCAAGTACCGCCGTGAACACGGCTACAAGCCCACCCATATCAATGACAAGGAGATAAAGACCAATGAAGACCGTTGATAAGAATTGTAAAGAGGAAATCCTCGAGTTGCTGCGTTCCACCGAGCGTGAGGGTATCGAGGACGTGATAGGTGACCTGGAAGAGTGGGGCTTTTTTACGGCTCCCGCTTCGGCAGGACACCACCTGAACACCGAGGGCGGCTTGGCAAGACATTCTCTCAATACCTGCAAGGCGGCTCTTGCCGTGTGGGAAGCGATGAAGACGGTCGAGCCGAGCCTGGAACATGAGGTGAAGCGTGACAGCATCATCCTTGCCAGCCTGTTGCACGACGTGTGCAAGTGCGACATTTACAAACGCACTGTCAAGAAGCGCAAGAACGCGCTGGGCATTTGGGAAGATTCCGAGGGCTATAAAGTCACTTACAAGAGCTTCCCTATGGGCCATGGCGAGAAATCGCTGACCCTGGTGTTGTGCAGCGGTCTGCCGCTGAATGATGACGAGATGCTTGCCATTCGTTGGCACATGGGCGCCTGGGGCGTAAACCAGAACAGTTATGAGGACATGCGTAACTATGACGCTGCCCGCAAACTCTATCCCCTGGTGACCATCATTCAGACTGCCGATGGCTTGGCAGCCAGCATTATGGAACGTACGGGCGAGGAATTAGACGAACTGTGATGCGCATCAACATCCTGCTGTGCGACACCTTCCCCGGTAGGTTGCCGGACTTTATTCCCAACTACGAGTCTTTGTTTTTTGACCTGTTTGCCGCGATAGGGGAGCGTCCTGATTACAGGATTTACCAGACGTGGCAAGGGGAACTGCCTGCTGACATCAATGGCGAGGAACTGTATCTGGTTCCCGGCAGTCTGTCGTCGGCCTATGATGACGAGCCGTGGATTGTCGCCCTGCTGCACTGGATAGAGCGCGCTTATAGCCGTGGGGCTAAAATGATGGGCGTGTGCTTTGGCCATCAGGCGATTGCGCGTGCCTTGGGCGGTGAGGTCCGTAAATACGATGGCGGCTTTGGTGCCGGTGTGCGGACATCAACCATCATTGATGATGCTATGATTCCGTATTTTCCGCATGAGCAGATGCGTCTGCTCTATAGCCATAACGACCAGGTGATGACGTTGCCCGAGGGTGCCGTGCTGTGTGCCACCAGCGATTTTTGCAAGAACGAGTCGTTCAGGATGGGCAATCAGGTCATCACATTCCAGGGCCATCCCGAGTTTACGGTCGACTATAGCCGCCACCTGCTTGTCAACCACTGCGATGACGTGCCCCTTACCATCAGGCAAGCCGCCTTACATAGTCTCGACCTCTTGACCCCGCAAGGTCCCGAAGCCGCCCGCTTCGCCATCGACCTCCTCAGAATTAGGAGTTAGTAGTTAGGAGCTGCCTAACAACTAAGAACTAAGGACTTACCTAAAACTGAAATATTTTTACTAATTTTGCAGTCCATAACGCAAAACATCTGAAATATGTCAAGAACCGATCAAAAACTGGAAGGCGTGACGCTGCTGGGCAACCAGGGGACGCCATACGCGTTTGACTATAATCCCGACGTGCTCGAGACCTTCGAGAACATGCACCCCGAGAATGAGTATGTGGTGACGCTCGACTGCCCCGAGTTCACCTCGCTGTGTCCCAAGACGGGCCAGCCCGACTTCGGCCGCATCATCATCAACTACATCCCGCGAGTGCGCATGGTCGAGAGCAAGAGCCTGAAGTTGTACCTCTTCAGCTTCCGCAACCACGGTGACTTCCATGAAGATTGTGTCAACATCATCATGAAGGACCTCGTGAAGCTCATGGACCCCAAGTATATCGAGGTCATAGGCCTGTTCAATCCCCGTGGCGGCATCAGCATCAAGCCATTTGCCAACTACGGCGACAGCGACCATCAGGACATGGTACGTGCCCGCCTCATCAGCAACCTTCACAACGATTAAGCCATGGCACGCGATGCGGTGATTATTACCTCGGGCGGCATGGACTCGACGACCATGCTCTATGAGTACAAGGACGAAATTGCCATGGCCATCACCTTTGACTACGGCAGCACCCAGAACGGCCGTGAGCGCCGCTGTGCCGTCATGCACTGTGAACGCCTGGGCATCAAGCACCTGATTATCCCCTTGGATTTCATGCACAAGTACTTCAAGAGCGCCCTGCTCGAGAGTGCCGATGCCATCCCCGACGGCAACTACAACGATGAGAACATGAAATCGACGGTGGTGCCTTTCCGCAACGGCATTATGCTCGCCATTGCCTGCGGCATTGCTGAGAGCAACGGCCTCAAGCGTGTGATGATTGCCAACCATGCCGGCGACCACAGCATCTACCCCGACTGCCGTTCACCCTTTATCGAAGCCATGAGCACTGCCATGATGACCGGCACCTACGAGGGCATCAAGGTCTATGCTCCTTATACCGACCTGAGCAAAGCCGATATCGCTCGCCACGGTGCAGCATTGGGGCTTGACTATAGCGAGACCTATTCCTGCTACAAGGGTGGCGAGAAGCACTGCGGCACCTGCGGCACTTGTACCGAGCGTCGACAGGCCCTCAAGGAAGCTGGTATTGACGACCCCACTGAATACCTTAAATAGTTAACAATTAATAGTTAATAGTTGATGGTGAACTTTTAAGGGTTGATTTTCAGTCATTTGGGTACTGTTTTGTGCGCAGCCCCAAAAACTATTAACGATTAACTATTCTCTATTCACTAAAAATGTCTACCTTTGCAGCCGCTTTGCGTTAAAAAAATCAGTAAACAACTATAAAACAAAAGAAAAGACAATGAAAGCATTCGTATTCCCTGGTCAGGGCGCACAGTTTGTGGGTATGGGCAAGGACCTGTATGACAACAACCCCAAGGCCAAAGAATTGTTTGAGAAAGCCAATGAGGTGCTGGGATTTCGCATTACCGACCTCATGTTTGAAGGTACCGAAGATGACCTGAAGCAGACCAAGGTCACCCAACCCGCCGTGTTCCTGCACTCGGTGATTCTCGCGCTCACGATGGGCGACGAGTTCAAGCCCGACATGGTAGCCGGTCACTCGCTGGGCGAGTTCTCGGCACTGGTGGCGGCTGGTGCACTGCCCTTTGAGCAGGGCCTGAAGTTGGTCGAGGCACGTGCCCTTGCTATGCAAAAGGCTTGTGAGGCCGCTCCTTCGACGATGGCTGCCATCATCGGTATGGAAGACGAGAAGGTCGAGGAAATCTGCGCTACCATCGATGGTGTGTGCGTTCCTGCTAACTATAACTGCCCCGGTCAGGTGGTTATCTCGGGTGAGATTGCCGCTATCGAGACCGCATGTGAGAAGCTGAAAGAGGCTGGCGCCCGCCGTGCTTTGCCCCTCAAGGTGGGTGGCGCTTTCCACTCGCCCCTGATGGAGCCTGCCCGCGTTGAGTTGGCCGAGGCCATTGAGGCTGCCGACTTCTCGGCTCCCGTTTGCCCCATCTATCAGGATGTGGATGCCAAGCCGCATACCGACCCTGAGGAAATCAAGGCTAACCTGCTGCAACAGCTCACCGCTCCTGTGCGCTGGAGCCACATCGTGGCCAACATGGTGGCCGACGGCATGACCGAGGCCGAGGAACTTGGTCCTGGCAAGGTGCTGCAAGGCCTGATTGGCAAGACCAGCCGCGACGTCGTTCTCACTGGTCGCCAGTAATATGCTCGCTGCGCTCGCAGTTTAGAGTTTAAAGTTTAAAGAGGGCTTGAAGGGGAAATCCTTTCAAGCCCTGCTTGTTTTTTTACCATCTTACGGGTATGGTTTATGACACTCTATCTTGTTAGTGTAGTACTGTGAAGGTTAAGGTAAATCCTTTTCCGTTCCGTCCGCGTGCACGCGCTACCTTCAGCAGGAACATGGAAACAACCACTTCCATCAACCTGAATGATATTTGTCCAGATTGTCCGTTTAGTCAATGGCTACACGCAAATCTTGAACATTCAATTGCCCTATGTTGCCTAACAAGACCACACCACCGTAAAAACAGTTGTTGTTTACCCGTTGGCGGAATTATATGTCTTTGTTTTCGCTTGGTTCGTTGTCGCTGACCTAGATGCGCATATAACTGGAAATGCACCTGATATAATGAGTCTCGATACTCTGGTAGAATCCTATGTCAGCCGCTTCCTCGTAATAGTATTCTTTGAGCCATCCGTTCAAGAAAAACCGGTAAAACTCTTTGACAATGAAATCGGCACCATTGGGCTTCTCGGTTTTCACCGAATCAACAATCTGGTCGAGATCCACATCGAGGCTGTCATTGTCCATGTTGCCCATCATCATTAGCACGCCCAAACCAAGATTCATCACGTCCTCGACAGGAACAGTCATAGTTGATTGCTTTAAGATGTCATAATCGCCGTTGTGGTCATAGTCCTCGTCCTCGATGGGAGTGTACCCTATATGGAGGGTGGAGTGCTGGGGATAACCTTGTTCCTCGGTATCTTCTTCGTCGTCGCAGATTTCAAACGAGGAGCCGTGCAGGCCGAAGAGAGTCTCAAATACCTCGTAATAGTCGCGAACGTCCTTTTCGGTTGAAAAACCGAGCTTCATAAGGTTTTCCAGCGATTTTCGAGGCATGATGCTGTCCAGGCCAGGAATAGTGCTGTACAGAGTGTCGCATGTGGCTTTGACACCTTTCTTGAGATGGTCGCGTATCTCACGCCAGTTGGTGATGCTCTTGATCGATCCATACTCATCGGTTGTGAACTCGACCACGACCGATTGCATCAACTGTCTCATGGCATTTTCCATCAGGCTGGTGCCCATGTCGGCATCATTGAGGTTGAGACTCAGCGGAATGTACTTCATCTTGTATCCCTCGCTAGTGGAGTCGGTCACCACTATCATGAACTCTTGCACATAGGAGTCGCTAACTGTTGTATCGTTCTCTTGTATCTTGTATTTGTAGTGCGTCAGCTCGTAGGTCAACGTGTCGTTCTTGTAGAAGTAGCCCACCACATCAATCACGTTCTCGGGTTCCACTTGGTTTAAGTCCTGTGACCATATAGTCATGGCTACACTGGACAGGCACAAAATCGATAAAAGTAATGTCTTTTTCATCGTTATTATTTCTTGTTTTTAGGTAATAATCACTCGGCAAGGCGAAGGCCTATATCGCTTGCTCTGACACCTTGTGATGCGCGGTCGCGATACCATTGATCGTAATATGAGTATCCACGCGTAATACGCCAGCGATACCAAGTTCCATCTGGTGCTCTGAACGAAACTTGATCAAGGCACCACTCACGCACATTCCCGTTCATGTCATAGATTCCCAATTCGTTGGGTTTCTTTTGGCCGACAGGATGTGTCATACAGCCAGAATTATCTCGATACCATGCTACCTCATCAATACTGTCACTGCCGACATAGGTGTAGCCGTGCGTCTTGTTTCCTCCACGAGCCGCAAACTCCCACTCGGCATCGGTTGGAATCCTGAAGTGTCGGCTGGTTAGTTCATTTAGTTTTTCGATGAACGCCTGACAATCGTCCCACGATACCCATTCGACAGGGCGATTGAGGTCATCGTCAAATTCCCTGTCCCATTCTACCATAGGGATTTCAGCGGTTGAGAAATAGCTGGGATTACTGCCCATTACCGCCAACCACAAGGCTTGAGTGACCTCAGTCTGACCGATGCTGTAGTCGGCAAGCGTGACATCAAGGGTCGAATCTTGGTAAAGTATAAACGTGGGCGTAACTGGTACTTCCATATTCATCGTCAAGGAGCCACCTTTCACCTTTACCATATTGAATGAGACGCCGTTGACCGTGATTTTCTCGACAGCACCCTCATCAGATTTCGGCTCATCCTGACAGGCCGTCAGTGCCAACAATGCCAGCAGTACCGTCATCAGTTTTTTGCTCACACTCATTTTCTGTTCCGTATTCATTAATAATTCCAATTTGCAAAGTTACAGACAATTGTCGAAATCAGCAAATAGATTCAGTTCATTTATAGTTTTCCAAATAGCTGTCATTCATACATTTGAAAAGCAAAAAGTTCATTCTGTGAAATGTAGTTTTTTTCATTAATCTGCAATACCAATTGCGTCATATATCCAGAACAGCAGTTGCGAGAACACGCGAATTTGAACAACGAATTACATCCATTTCATGTATAACACACGTGCATGCGCGGACGAAACGGACAAAACGGATGGAAAAAACGATGTGTCTTATAGTGGAGGTGCGTGTCGAGGTTGGTGTTATTTGAGTCCCAGGATGCGGTGGGTTTGCAGGGAGAGGCGCCATTGGGGGGTGTCCATGACAGCCTGCACCGTCATGAGGAGGTTGTGGCGGCGCTTTTCAAGGTCATGGGTCCAGCAGGGTTGTAGGTAGCGATGAGTGGCAGTGATGTTGTCATATTGTGTCAGGTCCTGGCCCAAATAAACCACTTTCAACTCGTCACAACGGGTAAGCACCACAGGAGCGTCGCCGCTGTTACCGATGCCGTCCTTGGGCGACAGGGTTACCCAGTCAATACTGTGGGGCAGGGGACAGGTGCCGTTGGTCTCGATGGCGATACGCTTGCCTGTCATGGTTTTCAGGCCCATGACGAAATCTTCGTCAATCCATAGCGAGGGCTCGCCGCCGGTGAGCACGATGAGCGGCGCCTTGGGGTACTGCATCACCTGCTCGACAATCTCGGGCAGCGACATCATCGTGCCTTCTTCATGCCGGGTGTCGCAGAAGTCACAACGCAGGTTGCAGCCGCTCAGCCTGATGAACACGCTGGCAGTACCCGTGTTGTAACCCTCGCCCTGCAGCGAGTGGAAAATTTCGTTAACTTTCCACATGAGTCCTTAGTTGTTAGGTGTTAGGTGTTAGGAAACCACCTAAAGCCTATCGTCCTCGTCCTTGACGTAGATGGCCAGGTTATTGGCGCTCTCACGTACGTCGGCGCGGTAGCAGTTGGGCACCGTATCGACAATCCAGCGTGCGATATTCTCGGCAGTGGGGTTGAAGTCCAGCACCTCGTTGAGGTTGCGGTGGTCGAGTTTGCCATGCACCATCTCCTTGATGATGGTGAAATCGGTGACCATACCGTTGTCGTCCAATTCCTTGGCCTTGCAATAAACGTTTACAATCCAGTTGTGGCCATGCAGGTTCTCACACTTGCTGTTGTGATCAAGAAACAGCATGTGGGCCGACGAAATCTCTAATGTCTTTTGTACGTAATACATGTATTTAGTCCTTAGTTTTTAGTCCTTAGTTGTCAGGTAACTTCTAACTCTTAGCGCTTGTTCCTGGGCTGTGGAACCGACTCGTTAAAGTGCATATAATAGATGGCGTTGAGGATGCCCTTGTCATAACCCATGGTCATGGCTGTCAGGTAGTCGCTGCAGAAGATGCCGTCTCGTGCAAACACAAAGCCCTTGGTGCCCATGCGGCTCTCGACCTTCTTGACGATGGCTTCTTCGGTGCTGGGCGGGCAGTGCTTGAGGTTGAGCGTCATGATGACACGGTCCACGTTGGCGTCATAGTTGAAGCTTGCCGAGGTGCTGTCGGCATTGGCTGTCGCCACATCGCGGTCAAACACATACTGCACGATGTAGGGGCCCTGAGGCAGAACCAGGGTATTGCTGCCGGCATACATGCGGGCATCGGTACTCAACAGGCTGTTCAAGTCCATAAGGGTGGTCCTGGCGGTGGCACCGCAAGCACTGGTCTCGTCAAACATCATCATCATGGATGCAGCCGCCAGGTCGGTGTCGATAAAGCCGCGTGTAGCATAGGGATTGTCCTCGCTCACATGGGCATTCTGGAACTTGGCGGTGCCAACGGGCTTGCCGGTGCGGTCCACGATGTGGTAGGTATTGTTATCGACGGCAATCAGACGCTCACCGTTGATATCAATGAGGTTGTCGTGTTCGATGGGGATGAGCTGATTGTTGTCTTTGTCAACCATGCCGGTCTTACCCTCCTTGATTACGATGTAGTCGCCCGACGGCGTGCGCGAGTAGTTGTCATAGCCTGCCTTGTCGACTTTCTCCTGGTCATGGATGGGGTTATCGACCTCCTTGCCGTCCTTGTTCAGGCAAACCAGGGTGTCTTCCTTCATCACGGGCAGCACACCGTTGATGTAGTAGGGCTGGATGGGCTGGTATTGGTTGGTGTTGTAGGTGAACATCACCTTGCCGTTCTTGTCGATAACCGAGAAACTAAGGATGCTGTCGCCCGGCTGCTGCTCGTCAATGACCATGGCGTAATCAGCATAGAGGAACAAGTTAGCGCTGTTGTACATGGCAGGCACAATGGTGTCGCCGCTGGCATTGATGTAGCCCCACTGGCCGTTGTCGTTCTGGATGGCGGCCATGCCGCGTGAGAACATCGAGCACTGCGAAACCTCCTTGGGCAACTCCTTGACGATGGCGCCCTTGCGGTCGATGACACACAACGGACCACCCACACGGCTGCACACGGCCACACCGTCATCACTGAAAGATGTCACGCTGCCGAAGTGACCTGCCACAGGCTTGGTGGGATCGCTCACGTCATAATAGTCGTAGCTGCCGTCATCGTTCATCATATAGAACATGCCTGCCACAATGGGCGACGGTGCCTTGTCATAGGCATCCTTGGCAACCACCTCGCCGCTGTTCACATCGAGGATGCTCCACTTCTCACTGCCCACGAGCTGAACCGGCAGATATTGGGTTTTGTACTGATAAGTCGACTCATTACCGCCACATGCGGTCATCAGCAATGCCACCAACGCGGCAAACGCCATTCTTGATATAATCTTCATCTCAATTATTATGTAGTATTTTGACCCTGCAAACTTAGTCAAATTTCCCTTACCCACCAACAAATGTAGGAGTGTGTAACATTTTTTGTGCTTTTTTGTGTTTAGTATAAAAAATGTTCAGTCAGGGTATAAAAAATTAAAAACTTCGTTTTTCTTTTTGTTCTGTTCATGACTTTCACTAATTTTGTAGTTTGGAATAAAATTTAGTGCCTTATCAATAAGGGTTATGTTTGGCAAGACAGGAAATATCTTCGGCAAAATGGCCAAGTGGGTCGGTGGCGGCCTTCTGGGCATCGTTGCTGCCCTGCCGTTTGCCATGTACATTCCCTGGGTACAAAACAAAGTTGCCGACATTGCCTGTGAGATGGCCAGCGAGAAGACGGGCATGGACATCAGTGTGGGTGACGTGAGGGTGAAATTCCCGCTGGACGTCAGCGCCACCGATGTGCAGGTCATCGACCAAAACGGTGACACGCTGTTCAAGGCCGATGAGGTGAAAGCCAACGTGAAACCCAAGCCCTTGCTGGACAAGAAAGTAGAGGCCGAGGACGTCTCCCTGAAAGGTGCCAAGAGTCAAATCAAGACCGAGGACGGTTCGACCGACCTGGATGTTGACGTCGATGAGGCAAAAGTAGATGCCGCCAAGGTTGACTTGAACAACAACAAGGTTGACGTGAATAACGCTTCGCTCAAGGGTGGCAAGGCAAAGATGAGCTACAAGCCCGAGAAGAAGAAACCCGACCCCGACAAGGAGCCCAGCAAGCCCTGGCAGGTGAATGCCAACAAGGTTACCGCCGACGATCTGGACTACAAGATGGACATGAAACCCACCATCGACAACCTGGATGCCAAGGTGAAACATGCCGAGGCCAAGGACGTGAAAGTCGATACCGGCAAACAGACGGTGGATGTGGGCGAGCTCGATGTAGATGAGGCCGACGTGAATTACGAATACCCCAGCGAGAAGGATGCCAAGCAATACCGTAAGGACCATCCTATGCCCAAGGACCAGAAGACTGACAAAGAGGACGATAAGCCCTGGAAAGTCAAGGCCGACAAGGTTAGGCTGAACAACAGCAAGGGTAAATATGCCCAAACGGGCAAGAAGCCCAACAAGCCGGGCACCTCGCTTGATCCCAACCACATTGAGGTGGAGGATGTGAATGCCGCCATCGATAATTTTGAGTATGACGGTGAGAATATGAAGGTGCCTGTCAAACACCTGTCGGGTAAGGAACGCAGCGGCTTGCAGGTCAAGGATGCCAGCGGAACCGTCAACAAGAACAAGAACGGCCTGGACCTCAATGACATGAAGGTCAAGACAAAGGGCAGCGACATCAAACTCGATGCCCACGTCGACCAGGATATGCTGGATGGCAAGCCCAACGGCAAAGCCACCATTGACACCGACAGCAAGATTGACCTCAATGAGGTGGAGAAGCTGGTCCCCGAGGCACGCAAGGCCCTCAAAGATATCCCGCACAACAAGCCCGTGAGAGTCAAGGCCAATGCGCGTGGAAATGAAAAGCGTGTGGATGTCCAGTCGCTCGATGCCGATGTGCCTGGCGTTGGCCGCATCAAGGGCAAGGGTACCATCTACAATCCCACCGATTTCGACCGAATGAAGGCCGACCTCGATACTGAGGTGGACCTGCGTGACCCCAGCGTGCTGAACAAGATGCTCGGACTGGATGACGTGAAATTACCGCCCATGAAGCTCAGCGGCAAACTCAACAAGGAAGGCTGCAAATGGGTAGCCCGCAACCTGAGTGTTGCCACCGGTGGAGGCACAATGCGCGGCAACGGCTATTTTGACCAGTGCAACGAGAATTACGATGTGGATGCCACATTCAACAACTTCCCTGTCAAGTCGTTCCTGCCCGGTTATGATGTGAATAACCTCACGGCAAGTGTACAGGCCAAGGGCCACGGATTTGACTTTACCGACTGTGGCTCGACATGGACCGATGCGACCGTTAATCTGGGCAACGTTCGCTATAACGGCACGCGCTACGGAAATATCAAGGCCCGCGGAAAATTGCGTGGCGGCTATGCTGATGTCTATGCCACCAGCGCCAACAAGGGCAGTGACCTGGATGTAAATGCCCACGGCACCATCTGCAATGACCATTACGTATTTACTGCCGACGGCAATGTGAGGGATCTTGACCTGAATCACCTGGGCATGTATGACGGCATTTGCAACGGTTCTACCAAGCTCCATGCCGAGGGCGACATCAACCTGCGCACACAGGAGTGGGATGTTGACCTTGCCTTGAACGATGTGGACTGGCACCTCGACAGCAGTTATCTGGTTACTGACGATGCCCGGGCTTATCTCCACAGCACACCATGGCTGACGTGCTTCACCTTTGAGAACGAGGACAACTATGCCCACATGAATGCCTACAGCAATATGACGCAGCTGATAGAGGATTTCCAGAATACGGCAAAGGAAATTCAACGTCAGTCCCAAGAGCGTTGGATTGATGTGGAACGCCTCAAGGAGCCCATGCCTCGCTTTGACTTCGACATGCACATGGGAGCCGACGGACTGGTACAGCGCTACTTGCAGCAGTATGATTTCGACTTCCGTGATATCAGCTGCGAGATGAGCCGTGACACCAGCCTCTATCTTGACGGACGCGCCCACGGCATCAGCTATAGCACGACCAATATCGACACCATCACCATACATGCAAACGAGCTGAACAACCAATACCTGGCATTTAACGCCCACATGGGCAACCGGCCGGGTACTTGGGACGAGTTTGCCAAGGTAGACATTGAGGGCGGCATCAAGGGCCCGGCATTGGATTTCATGCTGCATCAGCAGAATATCAAGGGTGAGACGGGTTATCACTTGGGATGTAACGCCCGATTGGCCGATGAAGAGATACGCATGAGACTATTCGGCGACGATCCGGTTATCGGCTATAGACATTGGACAGTGAACGACGACAACTTTGTGAATGTCGATTACCGCACCCGCATGCTCGATGCCAACCTAGCGCTGAAGAGTGATAGCAGCAGTTTGGAATTGCTGACGACGCGTCTGCCAGGCGAGAACACCGAGAATGTGCAGCTAAACATCGATAACCTGAAACTGGAGGAATGGACACGGATTGTGCCCATGCTGGCCCGCACAAGCGGCACCGTCAATGCCAATGTCGATGTCAATTGGGATGGTAGTAATGCCGACGGTGACGGAGCTATCGATATCAAGGAATTTGTCTATAACGGAAAGCTTGTAGGTGGTGTGACACTCAACGCCGACTTCGACCTTGACCCGAGGACTTCCACCACACGCCTGACAGCAGACCTCATTCTCGACGGCAAACAGTCTATGACCTTGCAGGGAACCCTCAACGATGCCAATGCCGACTCGCCCCTGAGTCTGGAAACCAGCTTCAACCGCTTCCCGCTGGCCCGTGCCAATGCCTTTATCCCGGGCAATTACATCTGGCTTGACGGCTATGCTTTGGGTAACATGACAGTATCCGGCTCGATGGATAACCCGCAAATCAACGGCTATTTCACCGCCGACTCGGCAACCGTGAATCTGCCGCGCTATGGCAGTTCCTTGAAGTTCTCAGGTGACCGTATTCCTATCGAGAACAATGTCATCACATTCAACAACTACAATCTGATTGGTGCTAACCGCAGCCCCGTGACTATCAATGGCCACGTTGACCTGCGAGACCTGAATAACATGATCATTGACCTCAGGGCAACTGGCCGTGAGGTACAGTTCATGAACAGCCAGCAGGACGATGATACGCAAATCTTCGGCAAGGGATTAGCCGATATCAATGCTACTGTCAAGAGCCAGGGCAACATGATGAACGTGCGTGCCGACGCCACGCTGCTCTCGGGCTCCAACATCACCTATGTGATGAAGAATGATATCTCCCAGCTGTCTAGCACGGTGGACGAGGATATGGTAACTTTTACCGATTTCAACACCACTGAAACAGGGCAGACCATCATGGTGACTGGACGAGGCAGCAGTGCCAATAACATCCTCGTTAACCTGACTGTCGAGAATGGTGCCAAGATTAACGCCTTCCTCTCGGAGGACGGACAGAACCGTGCTACAGTCGATGGTTCAGGAACGTTGAAATACACCATGGATTTGGCCGGACGTGACAACCTCACAGGCACCTATACCATCGAGAGTGGTAACGTTCGTTATACGCCACCGCTCATTTCCCAGAAGAATTTCGACATCAATAAAGGCAGCACCATCACATGGACTGGCGAGATGCTGAATCCGCAGCTCAACCTCACGGGTATAGAACGTACCAAGACCAGTGCACCGAGACCTGGCGAGACCACGCATTTGGTGGAATTCATCGTTCATGCCACGGTAGGCGGCACACTCAACAATATTGACCTGAGCTTCGACCTAAGCTGCGAGACAGACAACAAGACTGTTTATAATGAATTGCAGTCGATGAGTGACAACCATCGCATGCAGACGGCCATTAAACTCTTGCTCTACAACGTCTATGATCCGGGCAACAACAGTGCTGCCACTGGTGAGGGCAATAATATTAATTACTTGAAGGAAACTGCCTCCACGGCTCTATTCTCCTTCTTGCAGTCGCAGCTTAACGCTTGGGCGGCCCAGACCTTACCCGGTATCGACCTCTCCTTCGGCATCAACCAGTATCAGGGTGCCCGCAATAATGTCGAGACCAACTACAGCTATCGTTTGGCAAAGACATTGTTTAACGACCGCTTCAAGATTGTCGTCGGAGGTCAAATCAGTACCGAAGCCTCAAGAGATGAAGATATCGCCAATAACCTGTTCAACGACATCTCGCTGGAATATTACTTGAACGAGACGGGCAACAGATACCTTAAGCTCTACCGCCACGCCAGCTATGAGAATGTGTTTGAAGGTCCGGTGACCGAGACCGGTGTCGGCTATGTCCTCAAGCGCAAACTGACCAATCTCAAGAACCTGTTTAAGTTCAAACATTCGCGTGAATACCTCTTGCGTGACTCTCTCGAGAAGGCCCGCAAGGCGGCACTCAAGTTACAGGAGAGTGCTATCGATGCAATGAGCGAGAATGTGGAACCTTTCATTGTCCCGCTCGATGAGAAAGAAGCTCCAAGTAACGATGCGATTGACAAACCCACAGTAAACCGTAAGAAAGATGAGAGCGAACCATAAATATGCCTGTATGCTGTTGACGGCGGTGGCTATCTTGCTGCTGGCCTCCTGCTCAACGACCGCCAAGCTGGGTGAGAATGACATCCTGTACAACGGCGTGAAGCACCTCAAGTATCATGAGGACAGCGTCAAGGTGGACGAGGGCGTGAAAACCGACATTTTCACTGCCATCAATGTCCGTCCCAACAATCCGCTCTACTCTCCATATTACAGGACTCCGTTCCCCATCGGCTTGATGATTTATAACAACATCGATGAGAATGCCACCGGCTTCGAGGGCTGGATTTACAGGCATTTTGCCGCCAAGCCGGTGCTCATCAAGCGTGTAAATCCACAGGCCCGTGTCGATATGATCAACACGATTCTGCGCAACAACGGCTATTTCACCTCCTCGGCATCCTACAAGCTGCACCCGTCCTCTAATCCCAAGAAGGCAAAGATTTCCTATGATGTGAACATCAACCCGCCTTACACTATCGGTAATGTGGAGTATATGGGCAGCAGCGAGACTGTTTTGCAACTGGTGGACTCGCTGGCAAGGGAGAACCGTTATCTGAAGACCGGCAGCCGTTACTGTCTGGACTCTTTGAGCGCCGTGCGTATCGATATCACCAACTTTGTGCGCAACCGTGGCTACTACTTCTTCAGACCGGAATATATCCAGTATCTGGCTGACAGCGTCCAGGACAAGGGCGTGATTCACATGCGCCTGATACCTTCTGCCGATATCCCCAACAATGCCAAAATGTGTTACCGTACTAATCATATCACGGCAACCGTGGTCAATGACGATGGGGTGGGCGACCCTGATACCGTTGAGATGCGTAATTGTACCCTCATCCGATACGAACCGGTTTACATCAAGGACAATGTCATACCGTCCTGCATCCGTACCCGTCAGGGGCGACAGTTCCGTGTGAACAGCATCGACCGCACCCAGGCAGCCCTTGCAAAACTCGGCATATTCAGCAAAATCGATATTCAGGTGATGCCTCTTGACACCATCACACCGGAGGGTGAGGGCCTGCTTGACCTTGCCATATACTGTCAACTCGATAAGCCCTGGGATATTACGTTCGAGATGCATGGCTCATCAAAGAGCAACAGCTACATCGGCCCGGGTGTCGAGGTGGGAGCCACTCACAAGAATGCTTTTGGGGCAGGGGAGAAGTTCTCGGTGGACCTCTACGGCGACTATGAGTGGCAGACGGGTGGCGCTGGAACCTATAAGGGGTCTGACTTCAACTCCTATGAGTTCGGTATCGAGTCTAAGCTGGATTTCCCGCGCTTGTTGGCTCCCAAGTTCCTTTATCCCTCACGCCGTTATACCAACTGGACGCGTTTCTCGATGAGTGCCGACCTGCTCAATCGTCCAGGGTACTTTAAGATGGCACAGTTTACTGTCGCCGCCACTTGGGAATGGCATGCCAATCGCTATTCCAGCCATGTGCTGACGCCCTTCAAGCTCACTTACAATAAGCTTCTCAGCCACACCGAGAAGTTTGACTCGGCCATGGTGGACACGACGAACTTCCAGGATGTCTTCATCCCCAAGATTGAATATACTTATACCTATGACCGTGACATCACGCCAGTGGATCACATCACATTCATCGCCAATTTTACCGAGGCAGGCAACATCTTCTCGGGCATCTGGGCCCTTGCTGGTTCAAAGGGGACGAAAGAACTGTTCGGCACGCCCTTCTCCCAGTTTGTGAAAGTTCAGGGCCAAGTGGTATGGACAAGGCAGTTGGGTTATGTGTCCGAATTGGCGACCAGGTTATTAGTGGGTGCCGCTCATGCCTATGGCAACAGAGATGTACTACCTTATAGGGAACAGTTCTATGCTGGTGGTTCCAACTCTGTTCGAGCCTTTGCCGTGCGTACGATAGGACCGGGTAGCTACCATCCTCCCACGCGTGACCTGTCCAGCTATTATGACCAGACGGGTACCTTTAAGTTCGAGGCCAATGCCGAGTACCGTTTCCCCATCATTAGTTACTTCAAGGGTGCTGTATTCCTCGATGCGGGCAATATTTGGCTCTTGGAGAATGACAAACTGCGTCCCGGCGGCCAGCTTAAGATGAAGAACTTCTTCAAAGAATTGGCGTTGGGTACTGGTTTGGGCCTACGTTTCGACATGTCGATGCTGGTGGTGCGTGCCGACTTGGGTATCGGCATCCATGCACCTTATGACACAGGCAAGAGGGGGTATTACAACATCCCCAAGTTCAAGAACGGCCTCACCTTCCACCTCGCCATCGGCTACCCATTCTAAACCGTTTAGACTGAAGACATAATAAAACTACAAATTACGCTAATTATTCGAATCTCATTTACTGGCAAGCAGTAAGTTCGTTTAATTAGCGTAATTCGTAGTTAGTAATGTTTCCCGCTTATGTGGTTGTTTTGTTTGTTGTGGAGCGGGATTTCTTGATATGGGTGGTGATTTCACCATCTTTGGCATCGATGACGATAGTGTCGCCATTCTTGGCTTCCTCGCGCAACAGCATCTCGCTCAAGGGATCTTCGATTTCGCTCTGGATGGCACGTTTCAGTGGACGTGCACCGTACTGGATGTCAAAGCCGTGATCGGCAACCAGATTCTTGGCGGCAGCTGTGATTTCAAGTTTCAGGCCGCTGTCTTCCACACGTTTGTAGAACGATGCGAGTTCGATATCGACAATCTTAAGGATGCAGTCGTGATTGAGGGCGCCAAAGGTGACGATATCGTCCACACGGTTCAGGAACTCGGGTGAGAACTGGCGGTTGAGCGCCTTGCGGATAACCGAATCACTGCGTTCCTTGGTCAGTTCGCTGGTGTTGAAGCCCACACCGGCACCAAAGTCCTTAAGTTCACGCGTACCGATGTTGCTGGTCATGATGATGATGGTGTTCTTGAAGTCCACCTTGCGGCCCAGACCATCGGTCAGGCTGCCCTCATCAAGCACTTGCAGCAGCATGTTGAACACGTCGGGGTGGGCCTTCTCAATCTCGTCAAGTAGCACCACGCTGTAGGGGTGACGGCGTACCTTCTCGGTCAACTGACCGCCCTCCTCGTAGCCCACATAGCCCGGAGGCGCACCCACGAGTCTGGAGACATTGAACTTCTCCATATATTCGCTCATGTCCACACGGATGAGCGCCTCGTCGCTGTTGAACAGGAACTGTGCGAGCTTCTTGGCCAACAAGGTCTTGCCCACACCCGTCGGTCCCAGGAACATGAATGAGCCGATGGGACGTTTGGGGTCACGCAAACCAGCGCGGTTGCGGCGGATGCTGCGGGCAATCTTGTCGATGGCTTCGTCCTGGCCAATGACTTGCTTCTTCAGTTCGTCGGTCATACCCAACAGGCGGATGCCCTCGCTTTGGGCGATACGCTGCGTGGGTACGCCGGTCATCATGGCGACAACTTCGGCAATGTGGCCCTCGTTGACGGTCACGCGGCGGCTGTCGAGTTCAGCCTCCCAGCGCTCCTTGGCCTCTTCCAGCTCGGCCTTGAGTTTCTCCTGCTGGTCACGGTAGCTGGCAGCACTCTCGAAGTTCTGCTCCTGCACTGCCTTGAACTTATTCTCTTGTGCCTGGGCAATGCGTTGCTCCAGGTCTTCAATCTCCTTGGGGGTATCTACTCTGGTGATGTGTACACGTGAACCTGCTTCGTCCATCGCATCGATGGCCTTGTCAGGGAAGAAGCGGTCGCTGATATAGCGCTCAGTAAGCGTAACACAAGCCCGCAGGGCATCCTCGGTATAGCTCACGCCATGATGCTTCTCGTACATCTCTTTGATGTTGTGCAGGATTTCCAGCGTCTGCTCAGGCGTGGTAGGCTCGATGAGAACCTTCTGGAAACGACGCTCCAGGGCACCGTCTTTCTCGATGCTCTTGCGGTATTCGTCAAGGGTAGTGGCACCGATGCACTGGAACTCGCCACGTGCCAAGGCAGGCTTGAGCAGGTTGGCGGCATCCATCGAACCGCTGGCATTGCCGGCACCCACAATGTTGTGTATCTCGTCGATGAACATGATAACGTTCTTGTTTGCGCTTACCTCATCGATGACAGCCTTGAGGCGTTCCTCAAACTGGCCACGGTACTTAGTACCAGCAACGATGGCAGCCATGTCGAGCGATATGATGCGCTTGTCGAGCAGGGTGCGTGCCACCTTGCGCTCCACAATGCGCTTGGCAAGGCCCTCGATGATGGCACTCTTGCCCACACCGGGCTCGCCAATCATCACAGGGTTATTCTTCTTGCGGCGACTCAGGATTTGTGCCAGACGCTCAATCTCCATCTCACGGCCCACAACGGGGTCAAGGCGACCTTCGGCAGCCTCGCGGGTGATGTCCTTACCATATTTATCGATGACGGGAGTGGCAGAATTGTCACCCCGACTGACATTTCGTCGCTGTTGCGTCTCCCGATAGGACGGATTTTCGTCGCCGTGCGATGGACCGCTGCCCGGCAATTCATCATCCTCGTCATCCTCCTCGGGGAAGTCAGCACCTGCTTTGGGCAGGCTATAGTCCTGCCGCCAGTGCTGTTGTTGCATGTCGTGCTGATTGTGAATCATATTTTTGTTTTATTGTTTGTCTTGTGATTTGCGTTATGCTTTTATTTACTCAACTGACAAATGAGCAAACACCGTGCCAATCATCAGACGATGCTTTGGCCCCGCCCGATAGGGTAGGCGAGGAATAAAGCAGGATTATCTATTTTGTGGCAATTGCCTTATGGCCGATTCTTTTTGTCACAGCCCCACTTGCTGGGCTTAGGTCCCATGACGAGTTCCAAAGTGCCACCGGCAATGATGTCGCGGTAATCGATATAACTCTTGTCATAGCGCTTGCCGTTGAACTTGGCGCTCTGCACGTAGATGTTCTCGTCGCTGTTGTTAATGGCCTTGACGGTAAACGTCTTACCGTCGCCCACGTTGAGGGTGGCTGATTTGAACAGCGGTGAACCGATGATGTACTTGCCGCCAGCGGGCTCCTCCTGGTAGAGGCCGATGGACGACAGGACATACCATGCCGACATCTGGCCCACATCCTCGTTGCCGCTCAGGCCGTCCAGGTCATTGCGGTATTGCTCACGCAAGACTTGACGGATTAGGCGTGCCGCCTTCCACGGTTGTCCCACATAGTTGTACATGTAGATGATGTGGTGGCTGGGCTCGTTGCCGTGGGCATACTGGCCGATAAGGCCGGTCACATCTGGCGAAGCCTCCTCTCCCAAGTCACCCTCGATAACAAACAGAGAGTCGAGTTTGGCTACGAAGGCTTTTTCACTGCCGAACAAATCCACTAGGCCATGAACGTCATGGGGCACGAGCCAGGTATATTGCCAGGCATTGCCCTCGCAATAGTCGTCGTTGCGATGTTTGGTCGACAGCGGGTCAAATTCCTTGATATCACGGAAGTTGCCTTTCGAGTCCTTGCCACGCATGAAGCGGCTCTGTTTGTCAAAGTAGTGGCGGTAGGACTTGCTGCGCTCGTTGAAATAGTTGTAGTTTTCCTGGTCACCCACTTTTTTGGCCACTTGGGCGATGCACCAGTCGGCAAGGGCATATTCCAGTCCTTTGGCCACCGTTTCTTTGTCAGGTTCCAGGTCATAGGGGATATAGCCGTATTGCTTGATCAGCCCCATGGAGCGCTCGTCGAGCATCGCACTGCCCACCATGGCCTTGAGCGCAGCCTCGGCATCCACGTCAAAGCCTTTCAGCACCAGGTCGGCCAACACAGGCACGCCGGGATTGCCCACCATACAATCGGTCTCGTTGCCCATCAGGTGCCACACGGGCAGTTTGCCTTGTTGCTCAAAGATGTGGAGGAACGTTTGGGCAATATCCTGCTGCTTCTCACGATGGATGAGCGTTTGCAACGGGTGCGCGGCACGGTAGGTGTCCCAAAGGGATAGGGTAGTGTAGTTGGTGAAATCACCCTCATGCACCTCGCCGTCGGCTCCGCGGTACTCACCGCAGATGTCGCTGAACACCGACGGCGCTACCATCGTGTGGTACATAGCAGTATAAAAGACATTGCGGTCATCACCATTGTCGGTATCAATGACGATTTTTTCCAGTTCGGCGTTCCAGGCATCATTGGCCTTTGTCACAATCTTATAAAAGTCCCAGCCGGGATTCTCGTTTGCCAGGTTGCCGATTGCATTCTCAATGCTTACGGCCGACAGACCTGTCTTGACCAGTAACGGAGTGCTGTCGTTGGGTAAAGAAATGAGTCCAATGGTATCTCCATCAAGTTTCTTCAGCGTCACGTCATGCGAAAACTCCATAGCAAAGAAGTCCTTCTGGTTTCGTGCCCACCCCGATGAGTGGCGGTAACCCACAATCATACGGGGCGACAGTTGTTTCATCTTCATCTGCTTTGGAGTATCCCAGCCTGTGCCTTGACCCAGGTCAAGAATCAACTGCATCGTCTCTTGGTTGTTGGCAAAGGTGTAGCGATGCATGCCTGTGCGCTGTGTGGCGGTCAGTTCTACGTGGACGTAAGGGTTGCCGCCATTCTTGAGCGTGATGGCGTAATAGCCAGGTCGTACTGTTTCGTCGGCATGCTCAAACAGCACCTCGCGCTGGGTGGGGTCGGAGACAGGTAACAAAGCGATGTCGCCCAGGTCACCGATGCCGGTGCCGCTCAGGTGCTGATGTCCGAAGCCGATTAGAATACTGTCGCTGTCATGGTAACCTGAGCACCAGTCCCAGCCGCGTGTATGTTCGGTCGGGCCCAGCTGTACATAGCCGAAGGGCACATTTGCACCAAGGAAAACGTGTCCGTGCCCTCCTGTACCGATGCGCGGATTGACATACTGGGTAATACTATTGTCACTGGCAAACCCCGCCAGGCAGCCCACAAGAACTATAAGTGTTAAGAAGATTCTTTTCATAATTCGGATTATCTTTAGTTTTCGCTTGCAAATATAATGAATAATTGAGAAAAAACCATTTGGTTTGCCGTTTGTTGGCAATAATTGATTATTTTTGCAGGTTGAAAAGACCGAAAACATTTTAACAACTAAATAATCATTAACAGACAAATTTATGAAATTCCTCAAGTTAACAGCAATGTCGGTTGCAGTGTTGGCCCTGTTGAGTTCTTCGACCTGCTCCAAGCAGGAAACCGCAGCTCCCAATCAGGCGCCCGCTACCGAGAATCCTACAGCGAAAATGGAAAAGCAAGCGTTCACTCCCGAGTTCCTTAACCAGCTGGGCCGCGTGGGCGGACCGCAGGTGTCGCCCGACGGCAAGAAAGTCCTCTATGGCGTGACCTATTATGACATCAGCTCCAACAAGGGCAATTGCGACCTGTATGTGATGGACATCGATGGCAGCAATGTGCGCCAGATTACCAACACCCCCACCAGCGAGAGCAACTATGTGTGGATTGACGGTGGCAAGAAAATCGCCTTTATCTATAAGGAAGACGGCGAGGGCAAGACGCCTCAGCTCTGGACGATGAATGCCGACGGTGGCGGCCGTAACTGCGTGAGCGACATTGAAGACGGCATTGAAGGTTTCATCTTCTCGCCCGACGAAAAGCGCGTGGTGATGATCTCGCAGGTGAAGTATGGCCAGACTCCGCAGGACGTTTATCCTGACCTGGACAAGGCCAATGCCCGCATCATCGACGACATGATGTACAAGCACTGGGACGAGTGGGTGACCACCATTCCTCATCCCTTCGTTGCCGACTTTGACGGCAGCAAGGCCGGTAATGTCAAGGACGTGCTCGAGGGTGAGCCCTATGAGTCGCCTATGAAGCCTTGGGGCGGCATCGAATCGCTGGCCTGGACGCCCGACAGCAAGGGCCTCGTGTATGTTTGCCGCAAGAAAACCGGCAAGGATTACGCTTTCTCGACCAACAGCGACCTGTACAAGTATGACCTCGAGACCGGCAAGACCGAGAACCTCACCCAGGGCATGATGGGTTATGACACCAACCCCATTATCAACAGCAAGGGCGAGATGGCATGGCTCTCGATGGAGCATGACGGCTATGAGGCCGACAAGAACCGCATCTTCCTCATGGGTGCCGATGGCAACAAGGTGGACTTGACCGCCAACTGGGACTACAGCGTTGACGCTATCGCCTGGTCGCCCGACGAGAAGTTCATCTATTTCACCTGCCCCTTCCAGGGCACGATTCCCGTCTTCCGCATGGAGGTTGCCACTCAACGTGTCGATACCGTTGCGATGGGCGTTTGTGACTTCGACGGTCTGGCATTTGCCGGTAACGACACCATCATCACCACCCGTCAGAGCTACCAGACTCCTAAAGAGGTTGTCCTTGTGCAGATGGGCAAAGAGCCCGTGCAGCTCACTCACGTGAACGACGAGATGATGGCAAGCGTTGACAGCATCGGCATCGAGAAGCGCATGATTCCCACTACCGACGGCAAGCTGATGACCACTTGGGTATGCTACCCGCCCAACTTCGACCCCAACAAGAAGTATCCCGCTATCCTCTTCTGCGAGGGTGGTCCCCAGTCTCCCGTGAGCCAGTTCTGGAGCTATCGCTGGAACATGCACATCATGGCCAGCAACGGCTACATCGTCATCCTGCCCAACCGTCGTGGCCTGCCCGGCTTCGGCACCGAGTGGAATGCCCAGATTAGCGGCGACTATGGTGGCCAGAACATGCGTGACTACCTCAGCGCAGTGGATTACATGAAGAAGGAGCCATACATCGATGGTGACCACATCGGTGCAGTGGGTGCCAGCTACGGCGGCTACTCGGTTTACTTCCTTGCAGGTAACCACAACAAGCGTTTTGCCTGCTTCCTGGCCCATGCCGGTATCTTCAACCTCGAGGCACAATACCTCGAGACCGAGGAGATGTGGTTCGTGCAGTGGGATCTGGGCGGTCCGTACTGGGAGAAGGGTAACGCCACAGCACAGCGCTCCTACACCCAGGCCAACCCCAAGAACTATGTACAGAACTGGGATACCCCCATCATGTGCACGGCTGGCGAACTGGATTACCGCATCGTCTTCACCCAGGCAACCCAGGCATTCAATGCCGCCAAGATCAAGGGTCTGCCTGCCAAGTTGGTGCTCTTCCCCGAGGAGAACCACTGGATTCTCAAGCCGCAGAACAGCATCCTGTGGCAACGCGAGTTCTTCAGCTGGCTTGACACGTGGCTGAAGCCCGGCAGCGAGGCCGCTAAGGCCTACAAGGCCAAGAACGACAGCATCAACGCTGCCAAGGCTGCTGCAGCTCCCGCTGTTGAGGAGAAGAAAAACTGATTGTAATAAAACAATATGATGAGCGGAGGAGGCTATATTAACGGCCTCCTCTGTTTTTGTGGGTTGGCGGTTTTGTTGTACATTTGCGGTATGAATTACGTCCTGACCAAGAAAGAAGTCACTGTTGCTGCCGATGAGTTCGTGAGGCGCTACCGTGACGTGGAGCGCATCAGGCAGTATTGCCTGCAGTGTCCTGGCTATGGCAAGTCATGGGCATGTCCGCCGTTTGACTTCGACCCCGTTACCGTCACCGACGGTTTCAAGAGCGTGACCGTGATGGCCTCTATCATCGAATTTGACGATACCACGCGTGCAGCATGCCGTGGGGCGAAAGCCAAATCACGTCAAGTGGCGTCAACGACGATGGCAGAAGTGTGGAAGACGTTGTTGCCGCAACTCCATGAGATGGAACGCATGCATCCTGGAAGCCGCTGTTTCACCTTCCGTTGCTCACTGTGTCCCGAGGGCTGTACTCGTCCTGAAGGCAAGCCCTGTCGCCATCCCGAGATGTTGCGCTATTCGTTGGAAGCGGTGGGTTTCGACATCGATGCCATTACACGTGAATTGTTGGACATAAAACTGGACTGGAGCCTCGACGGCTCCCTCAGCAAGACCATCACCCTGGTCACCGCTCTCTTTAAACAAGACTGATACCACCGCCACACCAAGACGCTAAGCCGCGAAGAATAAACAACTGAGTTTTCTGAGATTTCTGATTTCAGATTTATCAGATTTTTCAGTTGTTGATGGAAGAAGGCGTCAGCCCCCTAATGCCTAAAACCTAATGCCTAATGCCTAATTTAGAATCAGTTCAATGATGGCATTGACGTCGGAGATGTTGACCTCGCCGTCACCGTTAACGTCGCAAGCGGGTATGCGGGAGTGACCGCCAATGCCTCCGCCATTGATGATGACATCAATCACACTGTTTGTATCACCGATGTTGGTTTCGCCATCACCATTCACATCACCGGGGATTTCTATGGTCACATCGGCGATGATTTTCAAGAATTGTCCCCAATACGGGCTTGTTTTGTATGCCCTTTCAGTATCTATCGGCACATGCAGTTCTGCGTGGTTATAGACATTCTGCGTGAACATGGACATGTCTTCCCATGTCGGGGGAGTTGTTGCCCTGCAGGAAAGCACACCTATTGATGAGGCATTCTGGAAGGCATCTTTGCCCATGGTTGTGACAGCGCTGCCGAGATTCACGCTCGTCAAACCTGTGCAACCACTGAACGCCTGAGCACCGATTGAGGTGACCGAGTTGGGGATGTCGATACTCGTTAGCGATTCACAGCCTTTAAATGCGCCGATACCGATCGACGTGACGCATTTGCCGATGATGGCATTTTCCAACGACGTGCAGCCCCAAAACGATCCGACTCCAATGCTCGTGACCGAGTTGGGGATCACTATGCCCGTCAACGCAGTACAACCATAAAACGCATTGATGCCGAATGATTCGACCGAGTTGCCGAGGCTGACGCTGTCCAGCGCTGTGCAACCATAAAACGCTGCTTCTTCGATAGTGGTGACAGCGTTACCGACGGTCGCTCTCGTCAGTCCTGTGCATTGATAGAAAGCGTAACGGCCAATAGTGGTAACGGAGTTAGGAATCTCAACGGTCTTCAGCCCTGTGCATCCAAAGAATGCGCTTTGGCCAATTGATGTCACAGCATCAGGGATAGACAAATCGGTCACTTCATAGCCATCCAGATAGAGATGATGAGCATAGTAAAGCGGGTTGGTTCCAATACCGCCATAACTGATGTTGCACCATGCTACAAGATCAGTGATTTCGACTCTTGTCAGCCCCGTGCAGCCCAGGAACGCATCAGAATATATAGTAGTGACAGAACTGGGAATCTCTATGCTTGCCAGTCCCGTGCAGTTCTTGAAAGCATCGAAGCTGATGGTGGTGACGCTGTTGGGGATGGTGACTCCCGTCAGAGCCCAGCAACCTTCGAATGCATGGCTATTAATACAGGTGACAGTGTAGGTCTGGCCGTTGTGGGTTACGGTTGAGGGAATAACTACATCACCAGTATAATCACTTGTGTAAATGTCCGGGTCATGGGAAACATAGGTGACGTTCTGGTAGGTGACATAGGCCTCGTTGTCAACAATCTTATAATAGATTCCACCCTCCTCAAAGTCATAAATATTTTCACCAGTGGGATTATCAGAACCGATAGACTTAACGATGAATTTTTTCCAAATTGGTGCAGCCCTATACATATTTACCACTGCTGCAGGAACGAACAGGGTTGCATTACTGTAACATTCATCATCGAAACAGTTCTCGTATTTAATAATCGGTGGGGTTGTAGCTAAGCAAGTCACGCTATTGAGTTGGGTGCAATCCATGAAAGCTCCTTCACCAATAGATGCGACCGAATTAGGAATCTTTACACTCGTCAAACCCACGCAGCCATAAAAAGCAAAACCATCAATTTCTGTTATGCCTTCTGGTATCACCAAATCAGTCACCTCAGTATCGTTCAGATAAAGATGCTGGGCATAGTAAAGCGGATTGGAATTGAAATCAATGTCGATGTTGCACCATGCTGTCAAGTCAGTGATTGTCACGCGGGTCAGTCCGGTGCAGTCAAAGAAGGCACTCCAACCGATAGAAGTGATGGAACTGGGAATGGTGATACTTGTCACAGCCCTGCGACGATAGAACGCACAATTTCCAATAGAAGTAACAGGATAGGTCTTACCATCGTAGGTTACCGTTGGGGGAATCACCACGTCGCCAGCGTAATCACTCTCATAATATGGGTCATGATCGATATAGCTAAAGCTTTTGTAGGTAACACTGGCTTCATCATTTACAATCTTATAATAGATTCCACCCTCTTCAAAGTCATAGACATCTTCAGCAACTGCAATGACAGGCAACACGAGTGCCAGCAGCAGTGTCATCAGTTTTGTTATCGTATTCATGATAATAATATGTTTGGGTTTATTGTTGCAAAGTTACATTAAATCCGGTTCGCCAAAAAGTCGAGCCAAGCATGATGAACAACTGAATTCAGCACAGTAATTAAAACAATGGACATAATCG
>JAFRRT010000005.1 GCA_017427945.1 Muribaculaceae bacterium | reverse complement strand
TGAGCATCGCCGATGTGACGGCCCTGATCGACTACCTGCTCAGTCACGATGCATCGTTAATCAATGTTGGCGCCGCCGACTGCAACCTCGACAACAACGTGAGCATCGCCGACGTGACGGCCCTGATTGACTACCTGCTGAGCCACACGTGGAATTAATGCTCGCTGTGCTCGCAGGTTAAAGTTTAAAGGTTAAAGTTTAAAGAGGCATCCGCGCTCGTTGCAGTGCGGATGTTTTTTCTAATGCTAATTTCGCTAATTTTTCTAATTAATAAACAGCATTATACATTCGCATCATTCGTCTAATTAGCCGACAAGAAAAGAGATGATTTGTCAACAGTATTATCATACTCCTCCGCCCTAACGGGCATCTCCCCTATCTTAGGGGAGGAGTTGAAGTCCCCGCCTGGAACATTGGACCGCCCAATGGGCGGGAAAACTTGTGCAAGTCGAAAGCAAACTAGCTTGCTTGATTTGCTAAGGCGCAGCCAAGTTTATCCAAATTAAACAAAATTAGATATAAAATTTTTAAATAATTTGAATAATTTCCCGCCCGCAGGGCGGTTGAGCTGAGTGCGGATGCCCAATTAGCGAAATTAGCATTAGTCCCGCAGGGATGGTGTGTCAGCCTCAAAGGCATAAAAATCGAAGAATATTTTCATTATTGTGAATTTTTCCTTAAATTTGCGGCAATAAATAACCAATTTCAAAAACCCCATAACGATGAAGACGAAGAACATGTTTAGACTTTTCGCCCTGGTAGCGGCATTGATGTGCACCCTGGGTGTGCAGGCTGTCGAGGCCTATGCCAATTACACGCCTGCAAACAAGACGCTGGCGTTTTACTATGACGATTTGAAGAGTACGCGCACCGGCAAGACCTACGTCCTGAATACCGGCACTTACAGTCCTGGCTGGCAGTTTGACGGGAACAATCTATCGGTCCAGCAAGTGGTGTTCGACCCCTCGTTCGCCCAAGCCAGACCCATCTCGGCCTACTGTTGGTTTTCCTGGATGATCAACCTCCAGTCGATTACAGGCATTGAATACCTCAACACATCCAGCATGACGACCATGCACTGGATGTTCCAGGGCTGCAAGATTTTGACGAGTCTTGACGTGAGCGGTTTCAACACTGACAATGTCAACAACATGGACGGCATGTTTGCATACTGCCCCTTCACGACTATTGACGTGAGCAACTTCAATACGTCGAAGGTGAACAATATGTCCTTCATGTTCAGTTACTGCTCCAACCTGACCACCATCTATGTGGGTCGCGGCTGGAGCACAGCAGCGGTTACCGAGTCGCTTGAAATGTTCATCAGCAGCCCCAACCTCAGGGGTAGCCAGGGCACGACCTACGATGCCAACCACGTTGACAAGGCCTATGCCCACGTTGACGGCGGTCCGAGCAACCCGGGCTATTTAACCGCCAAGTCCACCGACGTGCAAGGTGATGTGGATGGTGACGGTCATGTAAGCATTGCCGACGTGACGGCACTCATCGATTACCTGCTGAGCGGCAACGCCGGCAACATCGACCTTGACAATGCCGACTGCAACCAGGACAGCGACATCAGCATCAGCGATGTCACAGCCCTGATCGACTACCTGCTGAGGGGAACGTGGTGATTAGTTAATAGTTAATAGAGAATAGTTAATAGTTGGCTGACGCACATGGGTTCCACGTTAAGGCGCAAAGAAAAAGTAGAGACGCAATATGACTTGCGTCTCTACTTTATTCTCGCCTGGAACACTAGACCGCCCTGTGGGCGGGAAATTATTCAAATTATTTTAAAATTTTAATATCTAAATTTGTTTAATTTCCCGTGCGAAGCACGGTTTGCCCCTAATGCCTACAGTCTAACCTTTGTGGCGGTGGTGGTGCCGTCGCTGTAGGTGGTGACCTTGATGGTCAGGCCGCTGGGCTGAGCTACCTGCTGGCCCGTCAGGTTGTAGTAGCTGACGCCAGTGATGGTCTTGCCACCGTCGAGCTCGCTGACTGCGGTGGAATGCGGATAAACCTCGAGATAGACAATGTCGGACTTGTTGGTGATTCCGTCAACGGTATAGTTCAGCTGCATACCGATGCGCCATGTGAAGAAGGGGTCGTCGCCCTCATTGGTGCGATAGAAGTAAACGCGACGCAGGTAGAAGTCGTAACCGCTGTAACCGTAAGGTATCTCGGTCATGTCGGTTTCGAAATTGTTGTTAAGGCCATAGGTCGCGTAGTCGAAGGTGAATAACTCATCTTCATCGGTGAAGATGCTGTAGGTCAAGCAGTCGGCATCCAGCGGGTTGCCGTCAACATCCTCCAGCTTGATGTTGAAGTCCATGCGTGTAAAACCGCTCACATCGCCACAGTCAAAGAAGTCGGTTACCTCGGGATTGGCAGGAACAGCGGGAACTGCATCGCCGCGAACGGTCCAAACCGTGTTCCACTCGATAGTTGCCACCGAGCCATCGTCACTCCACACACCGGCAAGGCCTGTTGCCTCGCAATTGGAGGGGAAGGGATTCTCCACGCTGCCCTCGCTGTCGAGCATCGTGATGGTGCCATTGTCGGGGTCAACGGCATAGGTCACCGCATCCTTGGTCTCGTCGGCAAAGAATTCGAGCCAGTAGAAGTCGTCGCCCAAGTCGATGAGCATGGTCGAGCCCCAAGCCAGAACCAAGCCATAGTTGTACTCCTCGTTATAGGAGACATATTGTCCCAGAGGCACACTGATGGTCAGGCCGTCCTCGCTCAGCTGGCCTTGAACCCATGCGCCGACGCCCTCGCCATAGCACAAGGGATCCTGGATGTAAACCGTCTGGCCGTCGTCGGCATAAACGACCTTGACACGGCCCATCTGATAATCGGTATCATAGCCGTAGAGGCTCACCGTCAGATACTCGCCGCTGCGGGTATAGCTGACCAAGGTGCCCTCGGGCTGGTCGTAGATGATGTCCACCTGCGCGGGGGCCTTAAGAGCCGCCTTGTGGGTCATCTTGTCCACAGGGCGATAGGCGTTGCCCTGCGACTTCACTCCTGCCGACGCAGTGACGGCGACGGCAACACACATCATGAGTAATGCTAATCTCTTCATACGCTTTTGGTTTTTATGATTGAATAATAACTATTGATTTCTTGCGATAGTGGTATAATTGGTTAATCAATGTGCAAATATAGCGATTTATTTGAAAAAATGCACGCAAAATGATAAAAAAACAGTAGTTTTGTAGCCACAACGAATAACAATCCAAACAAAACCCGATTTGACAATGAGACATCTTATCAAAACTTCAGTATTGCTGCTGGCATTGTGTATGCCCATGGCAGCCATGGCCTATGAATTTATCGTTGACGGCATTTACTACAGTACAGACCTCTGGGGAGACTATGTTATGGTATGTGACCAGGGTGAGGATGGCGGACATTACAGCGGAAACGTGTCGATACCCACATCTATTACCCATGACGATACAACTTATCCCGTTGCCCGAATCAACGCTTATGCCTTCAGCAAATGCGGTGAACTGACTGGCGTGAGCATTCCCGAGACCATCACCGAAATCGGAGACCACTCCTTCGAGGAATGTACAAGTTTGACTGAGGTGAAAATCCCCGGTGCAGTCACCTACATCGGCAGCTGCGCCTTTGAAAACTGCTCATCACTCACTAGTTTCAACATCCCCGCAACAGTCACCGAAATCAAGATATGGTCGTTCCAGGGCTGCACATCGCTCACCGACGTGTATTGCGACATTGCTGACCCGAGTCAAGTAGAACTCGGCATGAGTGCCTTCAAACTGGAAGACGAGAACTACTCGGCACGCACCCTCCACGTGCCCGCTGGCTCAGTAGCTGCCTATAAGAATTCGGAATGGAATGATTTCTTCGGTAACATCGTCGAGAAGTAAAACTACATGTCATAAAAATCTGATAATAGTTGGCCAATTGGCCAACTATTTCTTTTGACAAAAACAGAAACAATTTTGCTTTTGTGCCCAACTTTCACTATCTTTGCACTTTCAACCTTAAAAACAAGTGAACTGTGATGGAGACCTTGAATACCTTTTTCTCGACTTTAAGCGGCTACCTATGGGGGTGGCCCATGATTATATTGCTGCTGGGCACACACATTTTCCTCACCTTCAGGTTGGGTGTTCCCCAGCGCAAGCTGTTTACAGCAATCCGTTTATCCATCAGCAAGGACAAAGGCTCGACGGGCGACGTGTCGCAGTTTGGCGCACTGGCAACAGCGCTGGCTGCGACCATCGGCACGGGTAACATCGTGGGTGTGGCTACGGCTGTCGCCCTGGGAGGTCCAGGAGCTGTGCTGTGGTGCTGGCTCTCGGGCGTGTTTGGCATGGCCACCAAATATGGCGAGGGCCTATTGGCCATCAAATACCGCGTGAAGGCCGAGGACGGCCGCATGCTGGGAGGTCCGATGTATGCCCTGGAGCGTGGCTTGGGCTGGAAATGGCTCGCCGTGTTGTTTGCCCTGTTCACGGCACTGGCTTCTTTCGGTATCGGCAACACGGTGCAGGCCAATGCCATTTCAACCATTGCCAATGAGTCCTATAACATTCCCGTTTGGTTAACGGGTGGCGCTGTATGCCTGCTGACAGGTCTTGTGCTGTTGGGCGGCATCAAGAGTATCGCCCGCGTGTGCGGTGCGCTGGTGCCCTTCATGGCCTTCTTCTATGTTTTGGGCTGCATCTACATCCTCATCGTTAACGGGCAGTATGTATGGCCCGCCATCAAGCTGATTTGCGAGTCGGCCTTTACGCCGCAGGCTGCCGGTGGCGGCTTTGTCGGCACGACGGTCATCATAGCCGCCCGCATGGGTATTGCCCGCGGTCTGTTCAGCAACGAGTCGGGACTTGGTTCAGCGCCCATCGTTGCCGCTGCCGCCCAGACGCGCAACCCCGTGCGCCAGGCACTGGTGTCCTCGACGGGCACCTTCTGGGACACGGTGGTCATCTGCGCTTTCACGGGCTTGGTCATCGTCAGTTCCATTCTGGCCTACCCCGACATCAGCAGCACCGACGGCGCCGCGCTGACCAAGGCCGCGTTCTCCAAAATCCCATACGTGGGCACACCGTTGCTGAGCTTCGGTCTGCTGACCTTTGCTTTCACCACCATCCTGGGCTGGTGCTACTACGGTGAGCGTGCCGTCGAGTACCTCAAGGGCAAGCGCTGGATGCTGGGGTACCGCATCGTATTCGTTGCGATGGTCTTTGTGGGCAGTATCATCAGCCTGGACGTCGTGTGGAACGCCGCCGACTGCATGAACGCCCTCATGGCGATTCCAAACCTCGTTGCCCTGCTGTTGCTGAGCAACGTCATCGCCCGCGAGACACGCCACTACCTCTATGAGAACCGCCTCGACCACCACGCCACCGACCATCAGACTAATGAACCCCAAGAAACCGATTCTAAAAACTGAGCATTATGGATATCTTTGATTACACCGATGAGCTCGAATTCCTCAAGGACTATTATCATCTGCAAGGCATGAGCATTGAGTGGGCCGTCATTGAGATAACCCATGAAAAGACCCCCCAGGACAACTGTCTTAAGCCAGGACTCATCATCAAGGACAGTAGTGTGTTTGTCAACCTGTATGAACGCAAGCTACAGGTGCCTTTAGAACTTGGTGGCTATTCACGGAAAGTCTATCCTGCAAATAAAGAAATGGCGGGGAAAAACGGCGAATATACCGTGTTGGTAGCTAAAGATGACCAAACCAAGCAGATGATCCTACCTGCCAACTTTATTCTGGACATTCACCGCGAATGCTGGTATGGGGAATGGATGGAAGACGGCATCATGAGCTTATAAGAAATCGGCATGACGAGAAAGTCCGTTAAAATCCTACGCATCAGCCCATTGGGCAAAACCCATAAATAATTTTACCGAAAAAGGCTTGTCAGTTCGGGAAAAAGCAGTACTTTTGCAGCCGGGTAAGTCCTACACGGCCAGCTCCCTCCCAATCCCCCAGGTCTTGACCGAAGCAAGGGTAACGAGGTCGTAGCGGCGCGCTGTAGCTCACTTGCCCTTTTTTTGTACCCTATTGTATGAGATGGGAACAAGAAACTCACCTGTCTTTCATCGAGTATTGCAAAAAATGATTTAATTTTGCACATTACACAATCATCAAGATATCACCGAAGAGTTAATGAAAGGTTTTTCAACATCACTATATCGCTTTCGTGACAGGCTGTTTCGCCTCTACACCCACGACTACGTAAAACTTACACGTCGCCGTCAGGCCAAGCACGTCCTCAAAGGACTCAAGAGCCGCATGACTCCACTGACAGACGAGCAAAAAGAAGAAATTCTCAAGTTTTGGGAGCCTTATCGTGATGTCAAGAAAGAACTGAAATGGTTTGAGTTCTATAACACCAACTGCGAGGATAAGAGCAAGTTGAAGTATTATATTCCTGACACGATCTATTACTGCGACATCGACACCTTTTTCACCGATCCTCGCCGCTGTGAAGCCCTTGACGACAAGAACCTGTATGACCTATACTTCCAAGACGTCAAGAGGTCGAAAAGCATCATCCGCAAAATCGATGGGGAACTGCTCGACAGGGACTACCAATTCATCACCCTTGAGCAGGCGCTGAAACTGTGCATCGACACCAAGCAGGTGGTAGGTAAAAAAGCCATCAACTCCTGCGGAGGACATGGAGTCCACTTTTTTGACCTGACATCCTCCACCGGCATCGAGGAATTCAAGGCATGGCTCAACCAGACCGACAACGTGATTATTGAAGAGGTTCTGCAACAGCACGAAACGCTCAACAGCATCCACGACAAGAGCATCAATACCATCAGAATGATGTCGATGTTTCTTGACGGGAAAATCATTATCCTGTCGTCACTGCTGAGGATGGGAGCTGGCGGCTCACGCGTGGATAATGGCAGCAGCGGTGGTGTGTTCTGCGGCATCGACGAAAACGGATGCTTAAGAGAGACCGGTCACTATACCGACGGGCGCTCCTGTACCCAACATCCGCAGGGCACGGTATTCAAGGGTTTCAAGGTAGTGGGTTTTGAACGCTGCCGCGAAATCATCGAGCAGATTGCAGGCCGCATGTTCACGGGCACACGACTCATCTCTTGGGACTTCGCCATTGGCGTTGACGGGGAACCCATTCTCATCGAGGCCAACCTCACCTATGGCGGGCTCTCTACCCACTTGCTGAGCAATGGTCCCCTGTTTGGTGACATGACGCCCGAGATTCTGGACCGCGTTTACCACGGCAAGAAGTGACCTTTGCCCGCATCTTCACACACATCACGATAGAGAGATTTCTTTATCCCGACTAGTTATAGTTCGGGAATTATATCTATTTTTGCAGCATCAAAACAAAAAACCGTCCATTATGATAAAGAAAGCCATCAACAAAGTGATCTACAACGATTCCATCAGGGCTCTGGGCACTCAAATCTTTCGCTGTTTCCCTGGCCTCGCCGCCGATTACTGCAAGCGTCAAGAAGGCAAACTCTGCTTAGCTGAGGCTTTGCAGCAATTCCAGAATGGCGTAAATTGGCCCGAGGGGGCTTCACAGGAAGATTATCTCAAGGCGTTGGACAAGCACCAGGTAAGCCTGTCGGAATATCTGCACCAATTTGAGTTCTACAAATTGACTGAACCTGAGCGTGACGAGTTCATCACCAGGTCCGAGATGCGTGCGTTGTCACTCAAGCTCAGGATGATGTTCCCCGAGTATGATCACATCGAGATGCTGCGTTTCAAGGAAAAATTCTTAGCGCGCTACTCCGAACTGGGCTTTTGTCATCGTCGATGGCTCTATATGCCCGAAGCCACCTACGAGCAGTTTGCCGACCTGCTCTCAAGCACCGACATCATCGCCAAGCCCCATGACGGCAGCTTGGGAGAGGACGTAAAGAAGTTTGAGAAACAGGAAGGCCCTCAAGTACGAGAAATCTACGATAAGCTGGTCTGGGCAAAAATGGTGGTTGAAGAGTACCTTCACGGCTGCAAAGAGCTACAGGCGTTCCATCCCTCATCGCTCAACACCATACGCTTTATCACGATAGGTTATAACGGCAAGACAATGCCTTTTGGCGCTCTCGTCCGCATGGGCATCGGCAATATGATCGTCGATAATACCCATGCCGGTGGCATCTTTGCGCACGTCAACGTCAAGACGGGTGAAATCATCAGCGAGGCCATCACCACCGACGGCATGCGCGTTGCCAATCACCCAGATACCAACATTCCCCTCGTCGGTTTCCAAATCCCCAGGTGGGACGATGTTTCGGACTTCTGCCTCAGGGCCGCAAGTCATACCAAGAACATCATCACCGGATGGGATGTCGTCATCAGGGACGATGGGCTCATCGAGTTTGTCGAGGCCAACCACAGGCCCGATATTCAAACCATGCAGTCGTGGGACAAGGTGGGCTCGAAACGTGAGATTCTTAACCTACTAAGTGACATCACCGGAAAACGTATCACCATTTAGTCTTTAACACCACAGTATAATATAATAAATGCCTGACGTTTTGCCAGGCATTTTATATTTTATGTTGTCGATTACCGCAGCATGTCGCGGACCTCGTCGAGTGAGCCGTCGTTGGGCGACGGTGTCACACCCAGCAGGTGGCACAGCAGCGGGTAGATGCACACATTGCGGAAGCGGTCAGGCTTCTCATAGCCCTGCTTGAAGTCGGGTCCCACAGCGCGGAATCCCACCTGCATGTCGGCCGCAGTGTGGTCAAAGCCGTGGCTACCGCGCTGTTTCTTCGAGGGTTTGTAGTCAAACAGCCAGCCCACGTCGGGCAACACTACCACGTCGCCCATGTTCTTGTTGTGGCCATATTGCAGATACTCGGGCAGCTCTCCTCTCTTCCATGCCCTGAGATGGTCCACTCCCTGCAAAGCGTCGCAGATGCTGTCGATGTACTGCGGAGCGGAGGCATAGATGAGCGTGGGATAGTCGTTGCAGGCACGCTGCACCCAGCGCTGCGGCAGGCAATCATTGATGTTTATAAAGCGTTTGGGGTCAACGCTCGTCATGCCGTGGTCACCAGTGATGATGAGATTCACTTGTGAGCCAATGGGCAGCATCTGGATGCGTGTCCACATCATGCTCAGCAACGAGTCGAGGTATTCGAGTGCACGGCGGGTAAAGCGGTTCACAGGACCGTAATCGTGGCCACTTCGGTCGGGCTCCTCAAAATAGGCCATCACCAGATGGGGGCGTTTATCCTCGGGCAAACTAAGCAGCCTGATGACTTCGTTCACACGCCCGGGAAAGTCGATTTTCTCGGTCTGGTAGTCGTGCCAGTAGGTGGGATGGTCTCCCTGTACAGCCACGTCGCTGCCCACCCAAAAGACCGTCGCTGTCTTCACGCCTTGACGCTTGGCTGTGAGCCACACAGGGTCGCCGCCATAGTAGCGTCCGTCACTGCGTGTCTCCTTGTTGCTTAAAGAGAACTCCACGCCCCGCTCACGGTCCCAGAAGGTGTTCGTGATGATGCCGTGATGGTCGGGCACCAGACCGGTCGCCAACGTGTAGTGGTTGGGAAATGTCTTACTCGGGAACGACGGTTGCATCACCGCCTTCACGCCCTCACGCGCCAGCTGGTTCAGGAAGGGCACGTCATAAGCGTCCAGATAATCCCACCTCAGTCCGTCGAGCGACACAATCACCGTGTAGGTGTCACGCCCTGCTGCCCGGCTCTGGACAGCCACCGCCAGCAACAGCAATACCAAAAGCAATAATTGTCTTTTCATCTCCTGTCATGATTAATGATGTCACAAAAGTAAGGCAAAAACCTCAAACGCCCAAGCTCTGCCGCCGAAATTCCCCCAACAAAAGCCAACCATACCCATCTTTCAAACAACGAGCGCCGGGGTATTAAAACCTCGGCGCTCGATATTATTGTTGTCATACTCCTCCGGCGCTATGCGCCACCTCCCCTATCTTAGGGGAGGAGTTGTTACAGGAGTTAGTTACTCGTCGTCGCGACGGTCATCGCGGCGGGGACGACGCGGGCCGTTGGGACGGGGACCGCGGTTGAAGCCGCTACCACCTGCGGGACGGTTGCCGCCATTGGGACGGGGACCACGGGGACCACCGTTGCCACCGGGACGGGGACCACGGGGACCGCCGTTACCACCCTGACGACGCTCGTCATAACCCTCGGGCTTGTCCTGCAGGGCACGCATCGACAGACGGAACTTACCGGTCTTCTTGTCAATCTCGATGAGCTTGACGGTGACTTCGTCACCCTCGTGGAGACCACTGGCCTCCATATTCTCGAGGCGATCCCAGCTGATCTCGCTGATGTGCAGCAGACCGTCACGGCCGGGCATAAACTCAACAAAAGCACCGAACTCGAGGATGCTGACCACCTTGCCGGTGTAAATCTGGCCCTCCTCAGGCACAGCGATGATGGCCTCGATGCGAGCCACGGCAGCGTTGATGCTGTCCTTGTTGGCGGCTGCGATCTCGACGATTCCCTTGCCGTCAACCTCCTCGATGCTGATGGTAGTACCGGTCTCTTCCTGGATACCTTGGATAACCTCGCCACCCTTGCCGATGATGGCACCAATGAATTCCTTGTCCACGGTCATGGTAACGATGCGCGGCACGTGAGGCTTGTAGTCGGCACGAGCTTCGGGGATTGCCTCGTTGATGAGGTTGAGGATGTGGAGACGGCCTTCCTTGGCCTGATGCAATGCCTGCTCGAGAATCTCGTAAGGCAGACCGTCGCACTTGATATCCATTTGAGTGGCAGTGATACCGTCAACGGTACCCGTCACCTTGAAGTCCATGTCACCCAGGTGGTCCTCATCACCCAGAATGTCGCTGAGCACGGCGTGCTTCACATTACCCTCATCGGTAATCAGACCCATGGCGATACCGGCAACAGGCTTCTTGAGCTTGATACCTGCGTCGAGCAGTGCCATGCAGCCTGCGCAAACGGTAGCCATTGATGACGAACCGTTGCTGCTCAGGATTTCGCTGACGATGCGGATGCAGTAGGGGTTGTCCTCGGGAATCATGCGCTTGAGTGCGCGGTGTGCCAGGTTGCCGTGGCCGATCTCGCGACGGCTCACGCCACGCGGTGCGCGGGCTTCACCGGTCGAGAAGGCGGGGAAGTTATAGTGGAGCAGGAAGCGCTCGTTCTCGTGACGTAGCACGTCGTCGATGAGCTTCTCATCGTCCTTGGTGCCCAACGTAACGGTTGCCAGCGCCTGCGTCTCGCCACGCTTAAACAGGGCCGAGCCGTGGGGATAAGGCAGATAGTCAGGCTCACACAGGATGGGACGGATCTCGTTGGTCTTGCGGCCATCCAGACGGATGTGCTCGTCGAGGATGCAACGGCGAACGGCGTCGCGCTGAACCTCCTCGTAGTAGCGCTTAATCATCGGCTCCTTCTCCTCGCGCTCCTCCTCAGGGATGGTCTCCATGAAGTCGTCATAGGCTTTCTGGAACGTCTCGTTGCGCCACTGCTTGTCGGCTTTGCCAACCTGAGCCACAGCGTAGCACTTGGGATAAATCTCCTTGCGCACGCGCTCGTGCAGTTCCTCGTCGTCGGTCTCGTGGCAGTACTCACGCTTGGTGACACCAAGCTCGGCTGCCATTTCCTTCTGGATAAGACACATGGGCTTGATGGCCTCGTGTGCAGCCTTCAAGGCGGCAATCAGGTCATCCTCGCTCACTTCGTCCATTTCGCCCTCGACCATCATAATATTATCGTAAGTCGCACCTACCATCAATTCCATGTCAGCTTTTTCAATCTGCTCAAACGTCGGGTCGATAACGAATTGGCCGTCGATGCGTGCTACACGCACCTCGGCAATGGGCTCTTCAAAGGGCACATCGCTCACTGCGATGGCTGCCGATGCGGCAAGACCTGCCAGGGCATCGGGAGCGTCAACGCCGTCGCTCGAGAACATGATGATGTGAACGATGGTGTTGGCGTGATAGTTAGAGGGGAACAGCGGCCTGAGCACGCGATCCACCAAGCGGGCGGTCAGCACTTCATAGTCGCTGGCGCGGCCCTCGCGGCGGGTGAAACCGCCGGGGAAACGTCCAAACGCGGAGAACTTCTCCTTGTATTCAACAGTCAGGGGCATGAAATCCACACCCTCATCGGCCTCCTTGGCCGAGCATACGGTGGCCAACAACATCGTGTTGTTCAGCCTCAATTCAACAGCTCCATCGGCTTGCTCAGCAAGCTTTCCAGTCTGCAGAGTGATCTCACGTCCGTCACTCAGTACGATGGTTTTTGTAGTAGGTGTCATAAAAAATTACTCTAATATCTGTAAAAAATCGCGCAAAGGTACAAAAAAGAATCGACATAACCATCATATTTCCCGCATTTTAAGCACAAGTACACAATATAAAATTGACAATAAAAGACACGAAAATCATAATCAATTCACTATCAACACATTGAACGCCAGCTCAAAAACTCATCAAAGACGCACTCTGTCGGGCCCATCTTCCCCATAGCATACACCCTACTGACAAGACGCAACAGGCCCTGTGCTTATATCTCAGAGCACAGGGCCGCATTGTTATTATCAGGGATATTCATCGCTGGGCCTATAGTGCCCCCTCCGAGAATCTCATCAGCGGATGCCCAAGAGCAAGTCGATGAGGGCAGTGACGTCGCCAATGGTGAGTTCACCGTTGCCGTTCACGTCGGCACACACGGTGCATATTTCTTGGCTTGCATCCAGCAGGTAGTCGATAAGGGCGGTCACGTCAGCAATCGAAACAGACTGGTCATGGTTAACATCACCCAGCTCGAAACCGTGTCCCGGAGTTGTGCCGTCGCCATTCACCACGCCAAAGGTGACGATAGCATCCTTCTCGGAGATGTTGTTGAGGCCGAATTCATTGACTTGCCCATCCCAAGTCATGAGGTTGGGTGTGGTGAGATTGTTGATTTCCCTCACTTGGTCGGTACCCGGGAACGGGTCATTGGGGTTAGACCCAAAGCCATTGCCTGCCCGCAGGATTTCATAGTACATGTGGGAAGCATTAGTATTGATGGTATTGCTCGCCCACCGGCTTCGATAGTACTCGATACGAGTAATCAGCATTCCGTGCCCTGGCAGATAGGCATCCCATCGCGTGTTCTGACGGTTCTCGAGCATAAAGATTTCATTCTCGTTGGGCGAAGGCAACCAGTAACCAGTATTGCTCGTGTTAAGCGGCAACAAGAAATAACCCGCCCTCTTCTCGGTGATTTCTTCAGGGTCGGCAAAGCCCAAGCGGTAACGCTCCCACAAAGAGAATCCTACTGGTGTGCGTGAATCGTTCATGTAACAGCCCCCCGCCATGATGTCCCAATCACCAGGATCGTTGGCTTCTCCTTCTTGCTCGTAGTTGGTATCATAGAGGTCCATTAGTCCCAGGGCGTGGGTGAACTCATGGCAAATCGTGCCAATACCATCGGGGTCGGTGAAGCCATAATTTTCCCAGCCGTAAATCTCGCCCGAGCAAGAATACCGTCCCAGATAAACGCCGTCATATTGTTGACTCGTGAAATAGTACATGTAGTACTGGTGAGGCCACAGATAACCGCTGTTATTGCCACCGAAGTTGGAGGTATAGCCCGCCACGACAAAATATATCATATCCACTTCACCGTCACCATCGCCATCATAGCGGCTAAAGTCGATAGAATTGTCCAATGAATCGACAGCGGCAACAAAAATGTTACCCACCGTCCAGCTAGTACCGTGAGGGTCAGTGCAGGAATAATTTACTGTCACTGGGCCAACGACATCGAAATGCGGTTCAAACAAGCCCATACTGTTTTCGTAGTAATAGTCCCTAGCACTCCCGGTGCAAGGCACAAAACTGCCATCTTCGCGGTAAAATCCCATGTAATCCTTCAAGTTCATCATGTCATTGAAATAATCGTTTCCATAGGTGAACGTCCTGTCGTTGTAGTTGATTAGTATCAGCAAACCTCTGAAATCCTTATAGTCGGTTCGGGTGGTAGCATTCAGTTGGTCACGGGAGGCATGCATGCTTTTACCCTGAGCGGCCATGGTCTTGTCGGTCAGCCCCTTCTGGAGTTTGGAGAGCATCTTCAATTCACCGGTATTGCGCATCATCGGATTGTGGGCAATCACATCACTCGGAATCAGCTTCGAGGCCGACTCAACGGCATATACATAGTCGCCATTGCTCCTCTGCAGTAGCGTGTAGCCGTCGGTTGTCATCGTGCGATGATAGAACTCGTCACCGACCAGACGCACCGTCAATCGGCTGCCGTCACTCTGAGTGACATCCACGGGCCTGGGATGGGCCGGAATGGCAAAAGTGGTCAGCACTCCGGCAACGACAAACAAACATACACACAAGAATTTCTTGAAATTGATTATCTTCATGTTTTCGGGTTATTGTTGAACCAGTCCGCTGCTATCAGAACTAAAGAGATCTCCGGCCACGGTATGGCTCAGTAAGTAATGATTAATCTGCTAAAAATGAGATTTTAAAAATTCGTACAAAGTTATTGCTTTTTCTATGAAATTTCCTAATCCAAGCTAAAAAAGTCATGGCAGCCCACCGAAAGCCGTACGAGTGCAGAATTTGATAACTTCAGGAAACTATTCGCTCTATTCTCTATCTTGTATTAAAAAAAATCTTACCTTTGCCCACGATTAACCGACTTTTGACTTTAAACCAACTATAATTAAGACAAAATGAAAAAGTTATTTGTGACATTGCTGGCCAGTCTGGTATGTCTGGGCATGGCAGCGCAAAAGCCCGTGGCCACCACATTTCCCGGTGACCCCATGGCTACACAGTGTTACACCCTGAGCAACGGCTTGAAGGTGTTCCTGAGCGAGAACCACCAGAGTCCGCGCATCTCGGCGCACATCGCCGTGCGCACAGGCTCGCGCAACGACCCTGCCGAGACCACCGGTCTGGCCCACTACCTGGAGCACTTGATGTTCAAGGGTACCGAGCAGTTCGGCACCAGCAACTATGAAGCCGAGAAGCCGCTGCTCGACACCATCGAGGCACGCTATGAGCAGTACCGCCTCGTGACCGATCCCGAGCGTCGCCGTGTGCTCTACCACGAGATCGACAGCATCTCGCAGCTCGCCGCCCAGTACAACATCCCCAACGAGTATGACAAACTCATGGCGGGCATCGGCGGCCAGGGCACCAACGCCTATACCAGCACCGACGTGACCTGCTACACCGAGGACATCCCTGCCAACGAGGTAGACCGCTGGGCACGCATCCAGGCCGACCGTTTCCAGAACATGGTTATCCGTGGATTCCACACAGAGCTCGAGGCAGTGTATGAGGAGTACAACATCGGCATTGCCAAAGACCAATGGAAGTTCTTTGACGCTGTGAACGCCAAGATGTTCCCCACCCACCCCTATGGCACCCAGACGACCATCGGAACGCAGGAGCACTTGAAGAACCCTTCCATCACTAATATCAAGAACTATTTCCACAACTACTACTGCCCCAACAACGTGGCCATCTGCATGGCAGGTGACTTTGACAGCAACGAGGTCATCGCCATTCTTGAGCGTCACTTCGGCAGCTGGAAACCCAATTACAATCTGACTCGTCCCGAGTTCCCTGCCTTGAAGCCTATCACCGCTCCCAGCGACACTACCGTCATGGGACAAGAGGCCGAGTTTGTGGGACTGGGATGGCGCTTTGGTGCCGGCAACTCGCTGCAGTGCGACACCGTTGACGTCATTGCCGACATGCTGTCGAACGGCACTGCAGGCCTCATGGACCTGAACCTGAACCAGCCGCTCAAGGTGATGATGAGCGGTGCCTACAGCGACATGATGACCGACTACTCGATGCTGCTCGTGATGGGTTATCCTAACGAGGGTCAGACACTGGAAGAGGTGCGCGAACTCATGCTGGGCGAGATTGCCAAGCTGCGCACCGGCGACTTTGACGACGACCTGCTGGTTAGCGTCGTGAACAACAACAAGCTGAACTACCTGCGCCGCATCGACAACAACGGCGCCCGCACCCGCCAGCTGGTCAACGCCTTCATCAACCACGTGGACTGGGAGCAGGAGGTCGGCAAACTCGACCGCATGGCCGGCATGACCAAGCAGCAGATTGTCGATTTCGCCAACCGCTACCTCAATGACAACTTCATCTGCGTGTACAAGCGCATGGGCGAGGACACCACCGCCAAGAAGATTGACAAGCCTGCCATCACGCCCATCCCCACCAACCGTGACAAGAAGAGCGACTTTGTTAGCAACATCCTGGGCGAGACCGTCGAGCCCATCCATCCCCAGTTTGTGGACTACAAGACCGAGATGACCGTGGGCAAGACGAGCAAGAACCTGCCGCTGCTCTACAAGCAGAACACCCAGGACGACCTGTTCCAGTTGACCTACAAATATGACTTCGGCGCTACCGCCGACAACCGCTACGAGACCGCCTTGAACTATCTCGACTACCTGGGCACCAAGAAGCTGACGCCCCAGCAGTTCAAGCAGCGCCTGTACAAGCTGGCTTGCAACATGTCGTTTAACGTTACTGACGACGAGACCTATCTGACCTTGAGCGGCCTGAGCGAGAACATGCCCGAGGCCCTGAAACTGGTCGAGGATCTGCTGCAGAACGCTAAGGTTGACGAGGAGGCCTACAGCAACATGGTTGATGCCATCCTCAAGATGCGCAACGATGCCAAGAGCAGCCAGGAGGAATGCTTCGACAGGCTGAACACCTATGCCATTTACGGTCCCCGCAACGAGTACACCAACATCATGAGTGCCCAGCAGTTGCGAGACACCAAGCCCGCCGACCTGCTCAAGCTCGTCAAGGGCATGAAGGACATACAGCACACGGTGGTTTACTACGGCCCGATGACCGAACAGGCCCTGAGCAAGACCTTGAGCCAGGTACACAAGACCAAGAAGAATCTGGCTGCCGTTCCCGTGGGCGTTGACTACATAGAGCAAATCACCCCGCAGACCGAGATTTACATGGCCCCCTACGATGCCAAGAACATCTACATGATGCAGTACCACAACGAGGGCACCAAGTGGGCTCCCGAGCACGCCGCCATGATCAACCTGTTCAACGAGTACTTCGGCGGCGGCATGAACGGTATCGTCTTCCAAGAGCTGCGTGAGGCCCGCGGTCTCGCCTACTCGGCTGCCGCCTACTACCGTCAGCCCGGTGATCTCAAGCATTTCGAGCATGCCATCACCTACATCATCACCCAGAACGACAAGATGATGGATTGTGTGAACGAGTTCAACAACATCGTGGGTACCATCCCCCAGAGTGAGGCAGCCTTCCAGTTGGCCAAGGAGTCGCTGATGAAGAAACTCGCCTCACGTCGCACCGTGCGTGGCGCTGTCCTCAACAGCTACATGTACGCTCAGCGCATGGGACTTGACTATGACATCAACTCGCTGGTTTACAAGACGCTGCCCAGCCTCACGCTGAACGACATCGTCAAGTTTGAGCAGCAGTCGATGGCTAACAAGCCCTACCGCTACATCATCCTGGGCGACGAGAACGAACTCGACATGGACGCCCTCGGCAAGATTGGCCCGATTCACCGCCTCACCCTCGAGGAAATCTTCGGGTATTAATGCTCGCTGCGCTCGCAGTTTAAAGTTTAGAGTTTAAAGTTTAGAGACTTTAGACGTCGACTAGCGACTAAATTGGGTCCTTAGGGTCGTGAAAGCCTTTAAGGACCTTTTTCTTTGTCAAAAAGTTTGGCAAACGGTATTTTTTCCCTAAATTTGCAAAAACATCCTAAACCTCACTTTTATGAAAAAAATCTTTTTATTCTCTTTGGCTTTATTGTTGTCAGTGCTTAGCGCTAATGCATCAATTGCGGTTTGTGGCATCGATCCCGACGAGAACGGCCATTTCGACTGCCCCTTCATCAAGAGCGGCAGTATCACCTGGGACGAAACGAGCCGCACACTCACCCTGGACAATGCTGTTGTGGAACACAGCAGCGAATCGGCTTACGATTTTGTTTACCCTATCCGTGTCACCGAGGATGCAACCATCGTTATTCATGGTGATTGCAAACTGACCACAACGGGATACGTTGCCATTGCATTAGATGGCTATAACAGCAAGAATGTGACTATCCAAGGCGATGGCAGCCTCTACCTATCGAGTAAAATGCGTGGCATTTATCTTGTATGCACACGACTTACCATCAAGGATGTCACTTTAAATACAGCCAATCACATTGCGAATAACGGAAACGGTGTGCTGGTAGCCCTCACATTTGACAATGTTGAAGCCAACATCTATGGAGGAGTTGCAAGAATCGGTGAGGGCATCATTTTCACGAACTGCGCCATTTCTTACCCCATCGATGCCTATATAGCACATGAAGAATATGGCTACTACATTGCTTATGGCGATGACAATTTTGCCGATCACATCATCATCTCACGCACGAGCCATATTCACGGTGACGTGAACGGCGACGGCGAGGTCAACATTGCTGACGTGAATGCTGTCATCGACGCCATCCTGCAAGGAAAAAACGACAACGCCTGTGACGTCAATGGCGACAACGAAATCAACATCGCCGACATCAATGCCATCATTGACATCATCCTCAAGTGACACCAGGCACAACCCGATCCACCGCCTCACCCTCGAGGAAATCTTCGGTTACTAAACCGTTAGTTGTTAAACCTTTAAGGTCCTTAAGGTCTTTAGAGCCCTTAAGGACCTTAACTATACCCACCCAATGCAAACGATTGCATAGAAAAATGACCACAAATCGGGGAATAAAGTTATTACAGGTATTTATTATGAGTAAATTTACATACGTTTTTTAAAATTTATGCAATATGAAAAACCGAAGGACCATTTTCAAGTTGAGCATGCTGCTGTTGTTGGCTGTAATGGCCACTCAGCAGGCGTTGGCCGCATTTGTGGGGCCGCGAGATGACTTTCGCGACGAGAGCATCTACTTTGTAATTACCACTCGCTTCTATGACGGCGATCCTGGCAACAATGCGCAGTGCTGGGACGGTGGAGCTGCCAATCATGGCGACCCGTGCTGGCGCGGTGACTTCAAGGGCCTGATCGACAAGCTGGACTACATCAAGGCACTTGGCTTCACTGCAGTGTGGGTCACGCCCATTGTCGAGAACGCATCGGGCCTTGACTATCACGGCTACCATGCCCGCAATTTTTCAAGCGTTGACCACCGCTATGAGAGCGGCGACACTACCTTCCAGACACTCGTCGATGAGGCGCATGCCCGCGGCATGAAGGTGCTACTCGACATTGTGTTGAACCACACGGGCAACTTTGGCGAGGAACACCTGTGCAAGCTCTTCACCCGTGACTGGAACGCCAACCAGTTCAAAATCAACGAGTGCATGAAGCCCTACACCACCGACTCGGTGGGCGGCGTGCTTCCCACCAACTACAACAGTCTGCCTGCCGGACAACAATATGACGCCCGCCTCAAGCAGATGAAGAACACCGACAACCAGAACCACGACATCCACAACTACTGGCACCACTTCGGTCAATTCAACTGGGACGACAACACTCGCTGGTGGGCTCAGATTGCCGGCGACTGCGTGGACCTGAACACCGAAAACCCTGCTGTAGCCGAATACCTGATCAACTGTTACGGCTCGTTCATCAAGATGGGCGTGGACGGGTTCCGAATCGACACGGGAGGCCACATCGCGCGCCTGACATTCAACAAAATCTACATTCCTGCCTTCCAGGCACTGGGCGAGCAATACCGCAACAAGCGCCTGAACGGGGCCGATTTCTTCATGTGTACCGAGGTGTGTGCCCGCTTCCAGGGCAGCGTCACCTACCGCAACCAGCCCGTCCTTTCGCCCTACTTCTACACCTGGGCCGAGAACAAGAGCTACAGTTGGAACAATGACCCGACTTACTGGGACAACATTGCCATCTATGAGAGTACCAACCTGAGTTCACTGGACAACATCGGCTCCTGCCAGCAGATGTATGCCGACAACAGCACCGAAACCAGCAGTTCCATGCCCACATCGAGCAACGCCGTACTCAACGGCAACGACTATCACGCGCCCGACGTGAGCCGCGCCTCGGGACTGAACGTCATCGACTTCCCCGTGCACTACTCGTTCCACAACATCGGCAGTGTGTGGAACCTTGCCATCAATGGCGACAAATACTACAACGACGCCACCTATAACGTGGTCTATGTCGACAGCCACGACTACAGCCCCGGTCCCAACGACAACATCCGTTTCAATGAGGGCACCGACCAGTGGGCCGAGAACCTGTCATTCATGTTCACCTTCCGCGGCATCCCCTGCCTGTACTACGGCAGCGAGGTTGAGTTCAAGGCTGGCAAGACCATCGACCCGGGCGGTAACGGCCCGCTCAAGGACAGCGGCCGCGCATACTATGGCGGCTACATCAAGGGCGACGTGACAACGAGCGACTTTGGTATTGCCAGCGGCGCCACCGGCAACCTTGCCGCCACGCTGAGCAAGCCCCTAGTGAAGCACCTGCAGCGCCTGAACCGCATCCGTCAGGCCGTGCCCGCCCTGCGCAAGGGTCAGTACAGCACCAGCGGTTGCTCCTCCACTGGCGGCTACGCCTTCAAGCGCCGTTACACCGACAGCACAACCGACAGCTATGTACTCGTGACCATCAACGGTCCTGCCACTTTCACAGGCGTATTGAACGGCACCTACACCGACTGCATCACTGGTGACGTCAAGACCGTGACCAACGGCACATTGACCACCGCATCGTGCAGTGGCAAGGGCAACATGCGCGTGTATGTGCTCTCGACGAGCCTCACGCCTGCCCCCGGCAAAATCGGCGATGACGGTCCCTATCTGTACACCAGCTCTGCCAACAGCGGCACTGTGCTGAGCTACGACGGCACCCAGGAAGAACTCTCGAGCAACAACGGCGAGGGCAACGGCAGTGGCCAACCTACGACACTCGATCCCTATGAGCCGAGCTGCGAAGAGGATGGCCTGAACGTGTTCCTCGAAACCGACATGAACGTGAGCAGCGTTACTACATGGATTTGGAACAGCAGCAGCAACTTTACCGGCGGCAGCTGGCCCGGTCAAGCCATGACGCTGATGGGCACGACGGCCGACGGCAACCGCAAGATATGGAAGTGGGACTACGAGGGCATCGCCACCAGTCAGCCCACGGGCATTATCTTTGTCACCGACGGCACCCAGACCAGCGACCTCACGTTCTACAACCACGGTTACTACATCAACGGCACATGGGACCACGAGGTGACCAACTACACAGGCACCGCCCCCACCCTGACCATCGACAAGGCCTCCGGCCAATATGAGGGCAGCGTGACGGTCACCATCACCGCCAGCGAGAGCGATGCCGTCATCGTCTATACCACCAACGGCACGACACCCACTGCCAGCAGTCCTCAAGCGACAGGCCACGTGACACTGACGTTTACCGACAACACGGTACTCACCGCCGGCGTGCTCGTTGACGGACGTGTACGCAACGTGGTACAACGCGAGTACATCTTCCACGGTTTCGTGCCTTACACCGCCACCGTCTATCTCAAAGACCCGACGGTTGCCCCCAACAACTGGAGCAGCGTCTATATCTATGCCTGGGACAATACGGGAGCCATCAGCGACAGTTGGCCTGGTGTGAACATCACAGCCACTAAGACCGTGATGGGCCAAAAGTTCTACTACCGCACCTTCAACGTCAACAGCGAGGACTATGCTTTCAACGTTGTCCTGAGTCAAGGCGACAGCGGCCACCAGAGCGTTGACGTGACTAACATTACTGGCGACATCTATCTGGAAATCACCTCCACGACCAACAAATATACCGTCGCCGACATTACCGACCAATACAGTTTCCTGCTGGGTGACGTGAACGGTGACGGTGAGATCACCATCGCCGACATCACTACCCTCATCGACATCTTGCTGGGTGGTAATGCCGACAGCGACACGCTCAAGCGTGCCGACGCAAACAAAGACGGTGAGTTGAGCATCGGCGACGTGACAACCATCATCGACATTCTGCTGAGTTGAGGAAACCGCCCTTTGGCGACATGATAACCCGATCGGGGTGTGAACGCAATTCAAGACGTTCACACCCCGATTGGTGTTGAGTAAAACGGTTGATTACTGCTCGTCGGACAAGAGCTTGTTCCAGAAGTCGAGGTAGCGTCGGGCTACGACGCTGACGGCATTGTGTTTCTCGACAAAGGCACGACTGGCGCGCGCCATCTGAGGCAGCTGGTCGCGATGTTCGACGAGCCAAGACAGTTTGTTGTCAATGTCTCCCTCAATCAGGGGCGACACGTTGACGATAGGACGGTTTGCGGTCTCGCCGATGAGGTCATAGTATTCAGGCTCGCCACCCGACACGGCCACCAGGCCCTGCGCCATGGCAATCAGCGCGTTGGTTCCCGGCGTATAGCTGTACAGTTGGTCCATGATGACATGCGACTCGCGCATGCGTCGTGTATATTCATCGTAAGGCAGATTCTCGACAACCTCCAACTCGGTCAACGCAGGATAACGGTCATGCACGCGCTTCATCGCCGCCAAGAGTTTGTCGGTGCCCTTGATGACGTGGCGGTCGCGCTGTATGCCGATGAACAGGCGCACTTTGTCAGGAGCCTGGTCCAAGGGGCGGAAAGTCAATTCCTGCGTGTCGATGGGGATGCCGGCATAAGCCACCTTGTCGCCGAGCAAGGGACGGTAAACGGCATAATACTCATATAGGCAAGCCACAGCCCCGTCGATGCCGGCAAGGATATGGTCGCTATGCTCACGCATGAACGGCTGCTTCCAGTTGTCCTGTTCCTGTGCGATATACTCACTCGACCCCACGTAAGGTGAGGGCTCATCGCCGAGCATATAGTCGCTGTAACGGAAAGTGTGACCGTCATGGCATGCGTCATAATATACCATATCGGTGCCCAGGGCCGACAAGACCATGCAGCGGTTGTTGGCCTTGAGGTAGTCAAAGACCTTGGCATTGCGGTGAGGGCGCAGGCGCAGGAAGATGGGTGACGCGATTTCGACGATGTCAAAGCCCTTCATGCGTGGCAGGGCGCGTTGCACGTGCATCACATAGCGCAGGGCACCCAACTTGCCCGGACGACGCAACAAGTTGATGTCGCGCTGAGTATCCATCCATCGTGAACCGTCGGATGCCACCACCGCTTCATGTCCCATGCGCCGCAACTCCTGAGCAAGGCAGTTGTGCATGTTGCTTGCGTCTCCAGCAAATAGAATCTTCATTGTCGCAAAATTACTATTTTTTTTGAACTTCTCAAAAAAAGCAGTATCTTTACCACGATTTATGGAAGTCACTGTCATCATACCCGTCTATAACCGCGCAACGGTTGTTCCTGCCACGCTGCAGAGCGTGGTCGAACAGACTTACCGCCCGCTGCAAGTGGTGCTGGTGGACAACAACAGCACCGACGACACGCTGCGTGTGCTCGACAACTTCAGGAAAGAGCACCCCGGCGAGGGTTTCAACGTGGTCATCACCAACGAGGAGCACCACACCGCCGGAGCGGCGCGCAACCGCGGCTTTGAGCATGCCACGGGCGAATGGGTACTGTTCTTCGACAGCGACGATCTGATGGACGAGCATCTGGTGGAATCCTATGTAAAGGTCATCGAGCGCGCCCAAAAGAAAGGGCGCCAGCTGGACCTCATCAGCACCCGCTCCACCCTCATTTTCCCCGACGGATCACAACGCCAAGCCCCCTTCCACAAGCGCGACCTGTTTGCCCAGCACATCCTGCACGGACAGCTGGCAACACAGCGCTATGCCGTCAGGCGTGAGTTCTTTGCCGCTACCGACGGCTGGAATATCAACCTGCCCGGCTGGAATGACTGGGAACTGGGATTGAGGCTGCTGTTGGCACGGCCGCACGTCGCCTTCATGGGCGGCAAATCCCGCGTCACCATCAACCATAACGGTGCCGACTCCATCACCGGCACCGAGTTCCACAGCCGCCAAGGGCAATGGGAATATGTCATCGATATCATGAAGAACGAAGTGCGTTGCTCACAGCTCAAGCGCACCCACAAGCAGCGCTTCGAGCGTCTGCTGGAATACCGCCGCCTGGTACTCGCCGCGCAGTATGAGCGCGAGGGCTGCCCTGACTTGGCCAAGCCTTTGTGCCGTGAAGCTTACTCGGCCCTGCAGGAGAGCTACCATAATAACCGCCGTTGGCGCTGGCTGGTCGGTCCTGTGACACGCAGCCTGTTCAAGCGCATTGCCGCCGGGAAACGCGGCTCGGCACGCATCGCCCGCCTGCTTTACTGACCGTAGTTCATCCTCATTAAAAACTCTTTCTGCCCCCGAGATGCAACTTTGCAACCCGGTTGCACGCGATTGTGCGTACCTTTGCCAGCGAAAACAACAAACTATCACAATGGCAAAAAATCACAAACACGGGCACGAGGAGCATTGCTGCAGCCACGGTTGCAGTTGCAACGACAGCCTCACACATGAGCATCATCACGGCGAGGAAGAAAGTATGAGCTGGTGGAAGCCGGCCCTCTCGCTCGTCCTGCTGCTGACAGGCATCGCCATGAGCGCGATGGATGTCGCGTGGTTCAACAACGGTTGGGTTAGACTCCTGTGGTACGCTGCCGCATGGCTGCCCACCGGTTGCGGCGTGCTGCGCGAGGCCGTTGAGTCGGCACGCGGCGGTGACATCTTCAACGAGTTCCTGCTGATGTCGGTGGCGAGCATCGGCGCATTCGCCATCGGCGAGTACCCCGAGGCGGTGGCGGTGATGACGCTCTACTGCATCGGAGAGGCGCTGCAGGACCGTGCCGTCAGCCGAGCCCGCAGTAACATCCAATCGCTCATCGCCCTGCGCCCTGACCATGCCGTCATTGTGCGTGGTGACGAGCGGATTACGGTCATTCCTGCCGAGGTTAACGTGGGAGATTTGGTGGAGGTAAAGCCCGGCGAACGGGTGCCCATTGACGGCACGTTGACCGAGAATGCCGCAGCATTCGACACGGCAGCGCTCACCGGCGAGAGCGAGCCGCGCGTCATCGAACAAGGCGACGAGGTGCTGGCAGGCATGATAGCCACCGAGACTACCGTGCGGCTGAAAGCCGTCAGGCGCGTGGGCGAGAGCGCCGTGTCGCGCATCCTGGCGATGGTCGAGGAGGCCAGTGAGCGAAAGGCACCCACCGAACTGTTCATCCATCGCTTTGCCAAAATCTATACGCCCATCGTCGTGGGCCTTGCCGTGCTCGTCGTGGCACTGCCGGGGCTCTATTCGCTGGTCAACCCGTCCTATGCCTACAGCTTTGGCACCTGGCTTCACCGCGCCCTTATCTTCCTGGTCATCTCATGCCCCTGTGCGCTTGTCATCAGCATCCCGCTCAGCTACTTTGCAGGCATCGGGGCGGCATCACGTCGGGGCATCCTGTTCAAGGGCAGCAACTATATTGACGCCATCGCGCGGGTCGATACCGTCGTGTTCGACAAGACCGGCACACTTACCACAGGGCAGTTCATCGTGAGCAGTGTCAATAGCCTGACCGACGAGCAGGTCGCCATCGTTGCTGCCATCGAGCGCGATAGTCCCCACCCCATTGCCCGCGCCATCATCGACAGCCATGAGCCCGCACCAGCCGATGTGCAAGACCTCAAAAGCATTGCTGGCTACGGCCTGAGCGCCACTGTGTCAGGGCAAAAATGGCTTGTGGGAACGACACGGCTGCTGGAGCATGAGCAGGTCGATTTCCCCAACGAATTAAAAGAGATTACCGGGACCATGGTCGCTGTGGCGATTGACGGCCAATTCGCGGGCCACATCGTGCTGAGCGACATGCCCAAAGAGGACGCTGCACACGCCATCGACGACTTGAACCGCCAGGGCATCGACACGGTGATGCTCTCGGGCGACAGGCAGGCTTTGGCCAATCAAGTGGCACGGCAACTGGGCATCGGCGAAGCATACGGCGATCTGCTGCCGCAAGGCAAAGTGGAGCACATCGAGCAAATCAAGGCCGACGGCAAGCAGGTGGCGTTTGTGGGCGACGGCATCAACGACGCGCCGGTACTGGCAGCGAGCGATGTGGGAATCGCCATGGGCACCCTGGGTGCTGACATGGCCATCGAGACCGCCGACGTGGTCATCCAGACCGACCAGCCATCACGTGTTGCCCAAGCCGTGGCAATCGGCAAGCGTACCCGCAGCATCGTTCGTCAAAACATCGCCTTTGCCATCGGCGTCAAACTCCTCTTTATGATTTTGGGCGTGTTGGGGCTCACCAATATGTGGCAAGCCGTGTTCGCCGATGTGGGCGTCGCACTCATTTGTGTACTCAACGCCCTGCGCCTCATGTGGCGCACAAAATGAGGCAACGCAAATTTTTCTCGTCATTGTTGCTCATGTGCAGGAATTGACGTAAATTTGCAGCGTAAAACTAAACACTGTCAAGACAATGAAGGCATATTTATATAAAGAGGAGGCTCAGCCCATTGAGCCCATCGACGAGCACAAGCTCGCTATCGCCGACGAGAAGCCCGCAAAGGCCGATGTGCCCAAGCAGGGACTCTATGTCGTAAAGTACAAACCGCTGTGGACCGCGACGATTATCGCACTGTTGATTTTCATCGTTTGGGCCATCGCCACTTGGCTGCTGAACTAACTTGCCGACATTGAACCGCTAACCGATTGACGCTGTGACAGATAGCGCCAATTATAGTTTGCGCGTATAATTTTTTTTGAAAAAATTTAGCATAAAATACTTGCCAGTTCAAAAATTAGCAGTAACTTTGCACCGCTAAAACAAAAAAATGGTCCCTTAGCTCAATTGAATAGAGCGTTTGACTACGGATCAAAAGGTTACAGGTTTGAATCCTGTAGGGATCACTTAACGGAGACGCAATCGCTGAGAAATCAGTCGGTTGCGTCTTCTTTTTTGTCACGATAAGTGCGCTGGGCTAGGATGGTTTTTTTGGGGGGGAAGTTCATTTTTAGCCTCATGATGCTGCTAGTAAGTTGATAAATAAAAAGTTAGTCTAAATCATAATACATATATAAGGCGACTTCGGGAGTATTCTGGAAGCGAAAATTGAGATAAATGAAGAGTCAATTATGAGAATTAAGAATAGTTTAATACCTTTGTAGCTCAATGCTATAAACAACGATTCTAATAAGTTGCATCAACTTTTAAAACATAGGGCAATGAAACAATTCATCAATCAATCACTTTTGCTGCTGGCCCTCCTATTGCTGGCCATGGTATCATGCTCTGGCAATCAGAGTGTGTCAAATTCAGACTCCACGTTCGAGGTCAACGGCATCAACTACAACAAAATCGATAGCAATGAAGTTGAAGTCACCAACAAAATAACATCATATTCCCCGTATTCCAATGATTACTCTGGCTCGGTGACCATTCCCGCTACCGTCACCTACCACGGCACGACCTACTCCGTCACTTCCATCGGCTACGGCGCGTTCGATCACT
>JAFRRT010000004.1 GCA_017427945.1 Muribaculaceae bacterium | reverse complement strand
GACGTTAATGAGATGAACGCAGGCAAGACTGTTGCCAGCGAGCGCTACTTCAACGTTGCCGGTCAGGAGATGGCTCAGCCCAATGGCGTGACCATCAAGGTGATCACCTACACCGACGGTACCACCAACATCGTAAAGGTTGTGAAGTAAATTAAGGCTTAAGGCTTTAGCTATTAGGCTTTAGCTTTAATCATTGACACAAGAGGGTGTGCCAGATTTCCGGCACGCCCTCTTAGTTTTATTAAGAAAAACTTGCACAGGTCAGGATTTATTACGTAATTTGCGATAACGTAAGGCGACATTTGCTCGGGTTTTATGGTTTTAGCTGTTACTAAACCGCTATAAACCAGCGAAATTCTCGAGTAATGAACCATTATTAATTATGACGATTTACTGACAAATAATTATTTTTTTAATGTTTAACTTTTAAATTTTTCAGCTTATGAAGAAATTTTCTCTTATTTTGTTGATGGCTGCATTGGCATTGCCGATGATGGCTCAGTTTGCAACCAAGGCTGATGCCATGGCAGGCAAAATTGACCGCAGCACATTGGAGCAGACCAGCGTTAATCCCCTCAAGGCATATAAGGGGATGTTGACTCCTGCTATCATGAATCGCGACACCGAAACGCTCTTCTGGGACTTTGAGGAAGATGCTGACTTTGAAGGCTGGCTGAGCCTGGACAACGATGGCGACGGCTATGGTTGGGAAGTTGAGACCTACTATTCACACAACGGTGGTTCTTGCAGTCTGAAATCACGCAGCTATTATGGCGGCGCGTTGGATCCTGACAACTGGCTGATTTCGCCTGAGTTACCCCTGGGCGGTATGTTGTCATTCTGGGCTATGAACTACTTGTCATCATATCCCGACAACTTCGCTGTTTATGTTTGCATTGGCACCCCCACCTCGGCTAATGACTTCATCCCTGTATCAAGCATGATTACTCCTCCCACCACATGGGCCGAGTACACTGTTGACTTGAGCGACTATGCAGGACAGACGGGTTGCTTCGCCTTCCGTCACTACAACAGCTATGACCAGTATCAAGTCTTCATCGACGACATTTCCTACACCTACGAGGCTGGTCCCGTGACCCCCGTTCCCGAGGGAGTACAGGTAACCCCCGCCGCCACGACTGCTGATGTAACCTGGGAGGCTGGTGAGAGCACCGAGTGGAACCTGCGCTACAGGGTTTACACTCCGGAGCCCGAGGCAACCGGCTACTTCTGGGACTTTGAGGATGAGACTGAACTGTCTTGGACCTCTGTTGATGCCGATGGTGACGGCTTTGGCTGGTTCATCTGGGATCCCCAGAGCTTGGGCTATGAGACCGGCGATGGCGTGAGATTGTTTGGCACCAAGTGCGCAACTTCGGCCAGCTACAATACCTATGGCGCATTGTATCCTGACGACTGGATGATCTCGCCCAAGGTAACCCTTGCAAAAGACTTCTCGTTCTGGGCTGCCGGTCAGGATCCCAGCTATGCAGCTGAGGTATTTGCTGTATATGTATCGACCACCGGAACCGCCACCAGTGACTTCGTGAAGATTTCTGATGACATCGTTGCTACCAGCCCCATCGAGCAGTACACCTTCGACCTGAGCGAGTATGAGGGCATGGAGGGCTATGTAGCCATCCGTCACTACAACGTGACCGACATGTTCCGTCTGAACATCGACAACATTCTCATTGGCGAACTGCCCGAGCCCGTTGAGGAGGCAGAGTGGATCTATGTTAACGGCATTACCGATCCCAACTACACCATCGAGGGTCTGGATCCCGAGACCACCTATGAGGTACAGGTACAGGCTGTTGATGAGGGTGTTCCCAGCAAGTGGACCGAGAGCACCATCTTCACCACCCTTGAGGAAGGTGAAACTCCCGTGGATCCCCACATGACCGGCTACTGGGTAGTAACCATTCTGGCCGACGGCACTGAGGAATTCCTCGAGCTGCAGGAGGGCACCAACGGTGACTACGTAAACCTGGTTGATGTAATCTATCCTACCTACGAGAACACTGGTAACTTCTACTTCATGATCAACGGCGTTGCTTATGGTGCAGAAGCAGATGCAACCCTGGCTATTCTTGGTGATGCTGACCAGAACCCGCTGACCGAGGGTACTAACACCTACTATGTTGACAACGGTTACAGCTATGTACTCGGTATCCACTTCATCATGGACGAGAACACTGGTGACCTGGTAGGCTACAGCGCATACGTTGCTCGCGGCGGTGCTGTTGACGTTAATGAGATGAACGCAGGCAAGACTGTTGCCAGCGAGCGCTACTTCAACGTTGCCGGTCAGGAGATGGCTCAGCCCAACGGCGTGACCATCAAGGTGATCACCTACACCGACGGTAGCACCAACACCGTAAAGGTTGTAAAGTAAATTAAGGCTTAAGGCTTTAGCTATTAGGCTTTAGCTTTAATATCCACAAGAGGGCGTGTCAAATTCCAGACACGCCCTCTTATTTATTGGGAGTTGATTGATGATGCATCGGATTATTTCCGAGCGATAAGGAGACGGTTTATGGGACGTGTGAAGAGACGGTTGACAATCCAGGCAAGGAGGATGTCGATGGGCAGCGCGAAGACGGCCATCAGGTTGGCATTGGTGCCGAAGATGTCGTTGCTGACCTCGTTAGCCACATCAGTGATGCCGAAGTGGCCAAGCACCGGACTGATAAGCCCTGTGAATATGAAGGGGATGAGCCCCTGCAGCATAAACATCTCAAAACTGATATTGCCCAGCCACTGCATGAGGCGGCTCGACAACAGCCTGCCAATGAAACCCTCACGGTTGTTATAGAGCAGGCAACCCATGATCAACACGATGACAGCGGGCCACCAAACGATGGCATCGCTCCATGGCTGGAAGAACGGATAAGCCCTGAGGAACATCACCGTCACCGAAAGCAGGGCAATGGAAATGAGCTCGATATCGGTGCCGTTCTCACTCTTACCCAGCACCTTGAGATTCTTCATCGACTGGCAGGCACGGGCCAGCGTCATACCGATGAGGAAGTCGATGAGCCTAACCGGCGGGAAAACGTAGAGGGCGGTCTGGCCATAAATGTCAACACTCGCAAGAATGATGATGTCGATGAGCACGAGCACAAAGATGATGGCAGCCTGGATGCGAAGCCTCAACGGTGAGAACCAGCGGGCCAACAAAGGATAGCACAGGTAGCAGAAAAGCAGCGTACCCAAGAACCACGAGAACTGGTTGTAGGAGAAATAGATTGAATGGGTAAACGACCAGCTCTGCAAGAGCAACGCGTTGAGTGCCAGCGTCCCCGAGTTGATGACAAGTTTCCCAGCCCATGCCAATGCAATCAACATGAGCACCAGGGTGAGCCAGTGCAAGGGGTAGAGTTTGAGGGCATGGCGCCAAGCAAAATTGCCATAGGACTTGGAATCCAGTTCATTGAACGGATGCTTCAACGTCAACAGGAAGCCACTAGCCATGAAAAAGAATGTCACTCCAGCCCAGGTCAACTCCTCCATTCCCGCCACACCAACGTGGAACAGAACGATTATCATGGCGAACACCGCTCGCCAACCGTTTATTGTCTTTATCTTCATTGGTTGTTATATTGAAAGTTTCTCTTGAATAACGCCTTTAACGGACGAGAAAAATATCGGTTCACCAGCCAAGCCAGCGGCAGGAGTACCAGCCAAACGCCAATCAGTTTATGATCATAGACCATGATGCCGAAATGACCCAGCACAGGAGCCACCACATAGTTGAAAAACAGGAACGCCACAAACTGCAGCATATAGACTTCAAAACTGATGTTTCCCAACCACTGCAAGGGCCTGAAAGTCAGTATTTTCCCAAGCAGTCCTTCTTGACCGTTGAGCAAAGCCATCACCAGCAGTATGGCACCCTGCGGCAAGAGCCAAATGATCCAGTCTTCCCACTGTGTCAACCATGAGGTAGTGTGCCTGATTATGATGACCAATGCAAAAAGCGACCAAGCTCCCAATTCAAGAAACGAGGCTGTGGTAAAATTCACCGATTGACAGCGGCCTTTGAGAGCACGATAAACACGATACAACAAGATGCCCAACGTGAAGTCAAGCACATGCGACAACGGATTGACAAACACCGCCTCACGCTCGGGGACGTTCATTCCCGGCAAGAAGCAGCTAAAGACCAATATCATCATGACGATGGCCAATGCTATGTGATACCAGCGCCAACGGTTCGTCAGGCGTGCGAGTAAAGGATAGACGAGATAGCAAAACATGAGCACACACGAGAACCAAGCCACCGGATTGACGCCGTAATGCATGTCATGCAAAGGCGACCACGAGTGCAGCATCAGTGCAGTCAGGACTACATTCACCCAATCGACGATAGCAGAATGGAACGCGTGGACCATAACTACCATCAATGCCAATGCTAACCAGTTCAAAGGATAGAGCCTGGCGGCATGCTCCAGGACAAAGTTGCGGTATTCACGCGCCGATAGGCTATCGAAAGGGTGCCTCATCATCAGCAGGAACGCGCTGGCAACGAAGAAAAACGTCACACCCGCATGTCCTAAATCCCACAACCCGGTCATGCCGCCGTGAAACAATACCACAACGACCGCAATGATTCCGCGCCATGAATTGATTGTCTTGATCAATGCCCCTGAGTCGATAAAAAGTTGCCGTTAGACGCCCAATGGGGCCGAAAACCCCGCTTACAGGCCAATTTAGAATGCGAAATTACAAACATTTGTCTAAAGAGCATAATAAAACTCAATAATTTTGTACCTTTGCACCCGCAAAAATGCCGACAACAAGAAACAGCGACATTCAGGCAAGCAGCCGTAGCTCCAAATTCATCAAGGACATCGGCGTCTATGCCATCGGGAATATAGGGTCCAAGCTCATCACATTCCTGATGGTGCCGTTGTATACCCACTTTGTTCCTACGTCCGACTTCGGCTACTATGACCTGTGCTTTACGGTGTGCTTACTGCTCATTCCGTTTGTCACATTGCAGCTGCGCGACGGTGCATTCCGCTTCCTGCTGGACTGCGACGAAGAGACTGAGCGTCAGCGCATTGTTACCTTTGTGTCGCGTTCCATGCTGTGCACGTTGTCTATCACGGCGTTGATAGCAGTTGTGCTGGCGGTATTCACACATATCCATTACTTGGGCTACATCCTGGGGCTGCTCATTGCCATATCGCTGCAAGAGGTTTATTCCCAGGTATTTCGTGGTTTGGGCAACAACCGCGCCTTTGTGACTGTAGGCATATTGTCGGCCTTGGGCATCGGCGTGTTCAGCGTCGTCTTCGTGGTAGGTCTCGGTTGGGGCATCAAGGGTATATTTCTTGCCAATATCGTTGCCCGTCTGCTCGCCCTTGTGATTGTCGAGTTGCAGGTTCGCCTCATCAGTCGCCACACCCGTTGGCACATCGATGCACGCGAAGTAGGCCGCGACATTATACGCTACACGCTACCCTTGCTGCCTGGTTCCCTGTGCTGGTGGCTTACGGGCAGCAGCGACAGGCTGTTCATCTCCCATTTTTTGGGCCTTGATGCCAATGGCGTTTATGCCGTCGCAATCCGTTTCACGGGCATCATCACCACCCTTGCCATCATTTTCTACCAAGCATGGCAAGAAACCGCCATCCTGCAATACCACAGTCCCGACCGCAACAGGTTCTTTTCCAAGATGTTGAACAGTTACATCTTCCTGCTTTCCATCCTCCTGATCGGGTACAGTTTCCTGCTCAAGGTGTGCTACGGATGGCTGGTGGCCGAGGAGTATCGTGAAAGCCTCAACTACATTTATCCGTTGGGCTTGTCGGCAGTCATCTTTGCTATCGCGGCATTCTTTGACATGGGTTACCAGTGCGCCAAGGACACCCCGCGCACCCTTCCTGCCATCGTGCTGTCGGCCATCGTCAACCTGATTTTCAACTTTGCGCTTATCAAGCCATTAGGCGTCTATGGCGTCATCGTGACACAAATCATCACCTATATCGTGCTCGTCGTTTACCGCTGGCATGACATGAAACGCTATTTTGTTCTGCGTTTGGACAAGCGCATCCTGCTACCCGTAGCGCTTGTATTGGCCTGTGCCATACCCTTTTACCTAAGCAAAAACATATTGATTGACGTGGCCGTGATGGTCATCGCCATTGCCGTAATCACGTGGACCATACGAAGTGAGTTGCTTGACCTGTGGCACTCAAAAATCGCTAAAACACACGATGCGACAAAATAATTATCGCTAAACTTCGTTTAATAGATAATTAAAAAGCTAACAGTAACAAACATAATGAAATCTAGATTTTTTATATTGCTGATTGCCGCAGCCACTTTGCTGTCGTGTCAATCAAGCAAAGACAATGCGCTCGCTTACTTTAAAGACCTGGAAGCCAGCTCTAACGGCACTTTAGCAAATCCTCAAGGCAGTTATCCCATCCGTATCCAGCCCGATGACGAGCTGGTCATCGTTGTTACCTCGGCAGTTCCCGAGGCCACCGCAGCATATAACCTGCCTATGGACAATCCCGCCGTTCGCGGCAATCTGCGTCAGGCCACCCAGCCCCGCACTCAGACCTACGTTGTTGACGACGCTGGTTATATCATGATGCCAGTGCTGGGCCGTATCTATGTGAACGGCAAGACGCTGGAAGAGATTTCCGGCGAAATCAACGCCATGGTGTCCCAGAACGTGAAGGACCCCTATGTGCGTGTTGATATCGTCAATTTCTCGGTCGACGTGATGGGCGAGGTGCGCGCACCGCAGCGTGTCTATTCGGGCCATCAGCACTTCACTGTGCTCGACGCACTGTCACAGTGCGGCGACCTGACCGAGTATGCCAAGCGTGACCGCGTGTATGTAATCCGTACCGAGGAAGGTAAGCGTTCCTATCACCGTCTGGACCTCACCAACAGCGATGTTTTCAATTCACCCTACTTCTACCTGAAGCAGAACGACGTCGTTTATGTCGAGCCCAACCAGATACGCATAGACAACTCAAAATACAATCAGAACAACGCATTCAAACTGTCGGTCATCTCGACCGTCGTGAGCAGTGTGTCGGTTATCGCATCACTCATCATCGCGTTGGCACGATAAACACTTTAACTCAGAATTATGGCAATTTTCAATACACCGCCTACTGCGCAGCAAGAGGAACAAATCGTTGACTTCAGTGCGTTTGTCCGCAAGTACAAGCGCTACTGGTGGCTTTTCCTGCTGTCATTGTTAGCATGCATGACCTTGGCTTTCGCCTACCTGAAGTATGCCAAGCGAGTCTATAACGTGAAGGCCGTTGTCCTTGTCGCCCAAGACGACAACAAGGGCGGCGCCGGTGCCAACTTGCTCAAGAGCATGAAACTGATGGGCAACGCCAACAAGGTTGACGACGAGATGATCGTGTTTGCCTCCCAGGAGCTGTGCACCGAGGTCGCCAAACAACTGGGACTTAACCGCAGCTACGTCGAGAAGAAAGAATGGTACAAGCCTGACAAGGACCATTATAACAACACGCCCATCGAGGTCATTGCACCTGAGGAGATGTTTGACACCTTGTCGGTCGTCAAGTTCGTCATCGATGTGGACAAACAAGGCAAGACCGATATCAAAGCCACTAGCGGCAAGGAAAAGATCGCCAACATCAAGGACACCAAGTTGCCCACGACGTTGAAGACCAGCTACGGCATCTTCACCATCAAGCCCACCGAGGAATTCAAGGACGGCAAGCCTTGTCACATCACTGCCAAGCTGTGCGGCAACCAGATTCTGGGCGAGATACTGAATCATCGCATCAAAATCAAGCTTGCGACCAAGAAGTCCAACGGTATCAACTTGACCATCGCCGAGAGCAACCGTTCACGCGGAAAGGACATCCTGAACAAGCTGATGGAGCTTTACAACGAGCGCGGACAGCGTGAGAAAGACGAAGAAGCCATCAACACCGCGAAGTTCATCGACGAGCGTCTTGCCCTCATCTACAAAGGCCTGACGAGCAGCGAGGCCGATATCGAAGCCTATAAACGCGCCCACAAGATTGTCGATCCCGAATTACAGGTCAAGTCGGCCGTAGGTAAGCAGGAAATCACCGACCGCGCCATCATCAAGCAGGAAACCAACAAGCAGCTGCTGGGAATGGTCAAGGACTTTGTCACCGACCCCGCCAACAAGCGCTCCTATATCCCCTTTGACGTTGACTCGAGCGCGGCATCCAGCGCCATCAAAGCTTACAACAACCTGCTTGTCAAGCGTCAGGAACTGGAACAGTCAGCCAAAGGCGACAACATGGTGCTGAAGCAGATTGACGAACAAATCGATGCCATGCACAGCAATGTGCTGCAAGGCTTGAACAGCTCCATCAAGGGCGTGAACCTGCAGCTGAATAAACTCCAGGCTCAGGCCAACTCCACCGCCGGAGATTTGGGCCGAGTACCCACCGAGGAGCGTGAGGCACGCGAACTGCTACGCCAGCAAGGCATCCAGAACACCCTGTACACCTTCCTGCTTGAGAAGCGTGAGGAGAATGCTCTGGTGCTGGCAGCCACAACACCTAAGGGAAAAATCGTTGACCACGCCTATGCCGAGTCAACTCCCATCAGCCCGAACAAGATGGTCATTCTGGCCATGGCGCTTCTCGCCAGCTTGTTCCTGCCGTTGTTGCTGCTGTATCTCAAGGACCTGTTCACCACCAAGTTCTCGAATCAAGAGGAACTGGAAGAGATTTCGCAAGTGCCGTTCATCGGGCACATTCATCACAACCGCCACAACACCGAGCTTGTCGTCAAGGACGGCAAGACGTCGGCCATTGTCGAGTTGTTCCGCTATGTGCGTAACAACCTGCAATTCATGCTCAACAAGGATGATGACAAGGTCATCCTGGTTACCAGCAGTGTCAGTGGCGAAGGCAAGTCCTTTATCAGCACCAACATCGCCTCGTCATTTGCCCTGCTGGGCAAACGCGTCGCTCTCGTTGGCATGGACATCCGTTCGCCCAAGCTGGCAGGCATGCTCAACCTCAATGAGGTGCCCGGCGTGACTTCCTACCTGTCGCGCAACGATGTTACCCTCGAGCAGATTGCACAGCCGTGCAGCGAGGTCAAAGGTCTTGACGTGTTTGTGGGTGGTGCCATTCCGCCCAACCCATCGGAGTTGCTGCTGGGCGACCGCGTGAAGGACTTCTTCAAGGACCTGCGCGACCAGTATGACGTCATCATTGTTGACTCGGCACCTGTGGCCATGGTGAGCGACAGCTTCGCCCTGGACAAGTTCAGCAATGCCACCGTCTATGTGACGCGCGCCAACTACACCAAGCGCAACCTCATCAAGTTCATGAACCGCATTGCCGCCAACAAGCAGCTCAAGAACATGTGTGTTGTCTTGAACGACACCAAGCCCACCGGCGACAACACCTACGGCTACGGTTACGGCAAGACCAAGGACGAGGAATAAGTCCATCAGGAAACATTCGGCAGATTGACGCATGGATAGAGCGCTCATTTTTGTGACTTTGGGTTTCGCGTTGATGTTTTTCATCGCGAGGGAAGGGTCACGTTTGTCCAAGGAGCGTATCTATGAAATCATGATAGGCATTTACACGTTCTCGTGTTGCTTTTCACGTCTTTTCCTCCCTGTCATCAAGGGCGATGGTGAGCCTTGCGGTACCTTCGGCACCAGTTTGTCGATATGGCCGTTTTATGTCCTGTCATTGTTGCTGATATGGATGATTGCCCATGAAAAGCAGTGGCGCATCAGGCGTCCCAACATCTGGGTATTTTTCATATTCTTGGGCTACGCGGCATTCACGTTGCTGAATCCCTTTAACATGGCACGTCGCCAGACGTTGGCCGAAGTTGTTTACCTGATATCATTTGCCATTTTCCTGTACATGTTTTGCAACTGCTTGCCTGTAAAGCATGTGGTACGCGGCATATACATGGGACTGGCAGCTACCGTGGTATTACACTTCATCTTGGCAATCTTTTATCCCGTCTTGGGCATGGAGAGTGCCATCAAATTGTTTGACAGCGAAGCGGCTGCACGTTCCGATGACCGTGTCGGTGCTGTAGCCACCATGGGCCATCCTAACGTGTTGGGCACCTACGCCAGCTACTATTTTGTATTCTTTGCAGCTTGTTTCATCACTGCCTACAAGCGTCGCGAGAGTGCTCTTTTTGCCGGATTGTCATTTCTGGTGATTGTCTTGAGTGCAAGCCGCAGCGCGCTGCTGGCGGCCATTATTGCCCTGTTGGGTATTGTGGTCTTCTATGTTTACCGCCGCTACAAGCTGCTGAGTTTCCAAAGTGCTCTCAAGGGCGTTATCCCTCTTGGCATCCTGGTTGCGCTGCTGCTGACCGGTCCGCTGAGCTTCATGTTCAGCGACCTTGACAACCTGGATGAGATGACAACCTCGCGCCTGATGCACTATTATTGCGGCTACGAGATTTTCCAGGATCACCCGCTTGTTGGCGTCGGTATGAACGCTCATCTGGTGTATTTGGGAGAGAACAGTTCCGCTGTCATCTTTGAACAGGTGTTCGACATGACCGACTTGTGGCAGCCTGAGGAATTCATGTTCACCAATCCCATCCACAACATCTGGATTATCCTGATTGTGGAGTTAGGCATTATAGGTTTCCTGCCCATCCTGGGCTTTGTCATCTGGTATATCGCTACCTTTAAACGACGAACTAGGCAATCGCAAAATCGATACTACAACATCATCAACATCACGGGTTTGGGCATCATGCTATGCTTGCTGGTGCAAGGCAACAGCGATTGGGCGCCGCTCACGCCTCAGGTGCTGAGCCTATCGCTCATGTTCATCGCGTTGTCATTGAACAGCCATTACGCTGCCGAAGTGCATCCCGAGTTTGAATCGGTTGAGGCGGCGAAACGGCGAATGAAAGAAGAACTCCTTGAAGAAGAGGAGACAATCACTGACCAAGAACCTTCACTAGCATGAGAACCGCATCCCGGCACATATTATTTCTCGCGACAGAATATGATGCGCCCGGAATGCATCCCTATGCCATCAACATCATCAATAGCCTGTGGCAACCTGGAGACCAGGTTGCCATCGTAACTCGTTATGGAGTCGATAGTCAGGCATTCCCAAACATTCCTGCTGAGTGCATCACATGGATAGACTACCCCGCTTCGACACTGCAGCGGGCGTTGTTCCGGTACTACCCCAAGCGCTTGAACCGTGCCATTCGTCACATCATTGACACTTGCGGCATCGGGCTCATCTATTCGTTGACGGGAGAACTGGTACTCGCACCGACCATCAAACGGCTGCAACGCGAACTGCCCGTACTTTACACGGTACATGATGCCGTGTATCACGACTACAAGTTCAGTTCCCCTGTCGAGTGGCTTAAGGATAGACTGATTATTGCCTGGCCACAGCAACAGCTGTTCAATCACACCGTTAATAAGGTCACCAACAGCAAGGAGCAATTAGGTTACATCAAGCGCCGTTATCCAGAGCATCAGGTATATTATTTTCCCTTCCCTACCCTTGTCAATGCCGGTATCACCGATGGCCACAAGCAAGCCGAGGAATTAAAGGGAGTTGACGACGGTTATATCCTGTTCTTTGGCACGGTGCACCTGTATAAGGGGGTGCATCTGCTCTATGACGCCTACCGCTCACACCCCGAACTGCAAAAGCACCCGCTGGTGATTGCGGGTAAGGGCAATCCCTATTTCGACTGCGAGACCGACGGGAAGCGCATCATCCACATCAATCGTTTTATTGATGACAGCGAGGTGCGAGACCTGTTCAAACGGGCTGCCGTCGTTGTTTACCCATATACCTCAGCCACACAGAGCGGCGTAACCAGCATTGCCAGCTACTTTGGCAAACCCATGGTACTGAGCGACTTGCCTTTCTTTAAACAGACTTGCCAGGGTGCTAAAGGCGTGTTCTTCTTCCCGAGTGGAGATGTCGATTCCCTTGCGGTCGCCATCGGTGAAGCCCTGGACTCATCAGCTTCGACAAAAGGACTGTACAAACGAATTTACAGTCCTGAGGCACTATGCTCTGCTCTCGATGATGTTATTGCAAATTTTTAATGTCCACAAATTCAACGAATTAAACAAATATCATCTCATTATGGGCAAGGTTTAGATTTCGTTTAATTCGCGTAATTAGTGGACAATAAACTCGTGGAATCTCGAGAATAAACATTATCTTTGTAGAATAGTCTAATGACTAAATAATAAATACTAAGAGTCATGAAACGAACAAGACAATACATCTGCCTGCTGGCTATGCTGCTGACCGCGATTGCAGGCCAAGCGCGGACCATCACCATCAATGTCGATGAGCTGAGGGGAGACCTCACGCAGACACTGCGCGACCAGTGCGCCAAAGCCAGCTACAACGACATCGTAGTGCTCAACTTCGGGAAAGGCACCTACACAATAAACGGCACTATCCGCCTTAAATGCTCGGTCGTCATTAAGGGCAAAGGCCGCGACAATACCACCATCATCCTTGACAAGGGCAGCGACCGTTCAGGATTCAAGGCGTTTACTGATGACACCTACTTCAGGATTACCGGCACGCTGAAAAAACCCATTACGGCAAGCATCAGCGACCTTACCATCAAGCTCAAGGACCACAAAGGTATCTGGTGGGAAAGTGAGGCCCGTCATGCCGTGAAGATTTATCACGCCAACAAGGTGGATATCCACGATATGGACAGCTACATGCAGAATGCGGTGATTACCAATATCGATATGCGTGTGTGCTCCAATGTCACCGTTGAGAATTGCATCATCTCCAACTATAACAACTGCAACGACGGCGGTGGCCTGTGGATTCGTGGTGAGATGCACAACATCAATATCAGGAACAACAAGTTCTACAAGTACGGCAAGGACGAAACGCTCGGCATCTATGACCGTGTGGTTGACGTAACCGATGGCTATAAGCGTGGCAAGGCCACCCGTACCGACATTTTTGTCGAGGACAACGAGTTCTACTATGGCGGTTACAAGGGCAAAGACAAAGACCCCGAGGCCAACTGCGGCATGCTGTTCTCCTTGATGACAGACCACAAGATGAGCAGCGACAAATGCACGACGCGCAACTTCCACATGCGCAATAACAAATTCTATATCAACGACGTGACCACGCGCTGCATGTATATAGGCTTTGATCCTGCCGACGTGCACAGCGACATCTATATCGAGAACAACCAGATCATCAATGGCGACATCGGTCGCGAATACAGGTATTACCACAAGGACATTGAGGTGCATGACCTCAGCTCATGTGGTGACTCCATCCATATCGTGGGCAACACTGTCAGGAACAAGGCGCTCGTCCTTAGCAACAGCGGCAACATCGGCTATATGTTCCTGCAGACGCGCGGCGGTGTCGTAATGGTTCAAGACAACAAGATCGTCAACGAGGTATCCACTGCCAATGGCCAGCCCTACGGCATGCAACTCGTATGGTGCCAGGAAGAGGGCGGTGACGTCACCCTGATGAACAATGTGTGCAAGGGTCTGGGATATCTTGCCTATGTGGGTGGTGGCGATGGCACGCCCCTGTTTACCCTCAACGCCTATAACAACTACTTTGAGGGCGACACCCGCATCTATAGCCACAAGATCAAGGAGATGAACCTCACTTTCACCAACAATACATTCAGGAGCAACAATATGAACTTCTTCCTGCAGGAGTTTGCGTCTCGTGGCAATGTCGTATTCAACTACAACGATGTTGACGTGACCAGCGGTGATGGACAGTTCATGACCCACTGGGGCAAGAACAGCACCAACTCGATGAAGTTTGACCAGCTGATCATAACCGGCAATAAATTCAAGGGCGTGAAAAGTGAGTCCGAGATGTTGCGCAACGTCACTCACGTGAAAAAGCGCAAGGTTACTTCCAACAAGATTACCCGATAAACCGCGATGGCACAGGAACGCATTCACCAGCTGGACTACCTCAAGGGCATCTTCATCTTGTTGATGGTGCTGTTTCACCTCGCCCTTATCGAGGAGACCTATCCCGTGCTGCGCGAGGCGGTGTACACGTTCCACATGTCGGCCTTCCTGATTATTTCGGGTTACCTGGCCAACGTGGACAAGGAACCGCGCGCCTTCGGCAAGAGCCTGCTGCGCATCCTGGTGCCTTACCTGCTGTTTGAAGCGCTTTACATCCTTTTGCAGTACTTTATGGGCCATGCACTCCATGCCCACAATGCCATTGAACGCCTCACGGCGATGGATTTTGTGACGCGCATCGCGACGCAACCCACAGGCCCCTACTGGTATCTGCACACATTGGTCATCTGCACCATCATCTATTGGCTGGTTTACCGTGTGCTGAAGCTTAATGGCATTTCGGGACTGGCATTGTCGGGACTGGTGCTTTACGGCCTGTCGCTGGTCATCGAGGGACTTCACTGGGATTACATCATCTATTTCCTGATAGGCATGTTCATTATGCGCAGCGGTTATGCCTTGCTCAAGGTCATCACACCGTCATTCATCGCCGCCCTGCCGCTGATTGTTCTGTTCGCCTTCCGCGAGAACTATCAAAACGGCTCGCTAGCGGGAGTTGCCATTACAGTGCTGATGATGAGCCTGTTGCTGGCTCTCTATCCTTATTGCTTCAAGGTCTTGAGAGACGGCTTGTGCTACATCGGCCGCAACTCGCTGGCCATTGTGGTGTTCTCCCCCATCTTCACGATTCTCACCAAGATGGCAGCACCTTATTTCAGCTTCGACCCGTCAGCCGCCTGCTTTGCAGTGGTTGCAGTTGTCTTTGTGGTAATTTGCTGCCTTGCATGTGCCTATTTATCTGATAAACTGAAAATTAGCCGCTATATCTTCCTGAAAGACAAGTTTTACAGGCCTTATAAAGTAAAGTTAGGAGTTAGAAGTTAGAAGTCAGGAATGAGGAGTTGGTGGTACGGGGTCTTCCAAGAATTATGAGGAAGCTATTATTGATCATACTGATTGCAGTGTTTACCATACCCGGCGTGTTTGCCCAGTCGGGGCTGCGACCGCGCGGTGACGTGAATTGCGACTGGGAGGTCAACATAGCGGACGTAAATACACTGGTGGAGGCCATCATTTCAGGGAAGCCCTATCATGCGTTCTATACCTATGCCCTTGATGTAAACGGCGACAAGGAAATCAATATCGCCGATTTCAATGTGCTTATCGGTGCCATACTGGGTGACAAGGTGAACCCCATGCCCACCTACTCGGGCACGCTGCCCGTGATGTTCATCAACACCGAGGGACACCACGACATCGACAGCAAGGAGGAATACCTGCGGGCCGAATGGTGGCTTGACAACATGGGCGTTGAAGGATATGAGTCCATCGGCTCGGCCGAAGAGCCATTGGGGATGCAAATCAAAGGACGCGGCAACTACACGTGGACACACTACGACAAGAAATCTTTTCGTCTCAAACTCGATGAAAAGCAGCCGTTGATGGGGATGCACACCAACCGTCACTTTTGCCTATTGGGACATCCTGACGATAACCGAGCCAAGCTCAAGAACACGATGGGGTTTGAACTGAGCCAACGCATTGGTCTGGCCTATACCCCTGCCCAAGAGCCTGTCGAGGTAGTGCTCAACGGTCAATACATCGGTCTGTATTTCCTGACCGAGAAGATTCGCGTTGGCAAGCACCGTGTCGACATCGAGGAACAGATGGACGGCGAAACTAAACCCGGCTACATCACGGGCGGGTGGCTGCTTGAGATCACCAATACGCATGAGGACAATACTTTGTACTTTGTAGAGCAGCAGGAAAACGACGTTACGCTTGCGGTCACACCTGAATCGCCCGAGATGCTCTCTTGGCAACAGGAGAATTATATCAAAAACTATATTCAAAAGGCAAACGATGCCATCTATACAGATGATAAGACCAGCACGGAATGGGAAAAGTATATTGACATCGACACGCTCGCCATGTACTATATCGTTGGAGAAATCATGGACGATTTGGAGTATTTTGCCGGCAGTTGCTATATGTACAAACATCGCGGCGACAGCACCAAACTGAACTTCGGTCCTGTGTGGGACTTCGGAAATGCCTTCCAACGCCACGCCATCTATGGCGTCACTGAGTTCGACAAATTCATCTTCCAGCAACCAACGAAATTCACATCCCATTGGATTGAGGAAATTTGTAAGTTCCCGCATTTCCAGGAAAAGGTGCGCGAGCATTGGCAGGCGTTCAACGGGTCAGACTTCATGAGCCAGGAGATGGATCAATTCATGGATGACTTTGTAGATTATATCACCCCTGCGTTCAATGCTGACGGTGTGCGTTGGTCCAAATATGATATTAAATATCAGAAAAATAGATTCAAGTCATTTATTCATAATAAGATTGACTGGCTCAACACCCAGTGGGGAGTTGATGATGAGGAATAATTAGTGAGATATTGAATACGACTACATGAAAAGAAACAACATATATTTGTCCGCTCTATTGGCAGTGATGATGATAGTGCCGCTGCTCGTCAATGCCCAGTCGGGGCTGCGGCCGCGCGGTGACTTGAACTGTGACTGGGAGGTCAACATCGCTGACGTTAATGCTATGGTGGATGCCATCATAGCGGGAAAGCCATATCACTCGCTCTACACCTATGCCTACGACATCAACGGCGACAAGGAAATCACCATCGCTGACCTGAATGTACTCATAGGTGCCGTCTTGGGCGACGAATTGAAGCCTATGCCCACCTACTCGGGCACGCTGCCTGTACTGTTCATCAACACCGCGGGATATCGCGACATCGTCAGCAAGGAGGAATACCTGCGGGCCAAATGGTGGCTCGACAACATGGGAATTGAGGGTTATCAGTCAATAGGCTCGGCCGAGGCGCCGTTGGGAACGCAGATCAAGGGACGCGGCAACGCCACCTGGACCAACTGTGAAAAGAAACCATATCGGCTGAAACTGGATGAAAAATACGGGATGCTGGGCATGCCCTCCAACCGACACTGGGTACTGCTGGCCAACGAAGGCATGTGGATGGGACTGATGAACGATAACCTGCCCTTTGAACTTGGGCGCCGCATGGGTATGGCATGGAACCCCCGTCAGGAGCCTGTCGAGGTGGTGCTCAACGGCCAGTACATCGGTCTCTACTTCCTGACCGAGCAGATTCGTGTCGGGAAAGATCGTGTCAACATCGTTGAGCAAAATGACAACGAGACCGATTCTGTTAGAATCACAGGCGGATGGTTGCTCGAGATTGATAACTATGAGGAGCCTGGTAATATCTCTTTCACTGAAGGCAGTGGAGAGCCTTTCTGGGTCACGCCCAAATCCCCCGAGGTGTTAAGCGCTGAGCAACGCAACTATATCACCGATTTCCTGCTTGAGGCAGATTCTGCCATCTATGTCGAGGACAAAGACAGTGTTGAATGGGAGCGCTACATCGACATTGACTCGCTGGCAATCTATTACTTGGTTCAAGAGGCCGTTGATAACCCCGAAGCCTTCTCGGGCAGCTGCTTCATGCACAAGCAGCGTGGCGACAGCACCAAGCTCATCTTCGGGCCGATGTGGGATTGCGGCAGCTCATTCACACGCTATAGCAAAGACTATCTTTTTAACGAGTTCATCTACGAGAATCAGCCGAGTTATTGCCGATGCAGATGGATTGCCGAGATTGCCAAATTCCCGCATTTCCAGGAGCGTGTCCGCTACCATTGGCAGCATTTCTACAACGACGTCTATCCCCTAATGGACAACTATATTGACAGCTTTGCCGCCAAGATTGAACAGGCCGGTACCGCCGATTTCAAACGTTGGCCCCAAAGCCAGAGCAGTGTAATCGGCCTGCGTGTCAACCAGTACCTGAAGCCTTGTTTCCACAAGAAGGTAGCCTGGCTGCAAACGCAATGGGGCAATGAACAAGAAGGAATTGGGAATTAACAATCCAGTTGCTGGCGGGTGGCGTCGGCAATGGACTGCCAGTTGTATTTCTCAAGGTCGTAATGCTGCGGCTCGGCTGGAGTGTCGAGCAGGCGGTTGATGGCATCACACAGTGAACCGACATTCTTAACGGTGAAATAATCCTGCTCGGGCAAATTGACCTGGCGGGTACCGGGAATGTCACTGCACAGGATGGGCAAGCCGTAGGCCATCGCCTCGAGCAACACCATCGGGAAGCCCTCGTTGACCGAGGGCAGGACAAAGAGGCGGGCGTGGCTGTAGAGTTGACGCAGGTCTTCGCCTATAGTAAAACCTGTAAAGATCACTTTTTTGCCGGTATCGAGCCGTTCCAACTGGCTGCGATAGGCACTGTCGTGGTCGCTTGCACCAGCAATAACTATCTGGCTGACCTGTGGCAAGCGATTGGCTGCCTCGACGAGATATTCAAAACCCTTCTCGGGCGTGAGGCGCCCCACGGCCAGCAGATACTGGCCTGCGCGGATACCATGTTTCTCAAGAAAAAAGGTGGAGTCGCTACGTGTCACGCTGTCGATGCCGTTGGGGATGAAAACGCTTTTGTCGAGTGCTCCGCATTTCTCCATCTGGTGCTTATTGACAAAGATGACACGGTTGCTGAAGTGGAGAGATATTTTCTCGCACTGGCGCAGCAGCCAGCGTGCTGGAGCGCTCCACTTGGAGTGCTCGTAGTTGGGACTGTGATAGGTCATCACAACGGGCAGGCCAGCCAGCCGCAACAAGGGGGCGAACATGCCTGGCCCAATGTTGTGGATGTGCACCACATCGGGACGGTGAAACAGGATATGAGTGACACTCAAGAAGGTATGCCACACCGCCTCAAAACCCTTGATGCGGGTCGAGGGCAGGTCAATGTACTCGATGTTGGGGAAGGTTTGGGACGATTGTTCACTCAGGTAGGCGCGGCGGCGGTAGAGCCTGATGCGGACGTCCTGCATGCGGGTATATAGGTGATAGCTGTGAGCCTCGACACCGCCCTGGATGCCAGGGAAACCACGGGTGCCGATGACCGCTATCGTCTTCATCTTCTTGAGTTTTTAAACTACGAATTACGCTAATTCAACAAATTGGCATCCGCGTTCAATTATTACGAATTAGACTAACAACTTAACTACGAATCACACTATTAAACAATTTGTATTTGTTCGTTTAATTCGTAGTTGTTTTAGATTAGTCCCAGCAGATGTCTTTGCCCTTGTGGGTGCGCCACTTGTTCTTGATGATCCACTTGATGGGAATCCAGGGACGACGTACCATATCATGACGCTCGGTAACGATGAAGGTGCAGTTGCGTTTACAGTTACGCACTTTCTCCATCGCTTCGCGGGCCTTATCGCTGTTCATGATGTTCTCGAAGGAGTCTTCCTTGATGTTGCCCAGTTTCCACTCCTCGCAACTGCCGTTGCAGGGGGTGACATTACCCCAGGGATCGATGAAGAAGAAGTCGCTCAGGGCGCCGCAGGGCGGACGGTACTCGTCGGTATCGCCGCGCAGGCGACGGTGAATCGAGCGGTTGAAGTAAGCACGGCCATAGTCTTTGAGGCGGTCTTTGAAGCGGCGGCGCTTGCTGGTGAGCAGGGCCTTGACAAAGAGTTCATGCTGACGCAGGGCCTCCTCGCTTTCGACCTGATTGTCCTCCTTATGGAAATACCATGAGTTATGCACGGCACTGTTGCCCAACTCCACGTCGAGTGCCACGCACAAGTCGTAGAGGTGCAGCAGGTCCATGTAGTTGTCGGGTGAAATGACCACCGAGAAGCCGATGTTCTTGCACTTGGTCTTCTTCAACTCCAACATAGTGCGCAGGGCGTGGTCAAAGCCGTCTTTGATACCGCGCTTGGCGTCATTGATCTTGGGCAAACCCTCAACGCTCACGCGAATGAGGATGTTGGGATACTTATTGGCGAGCTCAACAATTTTGGCTGTGTTGTAGCCGTTGGTGCTGAGTTCGAGAAGCCGTGATTTGGGATAAAGGATTTCAAAGATTTTGTCTATGTCCTGACGCAAAGTAGGTTCGCCGCCCGTGATGTTGATTCTCAACCCCGCAGGCAGTTTCTCATAGTAGGAGGCATCTATTTCTTCGCTCGGGCTGGTCTGGAACTTCCAGATGTTGCACATATTACACTGCGCATTGCACCTGAAAGTAGTGATCAGACTGCCCTGAATCACATTCTTCATTTGCTATCGTCAATAAGCTTTATACAACTATTAAACTACGACCAACGCAAAATATTGTGTAAAAATGGTAAAAAAAGAGTCTGGTACCCTTAAAAATTTGCGGGATGACCATTGTGTCGGTCATCCCGCAAACTTTATTTCAGGTCAATCCGATAATTAATCGGACATCATCATTTCTCGGATATGTTCCTTAATGAGTGAGAAGCACATCGATAAGAGCGGTCACGTCGGCGATAGATACTTCGTTATCACCATTGACATCGGCGCAGATCTCGCAACCGCTACCACCACCGAGAAGCATGTCAATGAGAGCGGTCACATCGGCGATGGATACGTTACCATCGTGGTTCACATCACCAACATCATAGCTATGGCCACTATCGAACAGAGTTACTTCCATTACGTTGCTATCGCCAGTACCACCATCGACGTAGTTGGCCATCACGTAGAAGTAGAAGGAGCCGTTCTCGGCCAGGTTAGTAACGGTGTAGCTCTTGCCGGTGATACCCGTGATGACACGATAGTTCTCATCACCAGTTTCGGAAGCCTTGAGCTGATTTGCGGTGAGGTCGCCGGCATAAACCTTCATGTACCTCATGTCAGGCAGACCTGTGGTGGTGAGTTTCACATAGTCACTGGTGGCGCAATCCAGAACGAAAGTAACCCAATAGAACGAGCTGCCCGAGAGGTTGATGGTCTTGCTTTCAACGCTGGTAGCTACAGTCATGGTGTTACTGCTGCCATAGGGCTCGGTGTAAACCATCACGGTCACCTTGTCATAGCCAGTGAGGTCGTAGGTCTTGCTCTGTACATAGCTGCTGCCGTATGAACTCAGGTAGCATGCGCTGTTGGAGCCATAATAGTTCAGACCTGAGGCTGTCCAGCCAGTGGGCACATTATTATTCGAGGTCCAATCGGTAGTGTCGAGCAAGGCAACAGGGGGCAGGAAGGGCTCGGCCGAAACATAGAGGGTGTAGCTCTCTACGTTCTGGGCAGGAGTCTCATCGGTCCAGGTAGCCTTGAACGAAGTGGAGGTGATATTGCTAGCCTCGAGCATTACAGGCTCATAAACCTCCAGGTCGGCGGTACCGTTGAGCTTAACCGTCACATCAGGAGCATCGGTGCTGGTCAACGTGATGGTAGCCTCATTGGAGCCGACAGCAGCGGGATTATAGGTTACAGTGACATCCACCCCATTGGTGGCCTGAGCCATACTGATGCTGGTAGTGCTCAGTGAGAATGCGTTATCGCCGCTAATGCTCAAAGCCACATCGCCAACGAGGTTGTAACCTTTGACGTTGATGGTTTCGGTGACAGGATTGCCTACGATAGTGTTCATGGTGAGCGTAGTGGGGTTCACCTTGATTCTGGGATCGGTGAGCGCACCTGCGGGAGGCTCGATACCGATAATCATGGCCTCGCCATAATTGAAGACGTAGGATCCTGCTTGACCAGTTGCACCGGTAGCGGTGGTGAAGTTGTGAAGCGTGCAATAGCCATTGCTGTCGCCACTCCAGCCCCAGTTCACATAATACTTACCGTTGGCGTCGCAGCCAAACACGTTGAAGGCGTGACCCGAAACGCTATAGCCGTATTGGACGTCATAAGCCAAATATTCGATGGGGCGGCCATTATGCAGCTCGTTCAGCATCCACTCGTTCCACTGTTCATCGGTGTAATACTGTTCGCTATTATAGTAGCTCCAACCAGATTCAAGAAGCTCAGTGAGCATAAGGTACTGGGCATCGGTGTAACCCATGTTGAGGCAGCCCTGATAGATTTCGGGGTCATTGGCACCACTGGCGCTAGAACTGTAGTAATAGTCTGGAATAGACTGGCCAGCATAGCGCATCAGCCATGCCACAGCGTTTTTCTGGTCAGCTGTAGAGGTGTAGTTGGTGGGGCCGGTGTACTCGTCGATAATGTTATCCCAGTCGGCTTCGCGTTCCGGCAGGGCCGCAGCAGAGACACCACCAGTTCCCGAGAGGGCTGCACATGCAGGATAAGTCTCGGGCCATTTCCACTTGTAGTAGCACATAGCCAGCGAGGTGGCAGGACAACCTGTAACTGCACCTGAGGGGCACTGGTTGTTGTAAGGAGAACTCTGGTCCCAGTTAGCATTTACCAGCGGTGCAACGGGCGTGGTGGCAAACTTGGGAAGCTTCACCGGTGCCATTGTACCAGCCTTGAGACCGTCAATCTGATATTTATATTTGTTGAGCAGCCACTGCATGGCGGGGGGAATATTATTCAAGTCAAGAGCACCTTCATCACCGTACATCAGAATCTGGGGTGCCAAATCATCACCAGAAACCACTACATAGGCTTTTGATGAGTTGAAGATGTAGTAATCCACAGCCGAAGGCTTGGCTACCGATTTTTCAGACTTGACAAGCTGAAGGCCTGAAGCGGCAGATGCTTTAAGATGACCGGTAGCTACTTGTTTTGCAACAAAAGCGTTGGCTGCGGCCTGTGCCTGTGATGGAGTCACATCGGCAGCTGACATTTGCAGAGCTGTAATAGCTACTGCAAAAAGAAATAGAATTTTTTTCATAAACTTGTGAATTTTAATAATTTAAGCAATAATTAAGTTTTTAAGACCACACAAAAATATAACGAAAGTTTGAAAACGCCAAAAAATACTTGACAAATGCCCGAAAAAACTGACCGACGACGGAAAATGTCAAGCAAGTCAGCAGTTTTACTTGCAATCCAAAAAACAAGAAAAAAAATGCGGGATGACCTGTGAAACGGCCATCCCGCAATGATTATTTCAAGGCAATCCGATTCTTAATCGGAAATAATCCTTTATCAGCGTTTATCCATTACACGCCAAGGAGCATGTCGATGAGGGCAGTAACGTCGGCGATCGATACGTTGTTGTCACCATTGACATCGGCGCAGATCGAGCAGCCGTCACCAACGCCAAGCAGCAAGTCGATGAGAGCGGTCACGTCAGCAATTGAAACATTGCTATCGTGGTTCACATCACCAGGAGCGAAGCCATGGCCATTCTCGAACAGGGTTACCTCCTCGATGTTGCTCCACTCGCTCTCGGTACCGTCGATGTAGAGAGCCTTCACCTTGTAGAGGAAGGTGCCCTCGGCGGTGAGGTTCTCAACGGTGTAGAACTTGTCGGTAATACCGGTAATCAAGCGGTAGTTGGCATCGCCAGTCTCGGTAGCATTCAGCGTTACGGTAGCGTCACCAGCATAAACCTGGAGCAGAGCGATGTCAGGCGAATAGTTGGCATCGGACGTCGTGATAGTGATCTTCTCACCACTGCTTGCAGTCACTACCCAAGCATAGGTTTGACCAGCGGAGAAGTTGTGGTTCACGGCAGCAGTCTGCGGAGTAGCCACAGCCAAGTTACCAGCACCGTCAGTGGTGGTAGCAGTGGTAATCTTCATCGTGAAGGTAGCATTCTCATAACCAGCGGGAATGGTGTAGGTGATGTTACCTGCAGTACCGGTTCCCTGGTAATTATTCCTGAAGTAGATAACCGAGTTGAGACCACCACGCACGTTGGTGCCACCCCAAGGATCGGGCAAAGTGATGTCATAATATCCGGTTGAGCTGCCCGTGAAGTCGGTACCAGCAACAGAGCTGAGCAATACAACCTCGGGCTCTACGGGTTCTTCGGGCTTGGCGCTCACCTCAAGGGTATAGCTTGAAACGTTGGTTGCAAGTGTCTGGTCGGTCCAGTCGGCACGGAACTTGGTCAGGTTAATGTAAGCCTCATCAGCAGGCAGCATGACGGGAGCATACTTCACGAGGTCGGCCTGGCCATTCAAGGTAACAGTAACCGTCTGAGCATTGGGGCTCGTGATGGTAACAGTACCAGTAGTTGTACCAAATGTCGTCGGGGTGTAGGTCACATTGACATAAGCATTGTTAGCGGCACCCGGGAGAATGTTGGTCTTGTCGATGGTGAAGCCTTCGCCTTGAACAGCCAAAGTAACATTGCCTTCAAGGTTGGCAGCACTCAGCTGGAATGCCTGGGTTACAGGAGTACCAACCGTGGTCTGGAAATTCAGCGAGGTGGGATTAGCCGACAGAGTGGGAACTGTGGTTGCAGTACCTGTGAGGGCTACGGTAACCTGCTGTACGCCTGCTGATGTAAGAGCGACAGTACCAGTGTGAGTTCCGCCAGTGGTGGGCGTGTAAGTTACGGTTACAGTAGCACCGTTGGTAGCAGCATTCTGAGTGATTGTGGTCTTATCAATCGAGAAACCTGCACCACTCACGGCGAGCATCACATTACCCGTCAGATTTGTACCAGTTACGTTGAAGGTCTTGGTCTGCGATTGACCTACAGTTGCATTGAATGACAATGAGGTGGGATTAACGGTCAACTCGGGAGTACCTACAGCAGTACCGTTCAGAGTGAGGGTAACGTCATCAGCGCCAGAACTGGTCAGCGTCACAGTGCCAGTGTGAGTGCCGACTGCAGTGGGATTGTAGGTAACCGTCACGGTATAACCCTGACTTGCTTGGGTCTTGGTTATATACGATTTGTCAATCGAGAAGCCAGTTCCACTGCATGACAGGTAAACGTTACTCGACAGGTTGGTACCAGTTACGGTAAACGTCTGGGTCACGGGAGTGCCCACTGAGGTGCTCATGTTGAGCGAGGTGGGATTAACTGTGATCACCGGTTTCGTGGTAGCGGTACCCGAAACGCTAACGGTCTTATCGGCTGCGCCACTGCTCGATACAGTGATGGTACCGCTCTGGGTGCCACTTGATGTGGGCTTGTAGGTCACGGTCACGGTAGCACCAGCCTCGGCCTGAGCCTGGGTAATAGTCGTAGGCGAAACGGTGAAGGTGCCGTTGTTAGACGATACGGTCACATTTCCGCGCAAGTCGGTACCAGTTACAGTAAAGGTCTTGGTGTAGGTCTGACCAGTCTGAGCACCGGTGAAAGTCAACGAGGTGGGATTAACGGTCAATACGGGTGTGGTGGACTGGCCACTGGGGGGCTGAACACCGATGATAGCCTGCTGGCTCTGGTTGAAGGTGTAACCACTGTATGAGAACGAATTCATCGAGTACCAGCTATTACCGTCGCCACTCCAACCGAAGTTCACGTGGTACTTGTTGCTGCTACTGTCGTAACCGTCAACATTAAAGGCATGACCGCCTCCACTGCTCGACACTGCACAATATACGAGAGGACGGCCTGCGGCAATTTCTCCTTGAATCAGGCTAGCCCAAGCAGTAGCGGTATAGTTTGATTTTTCAGCATTTTGGGCAGTGGATTCATATCCGAAAAGTTTGAACATATCGGCAATCCTATAATTCTCGGAAACATAAATACCGCTACCGCCAGCGCTCTCAGTACCATACATCATGTTCTCGGCCTGGCCCACGTAACGCATCAGCGTTGCAACTGCATTACCCTGAGCGGTGGTGTAGCTACCACTGTAGCTGTCCTTCATGTTAGCCCAGTCAAAGGTTGTTGCAGACAAAGCAGGATAGGTAAAGTTCACACTGTTATAGTATGATAAATCCAATGTGGCTGTATAGGAAGGAAGGGCAGCGACACTCTCAGGGTACTTCCAGTAATAGAGCACCATCGATGCCGAAGTAGCGGGGCAACCCGTCAAGCACTGATAGGTTGTACCACTATAGGTAAACTTGCACTGGTTCCAGTACGGAGCCTCCTGGTCCCATAGTGCTGTCAACAAATAAGAGGTCGCACGTAGTGAGGTCCGGTTTGCGGGTTTAATAATAGGATCAACCACCAGACCCGGATGCTCATGCAGGTACTGGATTTCCTCCTTGTACTGATTGAGAATGTCCTTCATACCAGGAGCCAGGTTGTTGATATCCTTCAAGGGACGGTCACCTACCATGAGGATTTCCTCGGCACGGTCATCACCGGCCACAACGAGGAAGGTCTCAGAAGTGTTGTAAATGTAATACACAGGCTGATTTACCTTGCCTTCGCCCATCTCAGCCTTCAGCAGAACGGGATTCAAAGCAGCGGGAGCCATTAATTTGCCGGCAAAAAGCTCATTGGTTAAGTAGCTTTTTGCTTTCCTTTGGGCTGTTGCCTGATCCACAGGAGCAGCCGACACTGACAATGCCACCATAATGGCAGTCAAGAGAAATAACAATTTCTTCATAAGCTTGTTGATTAAAAATATATAAAAGATGTTTAAGTCTCCATGTTTGGTATTAACCTCGCAAAATTATAACAGATGTTTGAAAACTCCAAATTTTTATAGACAATTACCACAAAAATCCAACTAACGGTGGAAAAATGTCAAGCAATCCGGCGATTTTGCTTGCGCACCAAATCTGCCGCAAAGTCTATCTTGCACCGTACCTCCCTCACAAATAATAACGCCGATTTCACTGATGAAACCAACCATTTTTCAAAAATAAATATTATCTTTGCAGGGAATCAATCACCATAAACAAATTATCATTATGAAAAGAGTTCAAACCTTGTTATTTCTCCTTTGTCTGGCGGTGATGAGCACCGCGTGGGCAGGAACCATTACCGAAAACCAAGCAAAAAGTATTGCAACAAACTTCATGGCCAGTCACGGGATGCCGGCTTCAGGGCTAAAGATAGCCCACAAGGCGCCGCACTTTGGTGCATCTCCCACAGCCGGCAATGCCGCGTTTTATGTATTCAACGCTGAGCGTCAGAACAGCGGTTTCGTCATCGTTGCCGGTGATGACCGCGCACCCGCCGTGCTTGGATACAGCGACCACGGCACATTTGATGTCACCGATCTGCCTCCCGCCATGCAGGAGCTGCTCGAAGGCTACACCGCCCAAATCGAGGAGCTGGACAATGGCGCCATAGCCGCCACCCAACTGCGAACGTATGGAGCCATCACTCCTCTTGTTAGAGCCGTGTGGTCACAGAATGCCCCCTACAACATTCTGTTGCCTTTCTTGCCCAACGGCAAACATGCCTATGCCGGCTGCGTCGCCACTGCATTGGCCCAAGTAATGCACTATTGGCAATGGCCACCCCGTCCCACAACTGCAATTCCCGCTTATACCAGTTCTACGCTCGGTATAGTGATGCCCGAATTACCTGTCGTGGATTTTAACTGGGGAGCTATGCAAAACACCTATCAGACGACCGACACCACCAGCAGCAACGCCCTTGAAGCAGCAAAGCTCACACTATACTGTGCCCAAGCGGTAGAGATGAATTTCAAAACCGCCAGCTCTGGGGCTACGACCACCCGCATTCCCTTGTGTCTGTCTTCCTACTTCGGCTACAGTGATGCGCATACTTTGAGGCGCACCAGTTATACGACCCAAGGGTGGGTAGATGCCATCTACAGCGAGCTCGCTGCTTCCCGCCCAGTAATATTCAGTGCCAGCAAGGCCGAGAGCGGACACGCCTTCGTGTGCGACGGCTATGACGGCAACGGCATGTTCCACATCAATTGGGGCTGGAACGGACAAAGTAACGGTTACTATCTGCTAAATGTGCTCAACCCCGACAGGCAAGGTACCGGCAGTGCCACTGGTGCCTATGGATACATCTATGATCAAGCCGCTGTTGTGGGCATTGAGCCCGGCAACGAAATAAACGATGAAGTGATGTTCACGGTAACCAAAATGATACTCAACAGTTTTACCGACACACGCAACAATAGCAGTAGTAACTTCACTGCAATCGTTTCGGCTCGATTCTATAATTACACAGCCCATGTGTTCGCGGCCGACTTCGGTTGGGGACTGTACCAAGGCTCAACAATGGTCAAGAAACTCATGAGTGTCTATACCAGCTCATCAACTCCCGGCAAATATTTCGACCTCAACGAGCGTGAACTGAGTTTTGGTGCCGGACTAAGCAACGGCACTTACCGCATTCTGCCCATTTGCAGCGAGCGCAATGCCAACAACTGGAAACCTTGCATAGGGTATGACAAGAACTATATCGAAGTAACCATCAACGGCAACACCTGCACTTTTGAAGGCTATGGAACAGCAGCTACACCCAACTACACGGTGAACAGCATTACTCACAGCGGCAGCATGCATCCCACACGCCCGGTTAATATCAATGTGAACTTAACCAACAACGGCGTATCTGACAACCTGTTACTGCACATGTTCGTCGATGGCACTTTCATGGCCTCGGGATATGTGGGTCTGGAGCCTGGCGAGACCGGTGACATTACCTATAGATACTATCCTGATGCAGCTAGGTCTTATACGCTCACATTCTCATTCAATGATGACGGCAGTGATCCTATTGCCAGTCATGTCATCAACATTGAAGAGATGCCTGCCGCCGACCTGTCGGCAAACCTTGAGATCCTTGATGTAACCGATGCGACCAACAAAATCATCACCAGTGATAAATTCAGTGTCATTCTGACCATCACGAACAACGGCTCGACGACTTATAGCGAAGACATCACGGCGAAGCTCTATAAGAACATATATGGTACTACAGGAAGCAATGTACAAATTAAGACCCAATTCATCACACTGGCTCCCGGAGCATCAACAACAGTGCAGTTTGACATGGATAACGTGATGGATGGCTGGAGGTACTTCATTAAGACCTATTATTACACCAGCGGCACTGAAGAAGGGCTCAAGGGCACCAGCACTTACTCCATTGTATTCCCCGAAATACCCGAATTCATCTTGGGTGACGTGAACGACGACGGTAAATTGTCAATCAGTGACGTGACGGCACTCATTGACTACCTGTTGAGTCCTAATTCCGAGGAAATCAATGTAGATGCGGCCGATGTAAATCAAGATAGCAAGATCTCAATCGGTGACGTAACAGCACTTATCGACATGTTGCTCACTCAACATTGATTGGACCAATAAACCACGAGCAGGGGCTTTGAAGATTGATTCTTCCAAGTCCCTGCTTGCTTGTCGGGATTATCCTCAATGATGCACTCATTCAACTATTTTCACATAGAGAAATGCCATCCTATTATTTTAGTACAATTAGCCTGAAATTTCGTTAATTGATGTGCTGTTGTGGCGAGAATTGCGTAATTTTGCAGTCACAATGAATGAGGAACAACATATCAATCCTGACACCGCCTGGAACACCACCGAGGAGAAACGCTGCACGTTGGTGGGAATGACCTGTGATGTGTGCCTGTCCGCAGTGAAAATCGCAGCTGGCATCCTGGGACGATCCAGTGCCATTCTTGCCGACGGTATTCACAGCATCAGTGACACGGTGACCGATGCGCTGGTCTATGCCATGGTACGGCTGTCGGGAAAAGGCGTTGATGAGCGCTACCGCTACGGTCGTGGCAAGTATGAGACGCTGGCGGCTTTCCTCATCAGCATCATCCTTGTGGTGGTTGCCGTAGGACTGATGACCGAGGGAGTGCAGGATGTCATGGCAGCCATCAAAGGTGAAGCTCTGGAGCGTCCTCATAACATAGCCCTGATTGTGGGACTTATCGCCGTTGTGGTCAAGGAAGGTTTGTACCACTACACCCGCTTGAAGGGGAAAAAGACCAGCAGCAAGGCTCTGGCGGCATACGCCTGGCACCATCGTGCCGATGCTTTATCCACAGCAGCAACGTTGCTGGGTGTGGCAGGAGCGATGTTTTTGGGCGAACGCTGGCGCGTGCTTGACCCGATTGCGGCTATCGCTGTGAGCGTATTGATTCTGGTGCTCTCCTATCGGTTGGGCCGTCCTGCCGTCGAGGAGTTGCTGGAAGTATCTTTGCCTCAAGACGAGCAAGATAAAATTGCAGATATCATCACGAGCACGCCCGGCGTGAAGTCGTTCCACAACCTGAGGACCCGCCGCAACGGCAACCTGCGTGTAGTGGACATCCACATAAAGGTTGACGGCGAAATGAGTGTCACGAGTTCTCATGACATCACCAAAAACATCGAGCGGCAACTGTCCGAGGCGCTGGGCGAGATCATGACCAACATCCATGTGGAGCCTTACCGTGGCCACGACCACTGCGAGAAAATTAGTTAATTGTCATTTTCTATAACTCATAGAGAATCCAAAAAAATAGTCAAAACTGAAATTGAAAGAGATTACGCTACATAACACCCTACCCCGCGTCTTTGCCGGACAGAACAACATCAGCAGCGACGTGTGGCACCGTGACATCACCTTTGAGAAGGGGAAGCAATACCTCATCAGTGCCGAGAGCGGCACGGGGAAGTCATCGTTGTGCAGCTACATCTACGGCTACCGCCAGGACTACAGCGGCACTATCGCCTTTGACGGCGTTGACATCAAGTCACTCACGGTGCAGCAGTGGTGCAACGTGCGGCAACACCACATTGCCTATCTGCCGCAAGACATGCGCTTGTTTGGTGAACTCACTGCGATGGAAAATGTGGAACTGAAGAACCGTCTCACGGGGTTCAAGAGCCGTGACGAGATCACGCATCTGTTCGAAGCCATGGGTATTGCCGACAAGGTGGACAGCCTGGCCAGCAAGCTATCCATCGGACAACAGCAGCGTGTCGCCATCATCCGCACACTGTGCCAGCCATGTGACTTCATTTTGCTCGATGAACCTGTGAGTCACCTTGACGATGAGAACAACCGCACAGTTGCACGACTCATTACCGAGGAGGCCACCCGTCAAGGGGCGGGCGTAATCGCTACTTCGGTAGGTTACCACTTGAAGATGGATGCCATCACATTCAAACTTTAGACACCAATGACTAAAATCAACCATATCATATGGAAACTACTGCGGCAGCACATCAGCAAAGGCCAGCTCATCGGCTTTGCCATCGCCAACCTCATCGGGTTGACCATTGTCCTGCTTGCGGTGCAGTTCTACCGTGACATCAGGCCCGTGTTCAATGACCAGGAGAGTTTTATCAGCAAGGACTACCTCATCATTACGCGTGCCGTGACGGGAGCCGGGGCCATGATGGGCAGCAACGGCGAGTTCAGCGAAGATGATATCAACGACATTGTACATCAACCATGGTGCCGACAAGTGGGTAGGTTCCTGAACAGCGACTTCGCCATCGATGCCCGCCTGGGAGTAGGCAGCAGTCATGCCATGCACACACAGTTCTTTTTTGAAGCGATTCCCGACGAGTTCATCGATATCGACCCTGAGGAGTGGGGTTTCTCACCCAACAAGCCCGAGGTGCCTGTCGTCATTTCACGCGACTACCTGTCGCTTTACAACTTCGGCTTCGCAGCCACACAGGGCATGCCACGCATCAGTGAGGGTCAAGCCGAGATGCTGCCGCTGGAATTCACTTTGAGCGGCAACGGCAAGCGTAAGGTCATGCCGGGTCGTATCGTAGGCTTCTCCAACCGCCTGAATACAGTTATTGTGCCTGAGGAGTTCATGCAGTGGGCCAACGGCTACTTCGGGACTGGGGAGGTACAGCATCCGCAGCGCCTAATCGTTGAGGTGAGCAAGCCAGGCGACGTCAAGATTGAACAGTATATGGATGAGCACCACTACGAGGTAGCGGGTGACAAGATGTCAACCAGCAAGGCAAACTATTTCCTGATTGTTATCAGCGGCATCGTCATCGCTGTAGGCATTATCATCAGTCTTCTGTCGTTCTTCGTGCTCATGCTCAGCATCTATCTGCTGTTGCAAAAGAACACCCGCAAACTGCAGGACTTGCTGTTGCTGGGCTATTCGCCGAGCGAGGTCTCTAAGCCTTACATCCTGTTGGTAATTGGACTTAATGCCATTGTGCTGGTACTGGCTATCGTGCTCATGCTTATCGGCCGCATGGCCTATATGGGGATGATTCACGCTTTTGGTGTGGGCGGCAGCAGCGTCTGGGTCGCTATTCTCGTGGGCATCATTATCATGGCTGCCATCACCATCGGCAACATCCGCGCCATCCGCAACAAGGTCAACTCCTTGTGGCTCCACGAAAAGTAATACTTTCTATCTGCTTAATGTTTATAAAACATTAAATCAGGCAAAAATTTGTCTGATTGGGAGAATTGCAGTAATTTTGGAGGAAAATTAACCTTTAAACATAAAACAAAAACAAAAACTTCTGATTATCAAATGAGTATGGAGAAGAAAATTGTGGAATGCGTGCCTAACTTCAGTGAGGGACGCAACATGGCTGTTATCAAACAAATCACCGATGAAATCGAGAAAATAAAGGGCGTGAAACTGCTCGACGTGGACCCGGGAGAAGCCACTAACCGCACGGTTGTGACCTTTGTGGGTGAGCCTGATGCAGTGCTCGAAGCTGCTTTCCAGGCAGTAGGCAAGGCCGGACAGCTCATCGACATGCGCGGCCACCACGGCGCGCATCCTCGCATGGGTGCCACCGACGTGTGCCCGCTGATTCCCGTGGCAGGTATCACTCTGGAGGAGTGCGCCGAACTTGCTCACAAGCTAGCTGAGCGCATCGCCCGCGAACACAATATTCCCTGCTACTGCTATGAGGCAGCAGCGATGAAGCCCGGCCGCCAGAACCTGGCCGTGTGCCGCGCTGGAGAATACGAGGCACTGCCCGAGAAGATGGGTAACCCCGACAAGGGTCCTGACTTCGGCGACCGTCCCTTTGACGAGGGCGTTGCCCGCACTGGTTGCACCGCCGTTGGTGCCCGCGACTTCCTCATCGCTGTAAACTATAACCTGAACACCACCTCTACCCGCCGTGCCAACGCCATCGCCTTTGACGTGCGCGAGAAGGGCCGCCCCGTGCGTGAGGGCAACCCCATCACCGGCAAGATCGTCAAGGACGAGAACGGCAACAACGTGATGAAGCCTGGAACCCTCAAGGGCACCAAGGCCATCGGTTGGTATATCGATGAGTACAAGATTGCACAGGTGTCGATGAACATCACCAACATCAACGTAACGCCGTTGCACGTTGCATTTGACGAGGTGTGCCGCTGTGCACAGAACCGTGGCATCCGCGTGACGGGAACCGAGATTGTGGGCCTGATGCCCAAGCGTTGCCTCATCGAGGCCGGCAAGTACTTCCTTGAGAAACAACAGCGCTCGACAGGCATCCCTGAGGAGGACATCATCAACATCGCTATTCACTCGATGGGTTTGGACGACCTCAAGCCGTTTGACCCCAAGGAGAAAGTCATCGAGTTCATGCTTGAGGCCGATAACCAGACCGCCAACCGTCTGGTGGACTTGACCGTGACAGGTTTTGCCAACGAGACCTCCCGCGAGTCGCCCGCTCCCGGTGGCGGTTCCATCAGTGCTTACATGGGTGCTCTGGCCGCTTCGTTGGGAACCATGGTTGCTAACCTGTCGAGCCACAAGCCCGGTTGGGACGAGCGCTGGAATGAGTTCAGCGTGTGGGCCGACAAGGGCCAGGCCATCAAGGTTGAACTGCTTCACCTCGTTGATGAGGACACCGACGCGTTCAACAGGATTATGGCTGCCTTTGGCATGCCTAAGAAGACCGAGGAGGACAAGGCTGCCCGCACAGCCGCCATCCAGGACGCCACCCTGTATGCTACTCAGGTGCCTCTGCGCACGATGAAAGCTTCATTCAAGGCGTTTGAAATCTGCCGCGCAATGGTCGAGACAGGTAACCCCAACAGTGTAACCGACGCCGGTGTTGGAGCTCTTGCTGCCCGTGCCGCCGTGCTGGGTGCAGGCATGAACGTGAAAATCAATGCCGCCAGCCTTACTGACCGTGAAACGGCCGAGAAGCTCATCGCCGAAGCCAACGACCTGGTTGCCAAAGCCAATGCCGAAGAGGCCGAAATCACCGCAATGGTTGAAGAGAAAATCAAGTAAAAAAGACTAAAAACAAGGATATCATGACAAAAGAAGAATTCATTGCCGACATTCGTGGTGGCATTCCCGAGGAACTGCCCGAACTGCAGGCTTACGACACCGAGATCAACCATGCGCCTAAGCGCAAAGACATCCTCACCCCCGAGCAAAAGAAGCTCGCCCTGAGGAATGCGCTGCGCTACTTCCCCAAGAAACTCCATGCCGCCCTGGCTCCCGAGTTTGCCGAGGAGTTGAAGAAATACGGCCGCATCTATATGTACCGCTATCGTCCCAAATATGAGATGTATGCCCGACCCATCGACGAGTACCCCGCACGTTCACGTCAGGCTGCAGCCATCATGTTGATGATCCAGAACAACCTGGACCCGCGCGTGGCACAGCATCCCCACGAGCTCATTATCTACGGCGGCAACGGTGCCATCTTCCAGAACTGGGCACAGTACCGCTTGGTGATGAAGTACCTGAGCGAAATGACCGATGAGCAGACGCTCGTGATGTATTCGGGCCATCCCCTGGGCTTGTTCCCCTCACATAAGAACGCGCCCCGCGTGGTGGTCACCAACGGTATGGTCATCCCCAACTACAGCAAGCCCGATGATTGGGAGCGTGACAATGCTCTGGGCGTGAGCCAGTATGGTCAGATGACCGCTGGCTCCTATATGTACATCGGCCCGCAAGGTATCGTACACGGTACCACCATCACGGTGCTCAATGCTGCCCGCAAGCAGCTCGTGAAGCGTGGCGAGAAGGGTGGCGACATCCATGGTATGCTGTTCGTGACTGCTGGTCTGGGTGGCATGTCGGGTGCTCAGCCCAAGGCAGGTAACATTGCCGGTGTAGTGAGCGTGACTGCCGAAATCAACCCGCTGGCAGCGCAGAAGCGCTATGACCAGGGTTGGGTCGATGAGTTGCACAACAACCTCGATGAACTCATCCCCGCCATCCGTCAGGCAGTCGCCGACAAGCGCACCGTCTCGATGGCTTATGTAGGCAACGTAGTTGACCTGTGGGAGCGTTTGGCAGCCGAGGATATGCATGTTGACCTGGGTAGTGACCAGACCTCATTGCACAACCCGTGGGCCGGCGGTTACTATCCCGTAGGCCTGACACTTGAAGAGAGCAAGCAGATGATGGCCGAGGAACCCGAGAAGTTCAAGGAGTGCGTTCGCGCTTCGCTGCGCCGCCAGTGCGCCGCCATCAACAAGTTGGCCGATAAGGGCATGTACTTCTTCGATTATGGCAATGCCTTCCTGCTGGAGTCGAGCCGTGCCGGTGCCGACATCATGACGGCCGATGGCAAATTCCGCTATCCGTCCTACGTACAAGACATCATGGGCCCGATGTTCTTTGACTACGGCTTCGGTCCCTTCCGTTGGGTTTGCACCTCAGGTGACCCCAAAGACCTGGAGACCACCGACCGCCTTGCTGCACAGGTACTCGAGGAAATCCGCAAAGATGCCCCCGAGGACATTCAGGGCCAAATGGAGGACAACATCCACTGGATCAAGGAGGCAGGTCCCAACAAACTCGTTGTCGGTTCCCAGGCACGTATCCTGTATGCCGACGCCGAAGGCCGTACCAAGATTGCTCTGGCGTTCAACGACGCTATCCGCAGCGGTGAGCTGAGCGCTCCCGTGGTGCTGGGCCGTGACCACCACGACGTGTCGGGTACCGACTCACCCTTCCGCGAGACCAGCAACATCTATGACGGCTCACAATTCTGCGCCGACATGGCTGTTCAGAACGTTATCGGCGATTCCTTCCGCGGTGCTACCTGGGTGAGCATCCACAATGGCGGCGGTGTAGGCTGGGGCGAGGTCATCAACGGCGGTTTCGGTATGGCGATTGACGGCAGCGAGGATTCGGCCCGCCACATCCGTGAGATGCTCTTCTGGGATGTGAACAACGGTATCGCACGCCGCAGCTGGGCACGCAACAGCGGTTCGATGGACGCCATCCGCCGCGAGATGGAGCGTACGCCCGAGTTGACGGTCACCATGCCTAACCTGGTTGACGACGATGTCATCGACAATGCCGTGACCATCTTTTGATTATTGAACAACCTAAAATATCATTCACATGACACATCAAATCAGTGCCGAACATCTCACAATCCAAAAGATTGCCGAGATCATTGAAGGCCATCATTCGCTAAAACTCAGTGCCGATGCCATCAAGCGCATCAGCCACTGCCGTGAATACCTTGACAAGAAGATTGCTGAGAGCGACAAGCCCATTTATGGTGTGACCACAGGCTTCGGGTCGCTGTGCAAGATTTCCATCAGCAATGACCAGTTGTCGCAACTGCAGATCAACCTGATGATGTCTCACGCCTGCGGCGTGGGCGAACGTGTGCCCAACGACATCGTCAAGATTATGCTCCTGTTAAAGGTGCAGTCATTAAGCTATGGTTATTCGGGCGTGAAACTCGATACCGTGGAGCGACTCATCGACTTGTTTAACAACGACGTTTATCCCGTTGTCTACAAGCAGGGCTCGGTAGGCGCTTCTGGCGACCTCGTGCCGCTGGCTCACCTCTGTCTGCCCATCGTTGGGCTTGGAGAGGTTGAGTACAAGGGTGAACTCATGAGCGGTGGCGACTTGTGCAAGAAATTGGGTTGGGAGCCTATCAAACTCGGTTCTAAGGAAGGTCTGGCATTACTTAACGGAACCCAGAACATGAGTGCTCACGCTGTTTGGGCCATGATTAAAGCCGAACGCCTGAGTAAGTGGGCCGATGTCATTGCCGCCATCTCGCTGGAGGCATATGATGGCCGCGTTGAGCCGTTCACCCACGCTGTGCATGCCGTTCGTCCCCATCAGGGCCAAATCGAGACCGCCGCGCGTATGCGTGAGCTTCTTGACGGCAGTGAGCTCATCCGTCAGCCCAAGGTTAACGTGCAGGATCCCTACTCGTTCCGCTGCATCCCTCAGGTGCATGGCTCAGTAAAGGACACCATCCGCTACGTCGGCTCGGTTATCGACACAGAAATCAATTCAGCCACCGACAACCCCACAGTTTGCCCCGATGACGATCTCATCATCTCGGCCGGTAACTTCCATGGTGAGCCCATCGCCATGCCCATGGACTTCCTGTGCATTGCTATGGCCGAACTGAGCAACATCTCGGAACGCCGCACCTACAAGCTAGTTTCCGGCACCCGTGACCTGCCCAGCTTCCTCGTGGCACAGCCCGGTGTGAACAGCGGTTTCATGATTCCGCAGTACACCGCTGCTGCCATCGCCAGCCAGAGCAAGACGCTGTGTATGCCCTCGTCGGCCGACACCATCCCCACCTCACAGGGCCAGGAAGACCACGTGAGCATGGGTGCCAACGCTGGTGTGAAACTCTGCAAAGTCGTTGAAAACACCGAGCGCGTGCTGGCAATCGAGCTCTTCAACGCTGCTCAGGCATTGGAGTTCCGCCGTCCGTTGAAGTCATCGCCCGTACTTGAGCATGTCTTTGCCGACTATCGCAAGGTTGTGCCCTTCATCAACGAGGACCAGCCCATGTATCCGCACATTGCAAAATCGGTAGTGTTCCTGCAGAATGAAAAGATTGATTAAGAACATCGCTTGTCTTGCAGGCATTGATTTCGACAAGAAACATTGCCTGCGGGGCAGCGAGATGGCAACACTCAACTGCATCGGCGACGCCTGGCTGCTCGTTGACGGCGGCCGCTTTGACTCTTGGGGCGAGATGGCAACCATGCCCACGCCTGAGGAGGATTGGGACGTCATCGACGCTCAGGGTGGCACAGTGCTGCCCTCATGGTGCGACAGTCACACTCACATCGTGTATGCCGGCAGTCGTGAGGGCGAGTTCGTGGACAAAATCCGCGGCCTCTCCTATGCCGAAATAGCCCGTCGTGGCGGAGGTATCCTCAATTCGGCCGACCGCCTGCACCTCTTGAGCGAGGATGAGCTCTACGCTCAGGCTATGCGTCGCGTGCGTGAAATCATTGCCAAAGGAACCGGTGCCGTCGAGATCAAAAGCGGCTACGGTCTGAATACCGAGGATGAACTCAAGATGCTGCGCGTCATCCGCCGCATTAGCGAGACATCACCCATCAAGGTAGTTTCCACCTTCCTGGGCGCGCATGCCGTCGGTAGGGAATATGCCGGTCGTCAGGGCGAGTATGTTGACATGCTCATCAGCGAGATGATTCCTGAAGTAGGCAAGCAAAAGTTGGCCGACTTCATCGACGTCTTCTGTGATGAGGGCTTCTTCACACCCGATGAAACCTCACGCATCCTTGAGGCTGGAGCCAAGTGGGGCATGAGGCCAAAAATTCATGTGCAAGAGTTGGCTCCGTCAGGTGGAGTCGAGGTGGGCGTGAAGCACAATGCCGTGTCGGTCGATCACCTGGAGAGCATGATTAACGAGGACATCGAGATGCTCAAGGGCACCGACACCATCCCCACGGGACTACCTGGCACCTCGTTCTTCCTGAATATGCCGTTTGCTCCCGCCCGCAAGATGATTGAGGCAGGTCTGCCCGTGGCCACTGCCAGTGACTACAATCCCGGTTCCACGCCTAGCGGTGACATGAAGTTTGTCGTTTCACTGGCTTGCATCAAGATGCGTCTGTTGCCTGCTGAGGCCATCAACGCCGCTACCATCAACACAGCAGCTGCCATGGACTTGAGCAAGGACTACGGCAGCATCGCCAAGGGCAAAATCGCCAACTTCTTCATCACCGCGCCCATCCCCTCGATTGACTTCATCCCCTACTCCTACACCACTCCCATCATCGCGAGGACCTTCCTCATGGGCCAGGAAATAAAGTAAATCATTTTAAACACCTTTACTTGTGAGAGGCAATACCATGATGGCACTGCCTCTCACTGCTTTTCGTACAAATCAAACAAGGCTCAGACATCACATTTGGATGCCTGAGCCTTGCGGTCATTAGAAACGTTATAGTTTAATTAGCACTTTGCAGCAACAAATCTATCAACGCAGTCACGTCGGCGATAGATACTTCGTTATCACCATTGACATCGGCGCAGATCTCGCAACCGCTACCACCACCGAGAAGCATGTCAATGAGAGCGGTCACGTCAGCAATTGAAACATTGCTATCGTGGTTCACATCACCAGGAGCGAAGCCATGGCCTTCGCCAAAGAGAGTCACGGTCTTTGCTTTGCTCCATGAGCTCCAACTATCATCTGTATAGTGGGCCTTTACTCTGTAGAAGAACGTACCACCAGCGGTCAAGTTCTTGACAGTGTAGAACTTGTCGGGGGTAATACCGGTAATCAAGCGATAATCAGCATCTCCTTCCTCGTTGACGGCTTTGAGTTTTGAAGGCTCGCTAGCATCACCTGCTAGGATTTGGATGTTTGCGATCGATCCATAGTCGTTCGGATAATTATCACCCTTGATGGACACCTGGTCTACGTCGGCACAGTCAAGCACAAACACGTAGTCGGTAAAATTGGGTTCCAGATCAACGTGAATTGACTGGAGACTGGTCGAGATCGTAATACCTGATTGATACCATGATTTATAACTCTTGGCTTTTATCTTAACGGTAATCTTGTCATAGCCAGCCAGATCATACTCGGGTGTGAGAATTTCACCCTCTGAGTCCAACTGGATGCAACCGTTTCCAGTAAATAACTGATCTCCATTGTAAACCCAACCCTCAGGGAAGTAATCCTGCCAATGTGAAATGACACTAGAGCCCTGAAAATAGCAGTCACTGAAGTCGGCCTCGCCCAACTCCATAATAATCGATTTGTTCTTCACCTCCAAGGTATAACTCTCCACATTCTTAGCAGGCGTCTCGTCTGTCCAATCGGCACGGAATTCGGTTAATTTGATATAGTCTTCATTTGCATCGAGCATTACGGGATTATGAGTTTCAAAGATAGAGGTACCCGTCAAGTTAACCACCACATCCTCAGCCCCCTCGCTGTGCATAGTGATGGTTGCACTGTGCGTACCCAGTTCCTGGGGAGAATAGGTCACATTGATGTCTTTGCCAGCATCCGCATCACTCAACGACACATGGTCAGCATCAATCGAGAAGACGCCATTAGGATCATTCAATGTCAACGTCACGTCATTCTCCAGATAATAGCCGTAAACCGTGAGAACATCGGTAGCAGTTTTCTCGGCATAGGACTCGATAGCCATATTCTTGACACTGGGCACGATAGTCGGTCCCATATAAGGAGGCTGGATACCGATAATCATCTGCTGATTGTCATCGAACGTGTAGTGACCGTCAGTGAAGTCATTGAGCACGCAATAGCAGTTGCCATCGCCACTCCAACCCCAGTTAATGTGGTAGGTATCGTTGGTTGAATCATAGCCATCGACATTGAAGGCATGGCCACCAGCATTACTATCGGAAGCACAATACACAATGGGGCGGTTGTTCGCCAACTCCTCCTGAATCATGCCAACCCAGCGACTGTCGCTGTAGGAATACTTGTAGTAAAGTTGAGCCATACTGGAGTTGTAACCAAAGAATTTCACTGCACGCAAGATATCGCTACCATAGGCACCACTGCCGGTTGGGGAGTAATCCATCTCCTCTTCCTGACCGATGTAACGCATCAACCAAGCCACAGCATCGGCCTGGGCATCAGTATAACCATTCAGGTAGTCGTCAATCATATTGTCCCAATCAAAGGTGATGGAAGGCAGAGGCTCGACTTGGAAATCGTAACTGTCGTAACCCGAAACAGCAGGAGTGGGGCCTACAGGATATTTCCAGTAATAGAACACCATTGCCAACGAAGTGGCAGGGCAACCAGTGACACAGAACTTGCCATTATACACAGGGCAATGGTTGTAGTAGGGTTCCTGCTGATCCCACATGGCCGTGAGCAGCGGAGCCACACTTGCGACACGAGTAGGCTCGTTCAATTTGTTGCTAATAACCAACTCAGGATGCTCCTGCAAATACTCCATCTGTCCCTTGTAATTGGCCAGCCAGTGCCCCATGTTGGCAGGAATGCGTTTCTCATCCAACGGACGGTCACCATAGGCAAGCACCTCTGGCGCACGGTCGTCACCTGAAATGATG
>JAFRRT010000039.1 GCA_017427945.1 Muribaculaceae bacterium | reverse complement strand
TATCACTGACGGACAAAACACCTCTACGAGAGTTGTTCGAAAAGACTGAATTCAATCATGTCAAGGAACGATTTGGTCCCCTCATTCCGGGGCTTTTTGATTAATATTTAACTCGTCCCGATTTTAACGGGACACTAATGATCGTTTACAATAATGTTGCCGGCATTGGCCCCATCTGCCATGAGTTCAGTCACTGCTTGGGCTTGCCCGACTTTTATGATACCGACAGCGACGGCAGCGGTGGTGTAAACAGCAACTACCCCATGACCTGGTCTATCATGGCAAGCGGTTTCAAGAACAACATGGGCCGCAACCCTGTGGGCTACAGCCTGTTTGAGCGCTATGCGCTCGGTTTTGCCACACCCACCCTCATCGAGGGCGAGGGCACAATCACCATTCCGGCCCTTGAGAAGAGTAACTCGGGTTACCGCATGAACACAGCCAACGAGGGTGAGTTCTTCATCATCGAGAACCGCCAGCGCGTTAAGTGGGACAAGAACTTGGCAGGTCCTGGCATGCTCATCTGGCGTGTGGACTCAACCAATGTCGATGTCTGGGAAAACAATCTGGTCAATGCCAATCCCACCCGCAGCTACTACGAGATGCTCAGGGCTAAATTCAACGGGATGTCAGACAGTTATAATGATCCCTTCCCTGGTGTTGCCGGTATTACTTCCATCACTAACGCCACTCAGCCCAACATGCGCACGTGGGACGGCAAGATGAGCCGCTATGCCTTCGTCAACATTGCCGAGGCCGACAGCATCATCACCTTTGATGTGGTGAAAGACAATTCCAAGAGTTCCATCGAGGACTTTGAGATGATGCCTGTGGGCGCTACCCTCAACGAGCGTGGCGTTCCCGGTGTATATGCTACCTGGAACTTCTACAACTGCGCCGTTGTGGATACCGCCCAAGTGGCACAGGGACATGCCGTTGCCATGAGAAAAAGCAGCTATTTCAATACTGCCGAGAACCTTAACAAAATTCCCAAGGTCGTGCGCTTCAAGGTTTATAATCCCACATCATCAGGTGTGGAAATTACACCTAAATATTCAACCAACAATGGCAGCTCATGGAAAGAGTTGAACACCTATCCTTACTCAATCTATGTGGCGGCAGGAGCTACGGCCGAGGCTACATTCTCCACATTCCCAACCAATCAGCCCATCATGCTGCGCATGCAGCAGACCATGGGCAGCTCATCGGAGTACTGCTTCATCGACGATATCGAAATCTGCTACGAGAGCACTTGGGAACCCGAGTATATCTTGGGTGACGTGAACGATGACGGCCGGTTGAGCATCGCCGATGTCACAACGCTCATCGATTACCTGCTGGGTATCGACGTGACCATCAACCTGGATGCTGCCGATGCCAACAAAAACGGCGAAATCACCATCGGTGATGTGACCACTATCATCGACATGCTGCTGGGTATCATTTGAAATCAATTAAACAGAATTATATAAACCTTTAATTATTAATATTTTAGTTATGAAGAAAATCGTATTATTGTTTGCTTTGTTTGCGTTATTCACGCAGAACATCAATGCTAAGAGTGTGACTGTTGACCAGGCCAAGGCTATCGCCAAGCAGTTCAGCCAGGCACAGCCTATGCTCAAGGCCGGAGCTCAAGCCGACTTGAAGTTGGGCTACGCCGCCATGAATCTGAAAGGTCAGCATGACTTTTACGTCTTCAACCGCGACGGCAATCAGGGTTTCGTGATTGTGGCCGGTGACGACATGTCCACGCCCGTCCTGGGTTACAGTGACAAGGGTTCGTTTGATTACAATGAGGCTCCCGAGGCTTTGCAGCTCATGCTCAAGGAGTATCAGAACAAGATGGAATGGATGCGTCAGCATCCCGATGCCGCCCAGGCTCCCAGCATTACCTACGATCTGCAGCCTTATGGTGTGTACCCCATTTGTGGTGAGGTTCACTGGCACCAGTTCCCGCCTTACAACAACAACGCTCCTCGTTCATCTCATGCCTTGACCAGCAACGGCCGCTGCTATGCCGGTTGTGTGCCCGTGGCTTTTTCAACCATCATGAAGGGTCTAAGACATCCCTACAAGGGCTTTGGTGAGAATCGTTATAACTATATGTTGGACGGCACCGAGGTGACCGCTTATGCCAAATTTGATGACTACTCATATAACTATTCAAAGATGAATAATGGTTACGGTGAGTATGCTTCTAATGCCCAGGCCGTATCTGAACTGGTGTATGAGGTCGGTGTTGCTTTCCATACCATCTACTCGGGCGAGAGCAGCGACGCGCTCCTCAGGAATGTGTTCCGTGGCATGATCGCTTTCTTTGACTACAATTCCAACATCCAGTACGTTCAAAAGTCCAGCTACGAATATAACGTGCAGGCTTGGTATGACATGATGTATAACGAGATCGACAATGGCCGTCCCATTTATTATATGGGCTACAGGACTATCGACAACAGCGGTAACCCCTGCAACGTCGGTCATGCTTTCGTGCTGGATGGCTATGACAGCAACGGTAAGGTGCACGTCAACTGGGGTTTCCAGCCCGAGGCTTACAACACTTACTTTGATTGGGAACTGTTGTCTCCGAGGAGTGACTATGAATACGATCCCTATGCTTCTGGCTTTAACGCCAAACAGGCTGCCATCATCGGCATCTGCCCCGATACCACCGGCATTGGCGGTGTTGTTGTGAAGAACGTGAACCTTGTTGCCGACACCATGCCTGCCAACGATCTTCGCATCACCATCGACATCCAGTCCCTGAGCGGTATCTGGAACGGCACCTTGAAGTATGGTATCGTTTCCAAGGGCTCTGATGGTAAGTACAGCGCTGTTGTCACCAAGACAGCCACTGGTGTTCAGATCGACGAAGACTACGGCATCGCAACGCTCGACTTGAGCGGTGACTACTCTCTCTACTATCTGACCCAGGGTCGCACTTATTATGTCGTTGTTTATACTCCTTACTTCGCCAGCAGCTCTGATCCTGACTGGATGTGGTTCCTGGATGATCCCGTGCCCTTCACTGTTGGCGACTGGGTAACTCCTCCCGATCCCCAGTATATCCTGGGTGACGTGAATGAAGACGGTAAGGTCAGCATCGCTGATGTGACGGCCCTGATTGACCTGCTGCTTGAAGGTGACACCAATGTCGCTGATCATCCTGCTGCCGACATGAGCGGTGACGGCAACATCAGCATCGCTGATGTCACTGCCATCATCGACTACCTGCTGAGCATGGGAAGCAATAACTAAAAGTTGAGTCTGAGAAAGAAAAAGACATTCCGTTGATGTCTTAATGATTGTGCCGGGGGCGTTTGGCCCTCGGCACAATTGTTTTATCTCAGTATTTGGGATTGTCAGATGAGGGCGGTGGAGAGGACCTGCTCGCAGAAGGCCTGGTCGTTCTGCAAGCGCTCGAGGGCTTTCTTGGAGGCGCTTTGATGCGACTCCTTCTTGCTGTAGCCCACAGCGTCGCTGGCATAGATACCGCCCAGGATGACGGCGGTACGGAATACGGGATTCTTGTCGGCGTCGGAGTAGGAATCGACGAGTTCAAACTCGATGGTGATACGGTACTTTTGAGTCCACTCGATGAGGCGTGACTTGAAGTTCTGCTCGGTCTTCACCAGGTCGTTGAGGTCGAAGTGTTTCTTAATCAAGCGGTCGATAATGAATTTGCGGCACCTCGTGTAGCCCTGGTCAAGGTACACGGCGCCCACGAGGGCTTCAAGGGCGTTGCCGCAGATGTAACTGTTGTGTGAGGAGGAGTGTGTCAGGGCATGCACATGCGTGTCGAGTCGCAACGAGTTGCCTATGCGGTTCAGACTCTCGCGTTGCACAATCTTGGCACGGGTAGAGGTCAGGAAACCCTCATGCTTGCCGGGAAAGGAGGTATAGAGAAAGTCGGCTACTACGTTGTCGAGCACCGCATCACCCAGGAACTCAAGGCGCTCGTTGTTGGCCCAGCGGCCGTTATCGAGTTTCACCGGCTTGGAGCGGTGCACCATCGCCAGTTTGTAGAGATTGATGTTGCGGGGGTAGTAGCCTGTGATGCGGTGAATAAAAACATAAAGCTCCTTATCCTTGACGAAAAGGAGCTTTATAAGCGATATGGCGTTATTGAGAGGCATCACAGTGTCCTCATCCCAGAGGTGGATTATTTCTGGTATTTCTTGACAAGGATGCTCGCATTGTGTCCGCCGAATCCAAACGTGTTGGAAAGTGCAATGTTTACTGTTCGCTTCTGAGCCTTGTTAAAGGTGAAGTTCATCTTGTAGTCAATTTCCTCATCATCATCGCCATCGGCATGGTTGATGGTGGGGGGCACGATGTCATCACGGCAGGCCAGCAGGCAGAATAATGCCTCCATAGCGCCAGTGGCGCCCAGCATGTGGCCCGTCATGGACTTGGTGCTGCTCACGTTGAGCTTGTAGGCGTGCTCGCCGAACACCTCTTTGATGGCCTTTGCCTCGCTCAGGTCTCCGACGGGAGTCGAAGTGCCATGAGCATTGACATAGTCAACGTCCTCGGGCTTGATACCTGCGTCATCAAGGGTGCGCTGCATCACGAGCTTGGCGCCCAATCCCTCGGGATGGCTGGCCGTGATGTGATAAGCGTCACCACTCATTCCGCCACCAATCACCTCGCCGTAAATCTTGGCACCGCGTGCTAGGGCGTGCTCGAGTTCCTCGAACACGAGGCACACACCGCCCTCACCCATGACGAAACCGTCGCGTGAGGCGCTGAAGGGCCTGGAGGCACTCTCAGGATCATCGTTGCGCAGCGAGATGGCCTTCATGGCATTAAAGCCGCCCACACCTGAAGGGAACAGGGGCGCTTCGCTACCGCCGGCAACGATGGCCGTAGCCTTGCCCAGACGGACGTAGTTGAAAGCGTCGATGAGCGCATTGGTCGAGGTAGCGCAAGCCGACACGATACCAAAGTTGGGACCCCTAAAGCCGTATTTGATGGAAATTTGACCAGCTGCGATGTCGGCAATCATCGTCGGGATAAAGAACGGGCTGTACATGGGGCCACGTTCCTCATGCCTGGCGTAGTCGCCGGCCTGCTCTTCAAAGGTGTGAAGGCCACCGATACCTGAGGCGAATATCACGCCAATCTCGTCACGGTCGATGCCGTCGGCGAGCAGGTCGGCGTCTTCAATGGCTTGCTTGGCACATGCCAACGCATACTGCGTGTACAAGTCATTGCGCTTGAAATCCTTCACCTCGCGGCGATCGTTCGGGTCACTCACGTAGTTGAGCGGATCGAATCCCTTGATCTCGCAGGCAAACTTGGTCTTGAACAGTGTGGTGTCAAAATGAGTAATAGGTCCTGCACCGCTCACACCTTTTAGGGCGTTGTTCCAAGTGGTTTCAACGTCCATTCCGATGGGAGTGATGGCACCAAGACCTGTTACCACTACTCTCTTTAATTCCATGTGGTAGTAGGAAGTTTAAAAAAGGTGGATGCCATGAACTGCACCCCTCCAAGGGGATGAATCATGGTATCCACCTATAAGGTTTTTATTCGGCAGCCTTAGCGTCCTCAATGAACTTGATGGCGTCGCCTACGTTTTGGATGGTCTCAGACTTGTCATCGGGAATCTTGATGTCGAACTGCTTCTCAAATTCCATGATCAGCTCGACGGTATCAAGGCTGTCAGCACCCAGATCCTGGCTGAAAGTAGCCTCGGGAGTTACCTCAGACTCGCTAACACCTAACTTGTCAACGATAATTTGTTTTACTCTTTCTTCAATTTCTGACATAGTCGTAATTTTTAAAATTGTTATTTAATAATGTAATAATGTTCTCAATTTTGAGACTGCAAAGGAAATACAAATTATTCAAATAATAAAGAAAAATTTACTTAATTTGAGCCGTCTTGAATAATTTTTAGACTTTACATCATTATGGCACAGCGTTTTTACACAAATTTTGAAAGTTTTTACTTGAAACGTCTGTTAAAAACTGTAAAACTTTTCATTTTGCTCCTTTGTGCTTCTCTCCTGTAAAGCCTTCCCGGCGCAAAAATCACCCATTGGACTGCAATAGTCGTGCCAGGTTTAACGACATCTAAAAAACTTGTTCTAACCCCTAACTTCTGACTCATTCAGGTCGATGACCAGACCTTCGTTGGCCAGACGGGTATTGGGGAAGACACTGCGGGCCTCATCGAGCAGTAAACTCTCGTCAAGGTAGCGCTTGGAGAAGTGGCCGATAATGAGTTGCTTCACCCCTGCCTCACGGGCAACGGTAGCGGCTTCGATGGCGGTGCTGTGGTGGCGTTTGTGAGCCTTCAGGCGCAGGTTCTCATCGTAGGTGGCCTCATGGTACAGCCAGTCCACGCCCTTGACGTTCTGGATAACGCGGCGGGAGAATTTGGTGTCGCTGCAATAGGCGTAGCTGATGGCTGGGTCGGCAGCTGTGGTGAGCTGCTCGTTGGGCACAATGATGCCCTCGGGGCTTGTCCAGTCTTTGCCCTGACGCAACGAGTTCATGGCGTAGTGTGGCACGCCCAGGCGCTTTGTCTCGTCACCGATGATGTGGCGCAGCTTGGGCTTCTCGGCAATAAGGAAACCCACGGCGGGAACGCGGTGAATGAGGGGAAAAGATGTCACTGTGACGGCGTCGTCCTCCCAGATGACGCGCTTGTGGGTGTCGATGACGTTGTAGCGTATTTCAAACGGACGTTCGCGGCAAAAGTAGTCCAGCATGTTTGAAAACAGTTCCACGCCGTCCTTGAAGGTGTGGATGGTGAGCGAATTGCTGCGTTTAAGCAACGCCATGGTCGAGATCAGGCCCAGGAGCCCGAAGCAGTGGTCGCCATGCAGGTGGCTGATGAAAATGTGGTTGAGGCGCATCAGCTTGAGCCCCATGCGGCGCACACCCAGTTGGGCACCCTCGCCGCAATCAATCATCATTAGGTTGTCGCGCACGTTCAGCACCTGGCAAGATGGCTGGTGGCGCGGCGTCATCGTCGCACTCCCGCATCCCAATATGTTCAGTTCCAATCGTGTCATTGATGACTGCAAAGGTAATGATTTTTTCTGTCTCACTTGCTCGTCAGCCCCAGAATTGCGATTGCCATTATGTGATGGACCATGCTTTCATTCGAGGTGCCACGCTGCAGTATAGTTGCTATAAAAACAAAAAAATGTACGGTTGTTTCCCAACAACCGTAACACTTTAAACCTTAAAAATCTAATCCTATGAAAAAACTTGGTGCAAAGTTAATTCCTATTCTTGAAACGGCACCTATTCCGGGCACTAATATTTCTAAATTTCAGTTGAAAAATTGTTAAAAGAAATCCTCACTGTTTTCGGTAGTGAGGCCTTTGGCGGCTAGCAGGAACTTCGTTTCACCAAAAGCAAGAGGCGGATCCTCTTGCGGGACCCGCCTCTCATCGAAGGATTATCAAATTGTACTAGATTAGTAACCAATTGAAAGTGTGGTGTAGATGCATCTTCTTACTCCGTTGTAGCCTGCAACCGGTTCCATGCTGGTGTGAGTTGACAGGGTGATCCATCCAGTGTTGTTTCCGCCATACCAGCTCAAGGAGCCGTCGCTGTTGCTGAAGGGAGTACCATAGATCCTGCACAGGCTGCGGTAAACTCTGTCATAGCGCTTGTTGGTGGTGGATGAGGTCGTGAAGATGAACTGTGCGTTAACCAATCTGTCCATGTCGTCGAATCCAAGCATCACGTCGTCCCAAATCATGTTCATCAAGGGAACATCTCTCAGGTAGATGATGTGGTCGGCATATCCATCGATCTCATATCCATTGTAGTACAGATACTCGATTGAGGTGTTGAAGAACGTTCCGAAGGTGATGCCCAGAATTCTGTCGATGATGGGCGCTCCGGCGTAGGGATACCATCCAACGGGGATCACAGGGCGATACCATGCGAAGTAAGCGGGACGATAGGGACGTGCGGGAGGGGGCAGGGGGCGACTCCAGCTCCAGGAGTGGTTAGTGTAGTTGTGGTGGAAGTCGTTGTGGTAGTGGTGGTTGGTGTAATCAAAGTGGTTGTTATTGTCGAAACCACCATGACCTCCGTGACCTCCGCCGTTAGGCCTGCCACCTTGGTTGTCGTGACCTCCGCCGTTGCCGCCGTTAGGCCTGCCACCGTGGTTGTCGTGACTTCCACCGTTACCGCCGTTAGGCTTGCCGCCGTTGGGCTTGCCGTTGCCGCCGTTGCCTCCGTTGGGCTTGGTGCCGCCAGGACGGTTGCCATTCAGACGGTTGTCGTTAGTGCTGGAACCGATTACACTTGTGGTGTTGTCGGTCTTGGTCACCTTGTCGCGGGAACCTGTCATGCTGCTTTCGCTGCGACGGGTGGTGCCGGTTGTTGTGGTGACCACCTTAGTACTGCTACCGCTGGTGGTGCTGCCGACGCTTGAGTTGCCGGACGAAGTACCACGACTCACTTGCGGTGTGGTGGTGAGGCTGCGCTCTTTGCCGGTGCTTGAGCTGCTGCGATTCACCTGAGTTGTAGCCGAGCTGTTGCGGTTGGAACTTGAGCTTGAAGTGCCGCGGTTCACCTGAGGCGTTGCAGAGCTACTGTGGCTGATAGAACTTGAGCTTGAGTTGCTGCGGTTCACCTGAGTTGTAGCCGAACTGCTGCGGTTGATTGAACTTGAACTTGAAGTGCTGCGGCTTACCTGAGGCGTTGCCGAGCTGCTGCGGCTGACAGAACTTGAGCTTGAGTTGCTGCGGTTCACCTGCGGTGTTGCCGAGCTGCTGCGGCTGATAGAACTTGAGCTTGAGCTTGAACTGCTGCGGCTCACGGTTGGAGCCGATGAAGTGTTGGAACGTGAGACAGCTGCCGACTGGCTTCTGCTGCTGGTGCTGCCCCCTTGTGAACGACTACGGCCCTGGGCCATGGCGTCTGATGCGCTGAAGATCAGGCATCCCATGAGAGCGAAGCTCATCATGATCTTTGTAACAGAAGTTTTCATAATTGTGTTGTTTTATAATGTTCAACAAGTGATTTAATAATTCATTTCGTTTGTCTTTTAGACTGCAACTTCAGTGCCTAGTTTAAGCCTTTATGCATGATAAGGCCGCATAAACACCCCATTGGGCATAATCATGCGACCAATCGCCCTTTTTTATAGATGAATGGGAATAGTAATTTGGCCCTTGACAACAGGAATCACTGGCGCCAATTTGAAAACTTAGCGTTTTGGCGTCTTAATGTGAGGCTAACAGTGTGTAATAAAGCCTATGGCTTGAGGAGCAGTTGGGCGTCGCCGTAGCTCAGGAAGCGGAAGCCGTGGTCCATCGCGTAGTCATACATGCCGCGCCACTGGTCGTTGCCCACAAAGGCCGCCACGAGCAGCAGCAGCGTGGACTGCGGCTGGTGGAAGTTGGTGATCATGCCGCTCACGATGCGGTACTCAAAGCCCGGAGCAATCATCAGTTGGGTGCTACCCATGTAGGTGTCGGCATGGTGTCGGTCCAGGTAATCGACGATATTCTGCAAGGCTTTCTTGGTCGAAATCTCGCACGGTGTAGTGTAGGGCATCCACTGGGTGACGGTGAGGGCTTCTTCATCGGCATCGGGGTTGTCTTCCAGAGTTTGGCCTATGTAGTACAGGCTTTCAAGGGTGCGCACGCTCGTTGTTCCCACGGCGATGACGGGTCCCGGTGCATTGATGATGTCAACAATGACGTCACGCGGCACACTGATGAACTCGTAGTGCATGGGGTGGTCGCCGATGTGCTCGCTTTTGACGGGCTGGAATGTGCCGGCGCCCACATGTAGCGTGATTTCACGGCGCTTAATGCCGCGGGCGTCACACTCGGCAAGCACCTCGTCGGTAAAGTGCAGGCCTGCCGTGGGGGCGGCGACGCTACCGTCGATATGGCTATAAACGGTCTGGTAGTCGGTCGAGTCGCTTTCCTCGGTGCCGCGGTTCAAGTAGGGCGGTATAGGGATTTCGCCGATGGCCTCAAGCACGTCGGCAAAGGTGATTTTCCGTTTTTCACCGTCCCAGTCAAAGTGAATCTCCCACGCATTGCCGCGCTGCTCGCCACGCGTGGCCGCAAGGGTGACCTCGCTGCCATCGATGGTGACGGTCTGCGTTAACGCACCTTGCTTCCAGCGCTTGCTGTTGCCCACCAGACACTGCCACACGCAGTGGCCCGTGGTCTGGAATATCTGCTCGTAGTCACGCGGCAAAATCGGCTCCAGGCAAAAGATTTCAATCGTCGAACCGGTCTCCTTGCGGAACCTGAGGCGGGCGTTTATCACGCGCGTATTATTATAAATGAGTGTCGAGTGCTCAGGCAGCAATGACGGCACTTCCCAAAATTTTCTTTCCTCGATGGCGCCACCTTTATAATATAAGAGTTTACACTGCTCGCGTTGAGCGAGGGGGTGCTTGGCGATGCGCTCGTCGGGCAGGGGATAGTCATAGTCGGCGATGCGCAGGGCGCGTATGTCATCAATCAGTGCCATTATGAGTAGATAATGAATGCAAGGGTCAATAATAGAGTGAATATGAGCATATTGCGGGCGGTGCCTCCCAAGAGGGGATTCAGCGCCTTGCCGTCACGGCTGGTGAGTTTGAACCAGGTGGCGGTGTGCAATATCAGGTAAAACGCGGGAATGGCCAACGTCCACAGGGGCATGACATGCTTCCACAGAATCATCACCCACAATGCACTCAGCAGGGCCATGCCGGCATAGCCGTTGATGAGGTAGGCAAGGGCGGCGGGTTTGCGTCCGAAGATAACCACCGATGTGCGTTTTCCGGCTTCACGGTCGTCATCCACGTCACGGTAGTTGTTGATGAGCAGCACGTTCACTGCCAGCAGGCCTGTTGTGACCGATGCCAGCAGGACAAGCGGGTCAAAGCGCAGGGCCATCACATAATAGGTAAGGTTCACGGGGACAAGGCCGAAGAAAATGAATACCGTCAACTCGCCCAGCCCGTGGTAGGACAGGGGGTAAGGGCCTGTGCTGTAGGCCAGTGCTGCCAAGGCAATGACGACGCCCACGGGCAACAGCCACCATCCGCCGTAGGGTATCAGGCAGCAGCCTACAACGCCTGCCAGTGCCAGCAGTGCAAAAGTGACATTCCTGAGTGTTGTGGGCTTGATGTCGCCCTCGGTCACGCCACGTCGGGGACCCACGCGGCCGGGTTTGTCAGCTCCGTGCAGGTAGTCATAATACTCGTTGGCGGTATTGGATGCGATTTGTGCCATCAGCGCGAACAGCAGGCACAGCACCGCAGGTATCCAATGGAAACGATGGTGCCACTTGGCGAGCCCGATGGCGATGATTACGCCGCTCATCGACACGGGCAACGTCCTGAGCCTGAAGCACTCCATCCATATCTTCAATTGTCGTTTCATGCGCTTATTATTATAATGTGCCCGCAAAATTACAAAAATATGTGCAAATCGATGGACATGGAGCAGGCTCTAATAGTTGAGATGTCGCCAAAAATATCCAAAGATTGTCTATGTCAATGAAAAAATGTCTATTTTTGTGGATTGAAACTAAACTTTAAAAGAATCATTGATATGGAACAGAATCAACCGCAACCCCCTGTGTTTAATCCACAGCAGCAACAGGTGCCGCCCCAGGTGCCGCAGTATCAACCCCGCGTGACGGCGCTGCCCACGATGGGCCCCATCGAGGCGGTGAAAACCTGCTTGCGCAAGTACTGTGACTTCACGGGCCGTGCCCGTCGCAGCGAGTACTGGTGGTTTGTGCTCTTTCTTGTGATTGTTTATTTTGTGGGTTCATTTTTGGCAGCCTTGTTGTCCTCGGCGCTTAGTGGCGTCTTTGGTATTGAACCGACTACGTTGGCCATTGTGCTCGTTATGGTGCTCATGCTGGCCTTTATCGTCCCGGCTTATGCTGTGTTGACGCGTCGTCTGCATGATACGGGTCGTAGCGGCTGGTGGGTGGCCCTTGCAGCAGTGTTGGCTATTGTTTATGCCTTTTGCTACTCCCGCCTTATGTGGCCCTTCCTCAATAAGATGGGTGCGGGGACAGATCCTTTTGAGATGGCACAAGAGATAGCCAATTCCATGATGGCGTCACCCACGCTGGCAACCATTATGAGTGCTTGTGGCGTGGGATGCTTTATTTTGGGCATTGTCTTGTTGGTTTTCTCGCTGTTAGATAGCAAGTGGACCGAGAACAAGTATGGTCCCTCACCCAAGTATCAGTAAAACTGAGATAAAAGAAAAAGAATTGGGAATGTGACCGTTATAGGCTCATTCCCAATTTCTTTTTGTCCTTTTATGCCCTTCGGTATCAGATGGAGAGCTTTTTCAGCAACTCCAGCAGGTCCCGGTCGATTTCCTTGCCGTGGCGGATGGCCTTGCTGAAGGGTACATAGACGATTTTCTCGTCATCGTCACCAATCATGATGTTGCGCTGGCCCTCAAGCAGTGCGTCGATGGCGGCTGCACCCATGCGTGAAGCAAGGATGCGGTCCTGGGCAGTAGGACTGCCACCGCGCTGCAGGTGTCCCAGGATGGTCACGCGCACTCGCAAGTTATATTGAGGGAACTCTTTTCTGATTCTTTCGGCCACGCCCATGGCGCCGCCCGTGGCAGGGCTCTCGGCGACAAGGACGATCGATGAGTTCTTGCTTTTGCGGAAACCGCTCTGAATCAGTTCCGAAAGTTGATCCACCTCGGTTGACATTTCCGGTATGATGGCGGCCTCGGCCCCGCTGGCGATGGCGCCATTGAGAGCAAGGAAGCCCGACTCGCGACCCATTACCTCGATGATGAACAGGCGCTCATGGCTCGATGCCGTGTCGCGAATGCGGTCCACACACCACATGATGGTGTTCAGTGCCGTGTCATAACCGATGGTGTGGTCGGTGCCGTTGAGGTCATTGTCGATGGTACCGGGTATACCCACGATGGGGAAGTCAAACTCGTTGGCAAATTGCCGGGCGCCACTCAATGAGCCGTCACCGCCGATGACCACCAGCGCATCGATGCCGTGCTTCTTAATGTTCTCATGTGCTTGCTGACGGCCCTCTACGGTCATGAACTCTTTGCATCGCGCCGTCTTGAGGATGGTGCCGCCGTGGTGCATGATGCCCGACACGCTCTGTGTCTGCAAATCTACAATCTCGTCATCCACCAGTCCCTTGTAGCCGCGGTAGATACCCTTTACTTTGAATCCGTTGAAGATTGCGGCGCGGGTCACCGCACGTATCGCGGCATTCATTCCGGGGGCATCGCCTCCCGATGTCAACAATCCTATAGTCTTGATCTCAGCCATAACGAAATTCTTTAATTGTTGCTCATTATCTTTAGACCGCAAATATACGCTTTTTTCGTGAAAAATGAATCGCTGTGCCACAAAATCCGAGAAAATGGTCAATACTGATTAATCAAAAACGGCATCTGCTCTCGCAGACGCCGTTAATTCTCATGTTTTCTATTGCTTGCGTTTAATAGATGGATTGAGATTTTAAGGTTGGGCTTAAATAATCATTTAATCAACATTAACTACCATCAAAAGATGTTATTCTATTTTCTTGTCAGCATAACTAAATAATACAAAATCGTATTATTGAAATTTGGAGAAATATTGTTTGCGGTGCAAAATTACTACCATTGATTTTTTCGGTATTATGAAAAATGGCAGTTTTATCTATGAAAATTGTTGATTTTTGGACTTTGTACTTGTCAAAAAATGACCTCTATAAAATGCAAACAATTAATTTTCAGTCAAATGAAAAGACAAGTCGGTGTGCCGTGATTTGCACTATAAAATATGTGTTTTTGACAGTAAAAAGTGGTGTTTTTCCCGCGTTTTTAAAAAACGAGGAAGCCAATTAGGCCTGCCAGGATGATGACAAGGATGGGGTGAATGCGGGTGAAATAGACGATACAGAACGATGCGACGCAAATTGCGATGGTGATAAGGCGCTCGTTCATCAGGTATCCGAAGTTTTCACTGTTCATCAGCAGCAATGCGGCCGATGCGATGAGGCCGACAACTACCGGTCGCAAACCCATGAACGCTCCCTTGATGAACGGACTCTGGCGATGGCGGTCGATATAGTGGCAGGCGATGAGCGTCAGGATGAATGGCGGCAGCACCACGGTAAGCGTGGCAACGATGGAACCCAACACGCTGCCGGTGACAACATAGCCGATGTAGGTGGCGCTGTTGATGCCGATGGGACCGGGCGTCATCTGTGAGATGGCGACGATGTCGGTAAACATCTGGCTGGTGATCCACCCCGAATCCACCACCTCGCGCTGGATGAGGGAGAGCATCGCGTAGCCTCCGCCGAATCCGAACAGTCCGATTTTCAGGTATGCCCAGATGAGTTTCAGGTAGTTCTCAAGCATCGGGACCCTCCTTTCCTGTGGTGCGCATCAATGAGCGCATATAATAAATGTATCCTCCAATTGCCCCAAGCACGATGAAGATGATGGGGTTTGAGATGTAGGGTATCTTGCTGTAGATGAGCAGTGCCACTGTCACGGGAATCATCACGGTCTTCCAGTTGATGCCCGCACTCTTGGCAGTCGTGAGGACCGGGGCGATGATAAGGGCGACCACAGCGGGACGTATGCCCTTGAAGATGCGGCTGATGACCGCATTGTTCTTGATGGTGTCAGGCGTGAGGAAGATGGCAATGGCAAGAATCATCAGGAAAGACGGCAGGATGGTCCCAAGCGCGGCACAGATGCTGCCTTTCAGGCCCTTAAGGCGGTCGCCGACTACGACACTGATGTTGACTGCAAGAATTCCCGGCATGGACTGGGCTACAGCCAACAGGTCAAGGAACTCGTTGAGCTCTAACCACTTGTGCCGCTCCACAATCTCCCGCTGGATGATGCTGATCATTGCCCAGCCACCCCCAAAGGTGAAGGCGCCGATTTTGCAGAAGGTCAGGAACAATTGCAGGTACAGGTTGTTCATGAAGGAGAGAGGTTTGGGGTGGTGTGTCACTTTTTGCGTTCCAGCAGCCGTTGGGCGTGGATGCTGTTGTAGTATTTAAGATTCTTGCGGGTGCGCATGAGCGACAGGCTGTCCACATAGGCGATGTGACCACGTTTGACGTCATAGCTGATGTAGCCGTAAATGCGCCTTACCTGTCGTGAAGTGTCGCTCTGCAAGTCGATGGCCACCCAGCCGTCGCTATAGGTGCCGCGACTCATCTGGGACGTTGAGCCGTCGGTATAATCCACGTTCAGGCACACCTTGAACTTGTTGCCGCCAGGGTAGAGCTTGTAGGCAAGCTGGTAGCGGTCACCGGATTGATGATTGGGGTCATGAGGGAAGTCGAAGGTGATGAATCCTTGTTGGGCGCCTTGTGCAAACATGTAATTGCGCTTGCCTTGCCACAGGTCAACGGTGTCGCCCATGGCGTCGGCATTTAGTTTGCGCAGCCCTCTCACACCGCGAGGCATGGTCGATTTAGGTGTTGCCTCGTGGGTGGGTGCTGCGGGCTTTTCTTCATTCATCCCCATCATTTCAGCGGGCATGTTATTGTTGCCCTTACCGTTGTCGAGCTTATCGTAGCGATGTTTGAGTTTGCCCACGGCCTTGTCATAGGCCTTGACATAGTCTTCCATGTTGTGGGCATACCACACCATCGAAGAGTCATACTCTTTCTGGGTGATGCCGTGTTTCTTAAAGATGGATTGCTTGATGACCTGTTTGCTCGAATCGGTCTGGAAGTCACCACTGCGGCTGTCGATATAGACCTCGGCAAGTTGCAGGTCCACGATAAGGTCCGCCATCTCGTTCTGGCTCAGTACGCCGCCGGGCGTCTTCCCGCACGAAATCATCAGCGGGATGAACAGGAGCAATGGTAATATGAGCGTGGAGAGGCGGCGCATGGTGTCATTCAATTGACTCGGGACTTTCCTCGGAACTCTCGGTGTTCTCAGTGCTCTCGGAAAGCTCAGGATTTTCGAGGGAATCGGGGTTCTCTTCCTTGGTGGTCGCGGTGGCAAGATAGCGGGCATAGAAGAGGATGAGCACGACGACGCTCACACTCAATGAGGCATCAGCCACGTTGAAGATGGGCTGGAAGAACACGAAATGGTTGCCGCCGACCATGGGCATCCACTGGGGCCAATCCCACTCACACAGCGGGAAATAGAGCATATCAACAACGCGTCCGTTGAACAGGGTGGCGTAGCCCCCGTCAGGCGGGAACAGTTGTGCCACTTGAGGCGGAGCGGGATTGTTGAAAATCAAGCCATAGGCAACACAATCGATGACATTGCCCAGGGCTCCAGCTGTTATCAGCGCGATGCAGACGATGTAGCCCTTAGGCACGTCGGCGCGGGAACGCAGTTTCCACAGGTAGTAGATGAAAGCGGCCGACGCGATGATGCGGAACAGGGTGAGCAACAGCTTGCTGCCCAGCTCCATACCGAACGCCATGCCGTTGTTCTCGATGAAGAGCAGTTTGAACCAGGAAGTGATCTCATACTCCTCACCGTAGTAGAAATGGGTCTTGACCCAAATCTTCAGGATTTGGTCAATGATGATGACCAGCGCGATGATAAACGCTGCCAGCTTGCCGTTAGAGAGTTTCATGCGCGGGCAACCTCACATCAATAGTTCTTCTTGTTTTTTGCCTCAATCTCCTTGCCCTCGATTGACAGGGTGGCGTGAGGAACGGCCAGCAGACGCTCCTTGGGGATGAGCTTGCCAGTGATGCGGCACACACCGTAGGTCTTGTTCTCGATGCGCACCAGTGCTGCCTGCAACTTGCGGATGAAGTCCAGCTGGCGCTCGGCTTGCTGGCTCGACACCTCCTTTTGAAGCGTTGAGGCGCCTTCTTCCATCAGCTTGAAAGTGGGATTTGACTCGTCCACCATGATGGTGTCGGTGAGGCGCTTGTAATTCTCCTCGGCCTGTTCTATCTTGGCAAGAATGAGTTCCTTGAACTCTTGCAGCTCTTCGTCGCTGTATCTTGTCTTTTCTCGTTTTGTAGCCATAATCGGTTATATATGAGAGTTATTGTTATTGTTCGGTAATTTTACACTTTCTCGACGTTCACGGGCAGCATCCAACCGTCCATATCGAGTTCAACGGCGGTAGTGGCATCGACGGGTGCCACGGTAATGCTGTTGGCAAGCACTTGGCGGGCGATATAATCGCCATAGGCCTTGACGGCGTCATCGGTGCGCTCGTCGGGAGCAATGGTGACGGTAATCTTGTCGGTAATGTCAAAGTCTTTGCTCTTGCGCACGTTCTGGATGCGGTTCACAAGTTCGCGGGCGATACCCTCAAGACGCAGCTCTTCGGTCACGGTGACGTCGAGTGCCACGGTCAGGTTGCCCTCGTTGGCGACGAGCCAGCCGGGGATGTCTTCACTGATGATTTCCACGTCGGCGAGCTCAACGGTTGCCAATTGTCCGTCAATGTCGATATCGAATTTGCCGTCTTTCTCAAACTGTGCAATCTCGGGCTGTGACAGGCTGGTAATCTTGGCGGCAAGCGCTTTCATGATCTTGCCATATTTCGGGCCAAGTTTCTTGAAGTCGGGTTTCACGCGCTTGACAAGAATGCCGGCATCGTTGCCCACGAGCTTGATTTCCTTCACGTTCACCTCGTTGCGGATGAGGTCGGCCACGGCCTCGACATCGGCACGCTGGGTGTCGTCGAGCACGGGCACCATGATGGCTTGAAGCGGCTGACGCACTTTGAGGTTTTGCTTGCGGCGCAGTGACAGCACCATCGAGGTGATGTCCTGAGCGGCCTGCATGCGTTGCTCGAGTCGCTTGTCGATGACGGTCTCGTCGGCCTTGGGGAAGGCGGCAAGGTGTACCGAAGCCTCGCTTTGGGTGAGGTCGCGGTACAGGCGGTCGCTGTAGAAAGGTGCCACGGGAGCCATGAGCAATGCCACGGTAGTGAGGCACTGGTGCAGCGTCTGATAAGCAGCCAACTTGTCTTGAGTCATTTCGCCGCCCCAGAAGCGCTTGCGGTTGAGTCGCACGTACCAGTTGCTCAAGTGGTCGCTCACAAAGGTGCTGATGGCACGGGCGGCCTTGGTGGGCTCATAGTCCTCCAGATCGGCCTGGACTTGGATGATGAGCGAGTTGAGCAGCGAGATGATCCAGCGGTCAATCTCGGGACGCTCGGCAAGGGGCACCTGGGCAGCTTCGGGGTCGAAGTTGTCCACGTTGGCATACAGTGCGAAGAACGAGTAGGTGTTGTAGAGGGTGCCGAAGAATTTGCGTGCCACCTCCACTACGCCGGCGTCGTCAAACTTGAGGTTCTCCCAGGGTGACGAGTTGCTGATCATGTACCAGCGCAGCGGGTCGCTGCCGTATTTCTCGATAGCACCGAAGGGGTCAACGGCGTTGCCCAGACGCTTACTCATCTTGTTGCCGTTCTTGTCGAGCACCAGACCGTTGCTGATGACGTTCTTATAAGCCACGTTGTCAAACACCATCGTGGCGATGGCATGCAACGTGAAGAACCAGCCGCGCGTTTGGTCCACACCCTCGGCGATGAAGTCGGCGGGGAAGTAGCGGTTACTGTCCACGGCGTCCTTGTTCTCAAAGGGGTAGTGCAACTGGGCATAAGGCATCGCACCGCTGTCGAACCACACGTCGATGAGGTCGAGCTCACGCTTCATGGGCTTGCCGCTGTCGCTCACCAGGACGATGTCGTCAACATAGGGGCGGTGGATGTCAATCTTATTGTAGTTCTCCTCGCTGTAGTCGCCGGGAACGAAGCCTTTGTCCTTGTAGGGATTGCTAGCCATCACGCCGGCGGCGACAGCCTTGTCGATTTCGTTATAGAGTTCCTCGATGCTGCCGATGCACTTCTCGTCACCGTCGTCGTTGCGCCAGATGGGCAGCGGGGTGCCCCAGTAGCGGCTGCGGCTCAGGTTCCAGTCGTTCAGGTTCTCCAACCACTTGCCAAAGCGGCCGGTACCCGTGTGCTCAGGTTTCCAGTTGATGGTGTGGTTGAGTTCAATCATGCGGTCGCGGCAGGCGGTGTCGCGGATGAACCAGCTGTCGAGCGGGTAATAAAGTACGGGCTTGTCGGTGCGCCAGCAGTGAGGATAGTTGTGGACATGCTTCTCCATCTTGAAGGCGGTGCCTTCCTGCTTCATGCGGATGCAGATGTAGATGTTCAGGTCCTCAGCCTTGTTGGCGGCGTCCTCGTCGAATTTGCCTCCAACGGTGTATTGCGGGTCGTAGGCGTTCTTCACCCAGCGGCCGGCATACTCGCTGTAGAGGTCCACATTGACGAAGTTCTTGACAAATTCCTCGTCAAGGTCCTCGATGGTGTAGTATTTACCGGTGAGGTCCACCATGGGGCGGGTCTCCATCTTCTTGTTGATCATGTACAGGGCGGGGATACCGGCGGCCTTGGCCACGCGGGCATCATCGGCACCAAAGGTGGGAGCGATGTGTACGATGCCGGTACCGTCCTCGGTGGTCACATAATCACCGGGGATGACGCGGAAACCGTTGTCGTTGCCCACAACCTGGCCGTCAATCTTGTCAACGGGCTTCACCCAGGGGAACAGCTGTGCATAGCGCATCTCCAGCAGGTCCTGACCTTTGAAACGGGCGATAACCTTGTAGGGCACCACCTTTTCGCCGGCAGTGTACTCCATCGGCTGATCCTTACCCTCGGGTTTGAAGTAGGCGTCAACACGTGCCTCGGCAAGAATATACACGGCGGGCTTGCCGTTGTAGGGATTGAAGCTCTCAAGAGCGACATAGTCAATCTTGTTGCCTACGCACAGGGCAGTGTTGCTAGGCAGGGTCCACGGGGTGGTCGTCCATGCCAGCACATACACCTCGTTGAAGCCTCCATCGGCCTTCTCGCTGATTTGCTTGATGACGGGGTGCTCGTCGCCGCTCAAGACTTTGAACTGGGCGGTCACGGTCTGGTCCTTGACGTCACGGTAGCAACCCGGCAGGTTCAGCTCGTGGGAGCTCAGACCGGTACCGGCAGCGGGCGAATAAGGCTGGATAGTGTAACCCTTGTAGAGCAAGCCCTTGTTATAGAGTTGCTTCAAGAGCCACCACAGGCTCTCGATGTAACTGTTCTTGAACGTGATGTAGGGGTTCTTCATGTCCACCCAATAGCCCATGCGGTGAGTGAGGTCTTCCCACTCGCGGGTGTATTTCATTACCTCCTTGCGGCAGGTGGCGTTATACTCATCGACCGAGATTTTCTTGCCGATATCCTCCTTGGTGATGCCGAGCGCTTTCTCTACGCCAAGCTCTACGGGCAGACCGTGGGTGTCCCAACCAGCCTTGCGCAGCACCTGGTAGCCCTGCATCGTCTTGTAGCGGCAGAAGATGTCCTTGATGGTCCTTGCCATCACGTGGTGAATGCCGGGCATACCGTTTGCGCTGGGAGGACCCTCATAAAACACATATGACTTGGAGCCTTCACGCTCGCTGATGCTGCGGCCGAACACATCTTCTTTGTCCCACTGCTGCAGGACTTCCTTGTTGATATCTGACAGGTTAAACCCGTTATACTCGTTGAATTTTTTCATTTTTAATAATGTACATTTTCAAATTCGGCTGCAAAGGTAGTTATTTTAATCGGATTAAAAAACATTGTGCCTAATTTCAATCCAAATAGTTGTTGACATAGGTCTTTTTTGGCGGGCGACTTGTGGGCTTTCACGTTATTTAGTGGGGATTTAATGTTTTTTTAGACGGGTTGTTGCTATCTTTGTCACCGAAATCATACAAAAAGAGGAAAAATGATATTAGAAAAGATATTGTTGCAGGTTCCTGTGGTGGAGCCTGACCCCGTGACAGCCAGTAAGATACAGGAGGCGACCAATGTAGTGACCTCGCGTGTGGATTCGCTGGCCAATAAACTCAATCCCGACTCAATTGCGGCGATGACGCCTGGCAAACTCGTTGACCAGTTTAAATACTTGGACTTGGGGGCATTGGTGACCTCGCTATCGAGCCAGATTATTTCGCTGGGGTTGCGCATCCTTGCAGCCATACTGATTTTTTATCTGGGCAAATTCATCATCAACAAGATTTACAGTGTGGCGCGTGCCGTCATGGTGCGTAAGGACTTTGACCGATCACTGACGTCATTCCTGCTCAGCTTCATCAAGATTACCTTGCTGTTCCTGCTCATCATCACCGTGATTGGCGTGTTGGGCATCGAGACCAGCTCGTTCATCGCCATCTTTGCCAGTGCGGGTGTCGCCATCGGCATGGCATTGAGCGGAACGCTGCAGAACTTTGCCGGCGGTGTCCTCATCTTGTTGCTCAAGCCCTACAAGGTGGGTGACTATATCGAGTTCGGAGACCTGAAGGGAACGGTGCGCGAAATCCAGATTTTCAACACGGTCATCAACACTTACAACAACGACCGCATCGTCATTCCCAACGGCGGACTGGCTACCAGCTCATTGAAGAACTTCAGCGCCGAGACTTACCACCGTGTGGAGTGGCGTGTGGGTATTACTTACGGTGACGATGTGGATATGGCGCGCAAGGTTGCCCTCGACATCATTGCCGCCGATCCTCGCATTGTCCACACGGCTGCCGATGTCAAGGAGACGGAACCGCAGCCCGATGATGTGGCCGAGACACCCGTTGAGGAGCAGCCCATGCCGTGGTGGCAGCGCCTGTTCCACTGGCACCGTCGCCGTGCCGAGGAACGCCGCGAAAATGAGCAGCAACGCCTTGCCGCCCTGTTGCCCAAGCCCAATTATGCGCCGAGCGTGAATGTCGAGAGCCTTGACGACAGCCAAGTGACACTCATCGTGCGCGCCTGGACCGAAATCGCTAACTACTGGGACGTGCTCTATAGCGTGAACGAGCAGATTTATAAGCAGTTCCCGCAGCATGGTGTGCGCTTCCCCTTCCCGCAGATGGACATCCACATGAAAAGTTAACCGATAGCTATCTCGTTTCGTTGATTTTGAAAAATTTAAAAAATAATAATTTGTTTAATTTCCCGTGCGTAGCACGGGTGTTTGTGGTTGTGTTGGTTGCTGCGGTGATGGCACTGCAGGGTGGGGCGCAGGTCATCAATTCGATTGGTGACGAGAACATGAAGGTGCCCCAGGGCTTGAAGCCTCAGGAAAAGAAGACCGCCGACCCTTATCTGCCTGACATCGATACCGAGACGCCTTATTTCCAATACATTGACTCGGCTCAGGTATGCCTCGACAGTCATGACTGGCCCGCTGCCGAGCAATGGCTGGTCAAGGCTGTCAAGGTCGATCCCGATAACCCTTCTAACTCGATGGTACTGAGCAATATTGCCACCGTGCAGCGCTATCAGGGCAAACTGGCCGAGGCGGTGAAGAATTACTCTCTTGCCCTCGACATGACACCTCATGCCGTCACCTTGTTGCTGAACCGTGCTGCGCTCTATGTGCAGATGGATAGCGTGCAGTGTGCCATCAGCGACTATGAACGTGTGCGGGAGCTTGATCCTTACAGCACCGAGGCGCGTTATTCCCTCGGTGTGTTGGCGATGGAGGCAGGCGACACCAAGCATGCCGAAGACCTGTTTAACGAAATACGCCGCATCAACCCCAACTCGGGCTTGTATAACGAGGGGATGGGCCTGCTGCACAAGCGCAACGGAAACCATGCCCGAGCCGCCGAGCTGTTTACACAAGTTATCAAGGTTCACCCCGACCCGCAGCTGCTGGGCCATCGTGCCGACTGCTACCTCGTGCTCAAGCGCTTGAACGATGCCGAGGAAGACATCCGCAACGCCCTTGAGATGAATCCCGATGACCCTTATTTATATTTGCTGCGTGCCAAGCTCAACAAACTCCGTTTCCAGCGTGATGACATGAACCGCGACATCAACATCGCCGTCTCCCTGGGCCTCTCCCGCGACTACATCAACCAAGCCCTCAACGAGTAGGGCTTCATTGAATCATTATAAAAACAGCCATCGATTCCGCTGACGGTCTAATACCGCCCCTGTCGGAATCGATGGCAAAGTATAATTTGACGTTTATTGAATGCCAAGCATCATGTCAATGAGACGGGTAACGTCTGCGATGGAGAGATTTCCGTCACCGTTCACGTCGGCATTGACAGGATTGGACGTGTCTGATCCGACGCTGAGGAGCATGTCGATTAATGCCGTTACATCACCGATACTCATGTGGCCGTCCCCGTTCACATCGCCGTTGCCCATGATGGTCAACCCCTCGATATTCACAAACCTTTCCCAACCGAACGCCTCGCTGTAATCATTGACAACAACCTTGGGAACGCACAGCACCGTATTGCTGTAGGCCTCACGGCTAAATGTCCAGTTGTAGTTATCTGCCGGTGAGAATGTGGGGGGAGCTGGCGCCATACATGTGATTGTATCGGGAATGTGTCCTACAAATGTTCGGTCAAATAAATGTGATACGTTTTCACCCAAAGTGATTTTTCTCAAAGAACCGAGAGTGGTCTCAGCCGTTCCCCAGCCTTCTTCTTTGTAACCGATACCTAATATGGTCCCGTAATAATTGGGCTCATCATGGACAACACAGTAAATGCTCCCTCCGAAGAATGCTGCTTCGCCAATACTCTGAGCCTTGCTCAAGTCAATCTCTGTCAGACTGTAGCAGCCGGCAAATGAGCGGTCGCCAAATGTGGTGACATTCTTGAGATCGAGATGGGCAATACTGCCGCAGTTGTAGAATGCGTAGTCAGGGACCGCAGTGATTGTGCTGGGGATACTCATATTGGATAATGATGTGCAATTGATGAATGCCGCTTCACCAATGGACTGGAGCGAAGGGCTGGTAGTAATGCCGTCTAACAGATTGCAATCGGCAAACGCATAGTCACCGATATCAGTGATTCTGCTGATGTCAAGAGTCTCAAGGCTTGTGCAGTAGGCAAACGCACCGTTGCCGATAACTCTTACTGACTTGGGCATCTCGAAATGAGTGAGTTTCTTGCAATTCAGGAAGGCACAGTCGCCAATCGAGTTCAGCGACATGGCGTCAGGATCGAAATAGGAAGAAGAATAGAACTGTACGCTTTGCAATTGGGGACAATCCCTGAACATGCCGCCGGCAATCTTTTTTACAGGCCTTTCAAATACAACGGAGGAGAGCCGTTCACAACCGCGAAAAGCCTCGGAATGATTGTCCTGATAATAAGTAGTGTCATAGCCTTCACCATAATCATCCCAGCCGGTGAAATAATCATCACGTTCCTTGAATGTGATGGGAGCAAGATCGTTGCTATAATAATCGCCAACGAAATAGATTGATTCAAGACTCGAACCCGCAAAAGCATATCTGCTGATATTGATCACGGTAGGTGGAACGTGAATTGTTTTTATATCCTTAAATCCACCAAATCCTCCCATAATGTTCGTAACAGGGAAATCACCAATCGAGGATGGAATATAAAAAATGGAGTCTGTGTTCCAACCGTCGTACTGAATTTGGTAAAAATCGCCTGTTTCCCAATCGATATCCCGATAAATCATGTTAGCGTAACCAGATGAAGGATTATCGTAATCATAAACGAGTTCGTATTGAAATCCATCAACAGTAACGTATTCGTGTTGTACCTCGGCCGAGGCCGTCAAACATGAAAAAAGTGCCATGAGCAAAACGCTCAGGCTTTTTGTGAAATTCAAGATAGTTGTTTTCATTTTTTGCGTTGTTTTAGATGATGAATAATTACTGGTGCAAATATATGAAGTTAGGGCATTTAGTCAAAAAGTTTTGGCCCATAAAAACTGGATTGTCTAATTTTTTTACGGTTCATTGTCTAATTTTTTTACAGTTTTGCCCAAAAGAGTGACTTGATGTCACTCAACGGACGAAAAATCCTTTTTCCTGTCTGTGGATTTCTAATTCCTTAGTATCTTTGTCGTCGCAATGAGAAAGAAGAAAAAAGATATTCCGGTAATTGAGAATTTTGAGATAACAGGTGTCGCGGCAGAGGGGAAGAGCCTGGGCCGTTGGAACGACCTGGTGGTGTTTGTGCCGTTTGGTGCGCCCGGCGATGTGATTGACCTGAAGATCGACCGCAAGAAGCACAGTTTTGCCGAGGGGCATATCGAGCGCCTGGTCAAGCCCAGCGACTTGCGTGTGGAGCCGATGTGTGAGCACTTTGGTATTTGCGGCGGCTGCAAGTGGCAACATCTACCGTATGAATACCAGTTGCAGTGCAAGCAGCAGCAGGTGGTGGACGCCATGGAGCGCATCGCCAAGGTGCCGATTCCCGCCATCAACCCCATTCTGGGCTCGGCGACGACTACCCATTACCGCAATAAGCTGGAATTCACCTTCTCAAACAAGTGCTGGCTCACTCGTGAGCAGCTCGAGAGCGGTGCCGAGTTCCCTGACCGCAACGCAGCGGGTTTCCACATTCCCGGTGCCTTTGACAAGGTGCTCGATATTAAGCGCTGCTGGCTCCAGGACGACATCAGTAACGAGATGCGCCTGTTCATCCGCAACCACTGTGTAGAGAAGGGTTACTCATTCTATGACATACGAGGTCAGCAGGGTTTTATCCGCATGACCATGACGCGCACCGCCAGCACCGGTGAGGTGATGGAAGTCATCGTGTTTGGTCAGGATAATCCCGAAACCATCGAGGACGTGATGAGCGCCGTGCGCGACCGTTTCCCGCAGATTACGTCGCTGCTCTATGTCGTCAACCTCAAGGTCAACGACTCGCTTGCCGACCAGGAGTTTGTGACCTACAGCGGGCGTGACTATATCGAGGAGGAAATGGAAGGCCTGAAGTTCCGTGTCGGCCCTAAGTCATTCTACCAGACCAATTCCCGCCAGGCCTACGAACTCTACAAGGTGGCCCGCCGCATGGCAGCACTCACGGGCGACGAACTCGTCTATGACCTCTACACCGGCACGGGGACCATTGCCAATTTTGTGGCTCGTCAGGCGCGCCAGGTCATCGGCATCGAGTATGTCCCCGAGGCCATCGAGGATGCTAAACTTAACTCCCGCGTTAACGGCATCGAGAATACCCTTTTCTATGCCGGCGATATGAAAGATGTGCTCACCGACAACTTCATCGCCGAGCACGGTCGTCCCGAGGTGATGATTATCGACCCGCCGCGTGCCGGTATGCACGAGGATGTCGTCAAGGTCATCCTCAATGCCGAGCCGCAGCGGTTGGTCTATGTGAGCTGCAATCCCGCCACGCAGGCGCGCGACATCGCCCTGCTTGACGCGAAATACCGTGTTGTGGAAATCCAGCCTGTGGACATGTTCCCGCACACACATCATGTGGAGAATGTCACGCTGCTGGAGAAGAAATAAAGCTGATTAAAAATCTGGAATTGCCTTAGTCCTGTTCCTGCCGTGTCACGGGTTGGTCCTCTCGACCAGCATGCCGTCCAGCATGTCGATGACGCGGTGGGCGTAGGAGGCGTCGCGCTGTGAGTGGGTCGCCATGACGATGGTCGTGCCATCGTCGTTGAGTTGCGACAATATTTCCATCACTTCCTTGCCGTTGCGTGAATCCAGGTTACCCGTCGGCTCATCGGCGAGAATCAACTCTGGATGGCAGACGATGGCGCGGGCAATGGCGACGCGCTGCTGCTGGCCGCCCGACAGTTGGGTGGGGTAGTGCATGGCGCGGTGCGAGATGTTCAGTCGCCGCAGCTGTTCCATCACCATTTTACGGCGTTCGTCGGCAGGCACGCCCAAATATTTGAGCGGCAATTCGACGTTCTGCTCCACGGTGAGCTCGTCGATGAGGTTGAAGCTCTGGAATACATAACCGATTTTGCCTTTTCGCAGGGTGGTGCGCTGGTTCTCCTTCAGGTGGGCCACTTCCTTGCCATCGAGCAGGTAACTGCCCTCGCTAGGATTGTCGAGCAGTCCCAGGATGTTCAGCAATGTGGTCTTGCCGCACCCCGACGGACCCATGACGGCGACAAACTCGCCTTTTTTCACCTCCATGTTGATGCCACCCAGCGCGATGGTGTTGACATCCTTGTAGCTGAACAGTTTTTTCAGATTGCTTACCTGTATCATATTCCAGTCTTCGTTTGTTTCTTTTCAGTAATCAGATTACTCGATTTTGATGCTTTCGGCAGGGTTCTTGCGTGCGGTGCGCCAACTTTGCACTGCTACGGTTGTCAGTGCCACTCCGCCCACCAGCAACAGGCCCAACAGGAATAGCCACCAGTGTATGGGGGTGTGCTCCTTGAAGTATTTCAAGGTCCGTTCACCGCTGATATACGCAATGGGTGCAGCAACAATGAAGCTGCCGAGGATGAGCCAGATGTAACGCAGGCACAGCATCTTGATGATTTCGCTGGTGCTGGCACCTACCACTTTGCGGATGCCGATTTCCTTGCGTCGGTATTCGCGTTCAAATATCGCCATGCAGAACATTCCCACAAGGGTGATAAGCAAGCAGATGAATGAGATGATGACGATTAGCCAGATGTAACGGAATTCATGATCATAGGAATTCCTCAGTTCGTTGTCATATAAGCCCATCTTGACGGACTCATCGTCATAATGTTTCATCAGCAGCTCGTCAATTCCGGCTATGGTCTTTTTGATGTCGGCATCTTTGGTGATACGCACGTTGAGATGCCTGCATGGTTTGGACTTGTTCAGGATGAAAAAGAACGCTTTGTCATTACCGATGCGGGTCGAGGCATAACGGATATCGGGACACACGCCCACAACGACCGCACTGTCCATGGCATTGCCGAGTCCAGTTGATACCCTTAGGCCCGGTTTCAGGCTTCCCCATCGTTCTTGGGCCGACTTGTTGATGATGATGGCGGCGCTGTCGCTATCGAGGAAGTCACGCCCCTCGGTGACCTTGATGCCCATGGTGCGCAGATAGTTGGGACTGACATGCATGTATCGGTAATTGACCAATTCGCCCTCAATAGGGGTTTTGATGTAGTTATTCCTGTCGGTGGACCCAAGCGTGACATCAGAGTAGGCTATCGCTTCGATGTCCGGCATCTGTTTCAGCTCGTTATAGAACTGCTGATGGATACTGTCTTCTACTGCGGGCAAGGTCGTGACGAGAATGCGGCTTTTGTCATAGCCGTATGGGGAGTTAAAGATGTAGTAACTCTGCAGGAACAGCGTGGCGCTATAGATGATTACCACCATCGAGACAACCAGCTGCAGGAACACGAGGAAGGTGCGCAGTGCTTTACCCTTAGGGGTGAGTCCCGTTTTGCCGGTCAATGCCATGGCGGGATTGAGCGATGTGGCGCAGGTGGCGGGATAGTTCCCTGCCGCAATGCCTACCAGGACAGCGATGACGAGCATGATGATAATCAATGGCCAATGGGTGCTCAAGGAAATGTCACCGTCGGTCAAAACCTTGGTGACGGGCAGTTGCGTCAGCAGATAACACAATATCAGGGCAACCAGGCATGAGGCAACAGAAGTGACGACACATTCACCGATGATGCCAAGCCGCAGCGAGCGTCGTGATGCACCCAGGGTGCGGCGCGTGTTGATGCCGCGGATGCGCATAGGACTCTCGGCAAGCGTGAAATTCAAGAAGTTGATGTTGGCAAGGATGATGACGAGCAGGCAGACGAGTTGCAAGATGATGAACATGCTGCGGAAGCCGCTTTTGCTCGCAGTATAGGATGTGTGTTCAAAGTAGCTGCTCTTTAACGGGCTGAGGTGGATGGTGAGTTTGTTGATGGCCTGTTTGGTCCAAGGAATATCCTGCTCGGCAGAGTAGTTTTCCCACCCGGTGCTGTCAATTTCATCGATGATGGCTTGCTTCACTGCTTGCTCAATGGCCTTGAGGTCTGCAGGGACTTCCTTGAACTTGACGAAGCACTTGAATACACCGTTCAGACTGTAGATATTATCATCGTCCTGCAGGAATCCGTAAATGCTGTTCAGTAGTTCACTGTTTTCGGGGAAATCCTTGTAAACGCCTCGTACCGTTAAAGGTATAGTGTCCACAACATTGTTCTGGTCAACAAGCTGATACAGCATATCCTTACCGGCGGCCTTTGGCGTCCCGAAGTATTCCACGGCCATCTTTTGGGGGATGATGATGCCCTCCTGAGCAGTGTCGTTCCACTCAATATCGCCGTCAATGCAGCTGCTGAGGGTGCTCACGGCAGTGCGGTTACCCTGGGTGTACATGTACCCGAGGGTAGTATCGCCTTTCTGGAAAGGTATCGTGTAGTCTCCGGGGACATCGGCAATCAATGAATAGGATTCTACCTGCGGCAAGCGCTTCAGCGCTTCTACAAACGGTCGGCACACAAGGTCGCTGAAGTTCCAGTCTTCGTATACAAAGTCTGACTCCATGCGGTACAAGCGCTCGTAATCCTTTACCCCGTGATTGAATCTTGCCTGATAAAGGACTTGCGTCATGAGCAGGTAGAACGTGGCAAATGCCACAATCAGCCCGACTACGTTGAGTGCCGTCGCCAGTTTGAAGTGCCTTGCGATGTAGATGATATTCTTGAGCGTATCGCGCATTGTATCAAGCTTGCTTGGATACCGATATATAAAACTAACGTGATAACCCTTTGGGTTATTGTATGCCCTTTAGTCTTAATCATAGCATCTTGGCGAGGGGTGTTTTAGAGGTGACAAAATGGTTAATTTCGGTTATAAAGTGTTAAATAATCATTAATTGGCGCAATGCTTAGTCATAATGTGCGTTTAAATAATTACTTTTGTATGCAGCATTATGCGCATGAGGATTGAATGTTCCAACTTGGTACTCTTTAATACCGTAAATCCATGTAATCCTTTGTGCGGTAATCCAAATAAAGATTATTAATAGTCAACGTATTATATTAAATTCTAAACATTATGATGAAGAGGTTTTTCTTATCGTTATTATTGTGCATCAGCGCTGGCATGACTGTGTCGGCGGCCTCGGTGTCTGCCGTTCAAGATGGCAATGAGGATGATGGTGCCACTACTCCTAATATTGACCTTATAACTGATATTGGGTCACTTGACTCTACGTTTTCGTCCAAAAAACTGATTCGAATCGACGATATCGTTGTAGTGGTTGGTGGTAAAATAGACCCGACGGGTATTGGTGGCTCGGTTGGTGATGGCCCTCGTGTGCCTACCGATGTGTCGCCTGGGAATCGAAATAAAAATAACGCTCCAGAGGTAACTCCTACGAGTGACGGCACTACTGGCGGCATTGTCAACAACAATGCAGTGACCTCTTATGGTTCATTTGACGCCACGGGTACGAGCATGGACGCTCAAGGCGGTACTGTTGCCGCAAAAATACCTGCTGTATTAGTTGAGCCTGGTCTTCCTGTATTACCTGATGGCGTTGGCGGTCATGTGTCAGGTGATGGCAGTGGCCCAAAACCCACATTGCCTACAAAGCCGACAAGGCCCTCGGGTAGTCGAAAATACTCGAATGGAAGTGTGACGGTTGTAGTGAGCGGTGGTGACCAAGGCGGCAACCCACGTGCTTCCGGCAATGTCGCAAAAGTTCATGCTGAGGATTTGAAACCGTTCCTTCCTTACTTGCCTGATGGAGTGGGCGGTAGCGTTGTGAGCGATAATCCCAAACCCATAAAGCCGGGGACTTCAAAGTTTTCTAAAGACACCGGGGACATACTTCCTGGAGTTCGTCCTGGTGGCAATAACGGTGGCTCGGGATGGGGCAGTCAAGGATCTGATGTCATTTTCCCCACTACCCCCGAAGGGGAATATGCTCCCTCGGTAAACGGTGTTAACATCACAAACCTCATCCCCACGGGTTCCAAGAAAGACCTCGCTTCGACTGCTGCCCTTATCGACATGATTCTTGAGGCTGATCCGGATCTCGATTTCAGTGAAGCGGCAGCTTTGGTTGACGAACTGTTGGCACATTAATCGATAAGAAAGAAAAACATCATCATAAAAAACATTCCGGCCCAGTCACTGGGTCGGAATATTTTTTGGCGTTATTTGACCGAAGTTGTTTAGAAAGTAATAATCAGTATCCTCCAAATAACCACCTGTGTGTTCAATCATTTTATTGACTCTTAATCATTACTTATGACAATTATGTTATGAAACTTTGTTCTTCCTGATGCAAATTTATGATGCCATCTTGCCACTGTCAAATTATTTCTCTACAAAATCGCCGATTGTCTAATTTTTAGACACTAAATTGTCTAATTATTTTACACTTCAGGAAAATAGTAGGGAAAAAAGACAGACCTACTGCTGGCTTCACGCAACGGGAGGCGAATAATTTGAAATTCTTTATCTTGTCGGCGTTGCTTTTCGGGAATGTTTTGTATATTTGCAACGAAGTAATGTGGAATGCTTCAAAATCATGAAAAATCAAAGATACAATTGACTCTATGCAGAATTACGGAACAGTACTGGTCATCGATGACAACGAGGCGATACTTACAGCATTGAAGTATTGTCTGGCAGGCACTTTTGAGCGAGTGATGACCTTAAATAGCCCCGAGTCGGTCCTGAAAGTGCTTGAACAGGAAGAAATTTGCCTCATCTTATTGGACATGAATTTCACCCTCGGCGTGAATAGCGGTCAGGACGGGCTGTTGTGGCTTCAGGCTATACGCAAACACCATCCCGAGATTCCGGTGGTGCTGATTACTGCCTATGCCGACGTCTCGCTGGCTGTGCGTGGCTTGAAACGCGGTGCTGCCGATTTCATCACCAAGCCATGGGACAATGACGAACTGGTGCGCAAGCTCAAGGACGTGCTTGATGCTGCCGATGAAGTGGCGACACTCGATGAGGTGGAGGCCGAGCACATACGCCGTGCCATCGACCGTTTCCATGGCAACCTCACCCAGGCTGCCGAGGTGCTTGGCATCACAAGACAGACACTGTATAACAAAATGAAGAAACTGCAATAATGGGACTGTGGAGTGTCATAGGCATTTGCGCTGTCGTCATAGCGATTTTGGTGTGGTGGTTCTGTATGCACCAGCGCTCACTGGTGCGACGGGCTCGCCTCATGCAGGAAGCGATACGCAACCATGACCTCACCTTCCAGCTGCCCACAAAGCACATGTTCAGCGGCGAGCGTGCCCTGCAGGAAACCCTCAATCAGCTGGGCGAGCACATCCGCGAGCAGGTCAACCTGGGAGAGGTGGAATCGTGGGAAAAGCTCACGAGGGTACTCACCCACGAAATTATGAATGCCACGGCCCCCATCGCCAGCATCAGCCAGATGATGCTGCACCATCCTTCGGTCAAGGACTCGGACCTGGAAGAAGGTGTCAATGCCATCCACAACACGGTGGTACACCTCAACTCATTTGTTGACGGATACCGCAAATATTCCGAGTTGCAGAAACCTGTGCCGCAGCCGGTGGATCTGGTGGCTGTCATCGGGGAGATTGAACAGCTGTTCAAGGACGTGAAATGGATTAACGATACCCCCTCAACGCTCACCATCAAGACCGACCCTAATCTGCTACGCCAGATTCTCATTAACCTGGTCAAGAACGCCATCGAAGCAGGCACCAAGACACTGGGCGTGGAGTGCGAGCATGGCGCCGACGGCAAAGAGCTGCTCTACATCAGCAACGATGGCGAAATCATTCCTGCCGATGTGCGCTCCTCGATTTTTGTCCCCTTCTTCACCACCAAGCGTACAGGCAACGGTATCGGTCTGTCGCTGAGCCGCCGCTTGCTGACCATCCAGGGTGGCATGATGTCGCTGCTCGACCAGCCGCGCATGGGCATGCACACCACCTTCCTGCTGGAATTCCCCCAAGCCGAGAAATAACGCCATGCTCCACAGGCTGTGTTGTTGACACCATCCTGTTTGTTATTGAAAGCACCTATAAACTGCCGCCTTTCGAGGGTGGCAGTTGTTGCCCTTTCCCGCCTTATTAATATACTTTAAGTGGAGCGGGGCGGGTGATTGATGAAAAATTCGTAACTTTGCGGCGCTTTTCGCGTGCGTAGCGCACGCGGGGCGTTTTAACGAAAAGAGTATCAACAAACTAACCATAATTATTAAAGAAATCATGGGTTTAAGAATCATTGTTCTGGCTAAACAAGTGCCAGATACCCGCAATGTTGGAAAGGACGCAATGAAGGAGGACGGCACCATCAACCGTGCTGCGCTTCCCGCTATTTTCAACCCCGAGGACCTGAACGCCCTCGAACAGGCATTGCAGCTTAAAGAGTCACATCCCGGCTCGACCATCACGCTGTTGACAATGGGACTGCCGCGCAGTGCCGAGATGGTGCGTGAGAGTCTGTATCGCGGTGGTGATGACGGTGTGGTATTGACCGACCGCCCATTGGGTGGTGCCGACACATTGGCTACCAGTTATTCGTTGGCTCAGGCTATCCGTCACATGGGCGAGTTTGACATTATCGTGGGCGGCCGTCAGGCCATCGACGGTGATACCGCTCAGGTGGGTCCGCAGATTGCCGAAAAGTTAGGCTTGCCCCAAGTGACCTATGCCGAGAGCATCCAGGTTGCCGACGGCAAGGCTACCATCAAGCGCCGCATTGAGCGCGGCTTTGAGACTGTAGAGTGCCCGCTGCCTTTGGTGGTTACCGTGAACGGTAGCGCTGACGCCTGTCGCCCTCGCAACGCCCGCCTGGTGCAGAAGTACAAATATGCCGTGACGCCCAGCGAGAAGGCTGCCCTGCCCGCAGAGCGCCAAGCGCTTATCGACGCGCGTCCTTACCTCGCCATCAAGGAGTGGGGTGTGAAAGAGATTGAGGCCGACCCCGAGCAGATTGGTATGGCCGGTTCGCCCACCAAGGTAAAGACCATCGTCAACGTCGCTTTCCAGGCCAAGGAGGCTCGTCGCATCGACGCTGATGCCGATGCCGAGCTCGAGGGCCTTGTAAAAGAACTCATCGCCGATCACATTATCGGCTAAACCATTAACAAAGAGACAACAATGGAAGACAAGAATAATTTGATAGTCTATTGTGAGTATGACGAGGGCCGCATTGCCGACGTCAGCCTCGAACTCTTGACTAAGGGCCGCCAGCTGGCTACCCGTCTGGGCTGCCGCCTCGAGGCACTTGTGCTCGGCGACAAGCTTGAAGGCATCGAGAAGGAGTTGTTCCCCTACGGCGTTGACGTGGTTTACAAGGTGCAGGACGAGCGCCTGTTCCCTTACACGTCACTGCCCCACAGCAGTGTGGTGACCACGCTGTTCAAGGAGATTGAGCCGCAGATTTGCCTCATGGGCGCTACCACCATCGGTCGTGACCTGGGTCCCCGCGTTTCATCGTGCCTGCACAGCGGTCTGACCGCCGACTGCACCTCGCTGGAGATAGGTGACCACACCGATGCAGCCAAGGGCAAGGAGTACAAGGACCTGTTGTACCAGATCCGTCCCGCATTCGGTGGCAACATTGTCGCCACCATCGTCAACCCTGAGTGCCGTCCCCAAATGGCGACCGTGCGCGAGGGCGTTATGAAGAAGGAAATCTTTGACGCGAACTACAAGGGTGAGGTCATCAACCTTGACCCCGACAAGTATATCGACCCTGCCAGCCTCGTGGTGAAAATCATCGACCGCGAGATTGAGCAGAGCAAGGTGAACATCAAGAATGCCCACATCATCGTGGCCGGTGGCTACGGCATGGGCAGCAAGGAGAATTTTGACATGCTGTTTGAATTGGCCGACGTGCTCGGTGGCGAGGTGGGTGCCTCGCGTGCCGCTGTCGATGCCGGATTCACCGACCATGACCGCCAGATTGGCCAAACGGGCGTCACCGTACGTCCCAAGCTGTATATCGCTTGTGGTATCTCGGGCCAGATCCAGCACATCGCCGGCATGAACGAGAGTTCCATCATCATCAGCATCAACACCGACCCCGATGCGCCCATCAACGCGATTGCCGACTATGTGATCACAGGTGCCGTCGAGGACGTGATTCCCAGACTCATCAAGCATTACAAGAAGAACTCCAAGTAAATCCCCAAGAATATGGCAAACTTTTATACCGACAATAAAGCGCTCCAGTACCATCTGCGTCATCCGCTGATGAAGGAGATCGTTGCCTTGCGTGAGCGCAACTATACCCAGAGCGAGAAATTTGACTACGCGCCTCTCGATTTTGAGGACGCGATGGACTCCTACGAGCGCGTGCTGGAAATCATCGGTGAGGTGTGTGGTGACATCATCGCCCCTAACGCCAAGGATGTGGACCTCGAGGGTCCGCACCACGAGAATGGTCGTGTACGCTATGCCAAGGGCACCGAGGTGAACCTCAAGGCCCTGAATCAAGCAGGCTTGATGGGCATCACCTTGCCCCGCCAGTACGGTGGCCTTAACATGTCGACCATTCCCTACATCATGGCTGCCGACATGGTGAGCCGTGCCGATGCGGGCTTCGTTAACGTGTGGGGTCTGCAGGACTGCGCCGAGACCATCAACGAATTTGGAAATGAGGACCAGAGGCAGCGTTTCCTGCCTCGCACCTGCAAGGGTGAGACGCTGGCGATGGACCTCACTGAGCCTGACGCCGGCAGTGACCTGCAGTCCGTCATGCTCAAGGCCACCCAGGACGAGGACGGCACTTGGCGCCTGAATGGTGTGAAGCGCTTCATCACCAACGGTGACGGCGACATTTCGCTCGTACTCGCACGCAGCGAGGAGGGTACCCGTGACGGCCGCGGCCTGTCGATGTTCATCTATGACAAGCGAGACGGTGGCATGACCGTTCGCCGCATCGAGGACAAGATGGGTATCCACGGTAGTCCCACGTGCGAACTCGTGTTCAAGAACGCCAAGGCCGAGTTGTGCGGTGACCGCAAATTGGGTCTTATCAAGTATGTGATGTCGCTGATGAACGGTGCACGTCTGGGCATCGCCGCTCAGAGTGTCGGCGTGAGTGAGGCCGCCTGTCAGGAGGCTATCGCCTATGCACGCAGCCGTGAGCAGTTCGGCAAGGCCATCATCAATTTCCCTGCCGTGAGCGAGATGATTGCCAACATCAAGGCGAAGTTGGATGCTTCGCGCACCTTGCTCTATGAGTGCACCCGATTTGTGGACATGTATAAATCGCTTGACGCCATCAGCCGTGAGCGCACCCTCGAACCCGAGGAGCGCAAGACGATGAAGGCCTACAACCGCTTGGCCGACGCCTTCACACCGTTGGCAAAAGGTATGACCAGTGAATTCTGCAACCAGAACGCCTACGACTGCGTGCAGATTCACGGTGGTAGCGGCTTCATGCGTGACTACGCCTGTGAGCGCATCTACCGCGATGCCCGCATCACCAGCATCTATGAGGGCACGACCCAGTTGCAGGTGGTTGCTGCCATCCGCCACGTCACCACGGGCACCTACCTGAACCAAATCAAAGAGTACGCCGCCCGCGAGTACAGCGAGGCCGTTGCTCCCATGAAGGCCAAACTCGAGACCATGACCGCGATGTACGAGGAGACGATGGCCAAAGTGCAGGCCGTTGAGGATCCCGAGTACATCACCTTCCACGCCCGTCGTCTGGTCGAGATGCTCGGTCACATCATTATGGGCTACCTGCTCATCGGTGATGCCAGCAACGAGCCCGACCTGTTTATGGACAGTGCCAAGGTCTATGTCAACATGGGCGAGGCCGAGGTGGCACGCCATGCCAAGTTCATCGGAGGCTTCAACCCCGAGGACCAAGCCGCTTACATGAGGAGTTAAATTAATCAAGATTTCTCGCCCGGAACAGGAATTGCCCTGACGGGCGAGAAATCATAAAAATCATTTTTAATGTTATGAAGAGGTTATCTTACTTTTTGATGGTCATACTTATGGCTCTTGTTTCCTTAGGCTTTGCTGCTTGTAGTGATGACGACGAGCCTAAGGTGGCTGACATCGTCGGGACCTGGTCGTATGTTGCTGATCTACCTGGTGATTTTGCGATATTGCTTCAATTCACCAAAGGCGGTAAGTTTCATGAAGTGATTAATTCAACCTTAGTCAGTCCTTCACACGGAACATATACCGTATCGGGTCATAAGTTGTACCTAACCTACATTTTAGAGAATGATACTGCAACTGTCGAATATGATTACAGTGTGCAGGGCGACAAATTGATGCTCTACGTCGAAGGTCAAGGTCCTACCACTTTCACCCGTGTCAGTGACAGCGTCATTGAGCCGTATCTGTAAAATACTAAATAAATCATTTAGATATGAAAAAGTACATTTATCCGTTGATATTCTTGATGATGGCCATGGTTTCGGTTGGTTTTGCTGCTTGTGGCGATGACGACGAGCCCAAGGTTGCTGACATTGTCGGGACCTGGCAATACGATAATCCTGATGAGACAGCGAATTATGATATGTTTTATCAGTTTACCAAAGACGGTGAGTTTCATGTAGTGGAGAAATATCATGAAGTCTATTACGGCAGACCCAACTTTTATGCTCATCACGGAACATATACCGTATCAGGGACGACGTTGAAATTCTCCTTATTACTCAATGATGACGAGGTTTGGACCACTGAGGGCGAATATTCAGTGCAGGGCGACAAACTGAAGTTTCTCGGCGGAGAAGAACCCACATTCACCCGTGTTGACGATAGCGTCATTGAGCCGTATTTGCAAAATTCATAAACCGATAAAATGATGAAGAAGTGCTATAATTTGTTGATGGTCATGCTGATGGCCCTGCTTTCGGTTGGTTTCGCTTCTTGTGGCGATGATGACGAGCCCAAGAGTGCCGACATCGTCGGGACATGGGCACTCGATAATACTGGTTATGGAGCAGCGGTGACATTGTTCCAATTTACTAAAGACGGTACATTTTATGAAGTGAATAAATCCATGCTCAATGGCGAAACCGGTGTCGATATTTTTCAAGGAACATATACCGTATCGGGTAATGTCTTGACCATTACTTACAATTACTTGTATGAGGATGAAATTGTCAAATGTCTTTATAAGGTAAAGGGAGACAAATTGACGCTCACCTTCGAAGATGACGGACAAGAAGTTACTGCCACATTCACTCGTGTCAAGGACAGCGCCATTGAGCCATATCTGTAAAGATTCATAGCAACACAACACGAAAAAACGGGTTCCTGCCAAAACAACTTGGCGGGAACCCGTTTTATTGAATGATGTTGTGTGGCGCGGTTATTTGTCGGCCATTTCCTCCAACCTGGCAAGGAAGGCGATGCGTGCGCCTTGCAGCAGGTTGATGGCGCGGGGCACGATGTCGCCCAGTTCGGGCGTGGTGTCGGCAAGGATTTCAAAGGCTACCCACACGCTGGTCTCCTTCTTGTCGTTCTCGTCTTGCATTTCCATGGTGTAGAGTTTCACGACTTTGATGTTGCCGTTTACATCGTTCATGGCACGCATGATCATCTCCTCGTTGTCCTCGGTGACGACAAAGATGGCAGGCATCATCAGCCTGAAGTACTGTTCGTCATCCTCGTCCTTGAAGTAAAGGTAGTTGACGCCTTCGCTCTTGAAGGCGATGCCAAAGGGGGTCTCGTGCGGACGGAACCCTTCCTCGGCAAGAAAATCCATCATCAGTTTGTTTAAGTCCATATCTTTTAGTCTTTAGTTTTTGTTTTTCAGTCGTTATTGGTGTTGAAACCCACGCGAGGCAGGGAGTTGCTGCGGGAGATACCCTCCATTTGGTTACGCATCTCTTCATACTCCTTGAGCAGGTCTTTGTTCACCGACGGCTTGATGCCCTCGATGGTCTTGATGAGCAGCTCTTGGGTGATGATCTCATTGTTGAAAGCAGCAATCGTGGCGGCCTCGTTCACGGCATAGGCAATATCGCTGGCGACATAACCGTCGGCCTTCTGTGCCAGGGCCTCACTGTCAATCTCGCCACAGGGACGGTCCTTGAGGTAGAGCTCGAACATGAGGCGACGTGCCGTGAGGTCGGGCATGGGCACATACACCTGCTTGTCGATGCGGCCGGTGCGCAACACGGCTGGATCCACCTTGTCGGGACGGTTGCTGGTGGCAATGACAAAGATGCCGCGTTTGGAGCAGTTGTTGAGCTGCGACAGGAACTCGTTGACCTCGCCTGCCTGGTTGCTGCCTAGGTCGCCCGAGCGGCTGGGGACGAATGCGTCGAACTCGTCGAAACACAATACCGATGGGGCGTTCTCCTCGGCCTTCTTGAACAGGTCGGCGATTTTGCCCTGGGAACCGTGGATGTAGATGGAGCCCAGGTCACTGGCCTTGACAAGGATGAAGTTGAAGCCTGTCTCCTCGGCAAACTTCTCGGCAAAGAAGCTCTTGCCGCATCCCGGGGGACCGTAGAGCAACATGCCGTTGGGCGGGGTGAGTTTGTATTTCTCGGCCAGTTCTTTGTCCTTGAGGATGAGGATGACGCGTTTGCGCAGCATCTCCTTCAGGTCGTCCATACCGGCGATGTCGGCAAAGCCGTTGCCGTTGCCGCGCTTGATTTCGATGTCGGCGCTGGTCTCGCTGGCGACTTGGGTACGGCTACTGCCACCGCTCCAGTCCTGGGATTCCTCGTCGTCCTTAGTGGCCTCTTGCTGCCTTGTGGCAAGGCGGTCGCGCAGTTCGTTGGCAATCTCGCTGTCGTCATCGGCAATGAGGTCATTGAGTATTTCGTCAACGCTCTCATAGCGGTCAGTGTAACTCAGTGACAGGCCACAGGCGACGATGGCTTGCAGCTTCTCGTCCTCGATGTCATCGACGTTGATTTCGCCCTGTTCGCTACGGGCTTTCTGCACCAGCCTGATTTTCTCTTTGCGTGACATGTCGGGTGAGAATTCCACTCCCCAGGGGGCTTTGCCCGTCAGCATGGTGTAGAAGACACCTGTGGCGGCAAAGATGTCGTTGCGCTCGTCATACTTGCCCAGGAAAGACTGGCCGCTGGCGTAGCGCGGGTCAAGGTCGGCCGTGTCAAACGGCGGCGTGCCCATGAAACGGGATGACAAGTGTCCCATGTCGATGATTTCGGCAATGCCGCGTGTCTTGCTGCTGAGCATCACGTTGGTGGGGTTGATGTCATTGTGCAGCATCACGCCGGGACGCTCATGCAGGTATTGCAGGCCCTGCAGCATCTCGATGAAAATCTTCACGGCAGTTTTTTTGTCGAGTTTGTTTTTCTTCTTGCTCTGCAGCAGTTCGCTCAGGAGTTTGCCGCTGAAGTAAGTGGCTATCAGGTAACGGCATTCGCCTGCCTCGTCCTGATAGGTGCCGTCATCGATGTAGCTCACGATGTTCTTGTGGCTCAACTGGCGGCATGCCGCAATCTCGACAACGTCTCCGTTGACGATGAGTTTCTCGGGCGTGTTCTTGAGGCGGTAAATCTTCATGAAGTAGGGGTTGCCGCTCTCGTCCTCGACGCGGTAACTCTCGGCATAGGGGTTTTCCTTGATGAGGTAAACCACATGCCATTTATTGCCAATCGTTTGTCCTTCTTTCAGTATCATATTTTAGTTTTTTTAGTCGGTGGTTTCAGGTTTCTTGTTTTTGCGTTTGAACAGGCTCAGGATGACAAGGTGGGAACGGTTAAGCAACAGCAGGGCAAGCATTGCTGCCAGGTAGGCAATCAATAGGCTTGTCATGATGTTGTCACTGTCATAATCGTTGCTCATGTCGGCGAGCGACTCGGCTTGCTCAACGTTGTCGAGCGATGACAGGGTACGTTTCCACTTGATGACACCGTCCTCGACATAGACCACGGCGGGGTTGCCGCGGGCCACCATTTTGAGTTCGCTGTCGTCCATATAATAGATGGGATAGCTTGCCATTGACAAGTCCCGCCAATCTTCAACCTGTTCGGCCGTGGCCGAGGTGAGCCCCACCACTTGGGCGTCTGATACCAGGGCGGCATCGTTCATCTCATTCAATGCGAAGGAGTTGACCACGCCCACCTGTTCCAGTGCGGGGAAGAGGAGCAGCACCGTGCGGCGGCTGTCTGCCAGCACATCAAGGGTGACGTCAATGCCGTCTTCGTCCTGGATGGCGATACCGTTGAGGTTGTCACCGTTTTGTATGATGATCTTGCCCTGCGGACGACGCGCATGATAGCGTGTCACATATTCCCAGCCGTCATTCTCGTCGGGCAGACTGTCGATGGTGAACTCGTGTTCCTCGCCATTCTTGCTGTAGATAAAGATGAAGTCGTCCTCGCTTTCTTCGGAGTCTTCTTCAGCGGTAGTTACCAAACGGGTACCTACGGGGTAGGGGCGGTAGTCGATAAGCGGTTGCACGAAGTAGCCATAATAGGCGATGGCCATGATGAACACAAACGACAGGGCGATGACTGCCCACTGTACGGCAGGGCCATAAACTCCACGCAACGAAGTGTTGAATAGCAACAGATAGACCACTCCCAACAGCAGCAGGATGTTTTTGCCGAAGGTCGCCCAGTTGCTCAAGTGCAGGGCATCGCCAAAGCATCCGCAGTCGGGCACTGCGCCGGTAACCGCAAGCCACAGCGTCAGCGGCGTCATCACCAGCAGCAGGAGCAGGGCCAAGATGGGCGCGCCGCGGCGGTAGGCTCCCACGGCAATCAGCACTCCCAGCGTGAATTCCAGCGCTGCCAGAGCAGCGGCAATGAACAGTGCGGTCGCACTCCATTGTTCCAGCCCCATGGCGGTGAAGTAGTCGGTAATCTTGTAGCAGGTGCCCCATGGGTCAATGCCCTTGGTGAAGCCCGAAAAGATGAACACGCCGCCCACAGTGAGGCGCATGAGCAGCGTCAGCACTTGGCACCACTTCTCATACTTTACCGCATTGATGAGCGCTTTAAAGGTCATTTCTTTTCAGTTTTACGGTTTTCAGCCAGATTATATAGAGTTACTATAAAACAACTCCTCACTCTTGACCTGATGTTTCCTCGCTGTGCTTGATGAGGGCGAACACGCTGTAGTTGATCATGTCCTGATAGTTGGCATCGATGCCCTCGCTCACCAGGGTGGCTCCGTCATGGTTCTCAATCTCCTTGGTGCGCTGTATCTTGGTCAGAATCAGGTCGGTATAACTCGAGATGCGCATGTCGCGCCATGCCTCGCCATAGTCGGTGTTCTTGGCAATCATCAGGTTCTTGGTCGCCAGTATCAACTCGTCATAGAGTCTCAGGGCCTCCTCATTGGTGATGTCCACCGTGTCGCTATAGCCCAGGCGCAGCTGGATGAGCCCGATGATGCCATAGTTGATGATGCCTATGAACTCGGGCCAGATGCCTTCGCCCACCTTGGTCTCGCCGTTGAGCTCCAGGGTGCGGATGCGTTTTGCCTTGATGAAAATCTGGTCGGTGACCGAGCGGGGCCTGAGGATGCGCCACGAGGCTCCGTAGTCCTTCATCTTGTTGATAAACAACTCGCGGCACTGGGCAATCGCCTCGTCATATTGTTTGCTGGTGGTATTCTGCATAATCGATTTTAAAAATTCTGTTTTAACCTACAAAATTAATGTTTTTCCTGTGTATTCCCATGATTGTCGCCGAAAAATTTTTCATGTCATGTAAAAAACAAGGTCGGCTACCTACAAACAACAGCCGCACCCGTTATCGGGCACGGCTGTCGCAGTGGGTTGATGGCTGTCGCACTAAGGCGTCAGCGCAGGATTTTCTTGCTGGTGCGGCTACCGTCGCTGTAGGTGGTCACCACGATGTTGATGCCATCAAACGGCTGGCTGCTCTCCACACCCGTCAGGTTGAAGTAGCGCACACTGGTAACCGTGCGGCTCGTTGCAACGTCTTGAACGATTTCCTTAATAGCGGTCACGTTACCCATGTCACCACCGTTGGAACCTACTTCGCTGGCCTCGATGGGGAAGATGATGAACTTGCTCTTGTCCAGACCTTCGTCAGTGTAATCGTCGGTGAAGTACATGTTGGGCTTGTAGGTGTCCTCAGCGCCTTCACGACGCGGAGCGCTCAGGACGGTGCCGTCACCTGTCTCATGGCCGCCGTTGCTGGGACCATAATAGTAGTTGTCGGCGCTGTCATCGCCCTCGCTGCCGCGGGCATAGCGGATGATGGCCTTGAACTTATAGGCCTGTCCGGGCCTGAAGATCTGCCACCAGGCCTTGCCGCCGCTCTTCGACTCATCAAAGAGTGACCAGTTGACCTTGATGCCGCCATACTGCATGTAACCGTTGGAGTAGGGACCATATTGCTGTCCAAAACCTCCGGCCATGTCATTCAGCTGGTTCTCGCTCAGGTAGCCATCGGTGCTCAGGCTTTCTAACTCTTCCTGAGTCATCTTGCCCTGGGCAACAAGCTGCTCAAGGTAGCTGTAGTTGATGGTGATGCTGCGGTCCCAGTTGCTGGGAGCATAGAAACGTCCCGGGTCCTTGGGCAGTGAAAGGCCCTCGATGGTGTAAGGCTGATAGACGCCCGACACGTAGTTGCCGTAGGGAGGCACATCGTTGGGATTCATGGGCTCATTGTCGTTGTCATATACTACCCATGTGATGTAGGCAACCTCCTGAGGCTTGGGAGCCACATAGAACATCTTGACGGGATCTTCATCGATGAGTTTACGGGTGACTTCGCCCGAGATGATGTTGCCCTGGCTGTTCTGTTTCCAAGTGACGTAGGGCACCGTGCGGTAATTGCCCTTGTAAACGTCGGGCTGCCAGTCGCGGTGGGTGTAGTTGAACACCACGGTGTCGTTGAAGTGGCTCGACACATAGACATTGAGGTTGTATTCCTTGGACTCACCCATGCTGATGGCCATCACGCGACCCGTCGGGTTGATGCTGTCGGTCATGTACAACTGCAGGCTCTTGCCCGGAATGATGTGGTCCACATAGTCTTTCAGGTCGGGATGGGCAGAGGGCAATGGAGTGCCGCCGTCGTAGTTGGGAGAAACAACGAGTTTAATCCAGTTACTCTGGTCATACTCTTTCTCCTTGTTCATGATTTGTGACGGTCTGGGGTCATCACCCGTGCCGCCGCAGATGTCATAAACATAGTCAACGAACTCCTCGCCCAGTGGCTTCTCGGACTTCTCGCCGTAGTCGTTGAGGTCCTTGGCATACAGGGCACCGAATACCCTCTCGGTCGTGTAGGAACCATTGCTCAGCTCGTAGGTGATGTCGGTCTCGGCATCAGGATCATAGTAAACGCCGAGCAGGTCGTTGCTGATGGTGTAGCGCACGTTCTTCCTGGCAGTGCGGATTAGGCTGTTCAACGTGTAGGCATCATCAAACAGGCCGAGGTAGTCATACACACCGCCATTGATGAAGTCAAAGTCGCCGGTCTGCTCCTTGGCATCGGTGGTGGCGAAGGGCGTTCCGTCGTGGAACAGCACATCGTCGGGAGCACGGCTGTCGTCGATGGCGCCGAAGTCATATTCCCACACTTCGTAGCCCGTCATCGGGTCAATGCCGATGCAGGTCATGGTCTGACCGGGCCAGGTCTGCACGTCCTTGCCGTGGCCGTCATAGTAAGGCGAACTGTTGCCGCCCCAAGCCACGCAGTTGACGGTTTCCCATCCCACGGTGTTGATGAAGTAAACATAGTAGTGACCTTCCTCGACTACCACATTGCCGGGCAATGCCGTTGCCGACGACGTGAAGTACTCACGGCTGTGGGCGGTCATGGTGTTGTCCTCCTCCCAAGTGTACCACAGCACGCCAGCTTTGCGGGCGATGACTTCGCTTTGGTAAGGACTCTGGTTGGTACGGGTGAAAATTACCTCGGCAATCGAGGCGCTCACCTGCCAGTGCCACCACGTTTTGCCATCGGTGGTTGTAGTGTCGCCCATATAGGTCACTGCATAGTGGCAGGCGTCATCGTTAGGATCCCAGTCACCCGTCAGGCGGTTGTAGGCCACCAGAGGCCAGTAACCGGTGAAGTCATCCTTGCTATAGGTGGTGCCGGGAGTGCCGATGTTGTTGATCTCGACGTTGTCGGTCTGCTGGAGATAGACGTTCATGGGGAAGAGTGTGAACTGGTCGGTCCTGATGAGCTTCACCCAGCCGTCTTCGATGTTAACAACCACGTTATAGATGCCTGCGGTATTCATCTGCCATTCGCCAGTGGCGTCATCCCATTCATCGAGCGGCATATTCACGTTGATCTTGTCGCCGGTAACCCTCAGGTGGGCAGTGGCGTCGCCGTTCTCGGGCTCAAAGTAGTTGGGATCGGTGTCACTGTTGCCGTAGCGGGTGCCCACGTGCTGCCAGTCCTCGCCCAATGCCGTGGTGAAGCAGAAGGTGGAGTTGGTGTTCAGGGTGATGTGATTCAGGTAGTACAACTTCTTGGAGTTGTCATACTTCATGAGCACACCATCGTTGGAGTTGTAGTAGTGGATGGTGCTGTCGCAGGTGATGCCACCCACCATGTACAGGTCTTCGCCCAGGATGCCTTCACTCTCAACCTTGAACTGCATGTTGTCGGCAGTGTTGTCAAAGTAGATGGTGACATAGCCGGCAGGCAGTTTAACAGAATAGGCATGGGCATCGTCACTCTCGCCCAGGTTCGCCATCTGCGTGGGTTTCCACTCGTCGGTACCCAGAGTGTACACCTCATCGCTGTCGCCCGTGGGGCCGATGCGGTAGTTAGAGTTAAAGGTGTTCCAGGCATCACCCTCATTGTCAATGCCGAGGACTTGGGCCGTGGCAAAGACAAAGCCGTAGGTTCCCTGTTTGGGCACCCTGTAGGTGTAGCTGTACAGACCGGTGCTCTCGTCATAAATCATGGCGGTGGTGGGAGCATAGGACCATCCCAGACCCAGACCCAGGTCACCCGTGATGAAGATGGGCGCAACGCCTGTAATCTTGAACTTGCCGGTAGCGGGGTCATAGATGATGGTGTAAGTGCCGGCAGGCAGCATAACCTTGTAGGCTCCGTTATCGCCGTTGGATTTCTGCGTGGTAATCCAGTCGCTGTTGACGGTGATGTTTTGATCACCGTATTGCGGACCCATGCGATAGTTGTTGTTAAAGGTGTCCCAGTCGTCGGCATCGGCACCTTGTCCGGTGGCAAATACAAACCGGTAGCTGCCGGTATTGGCCACTATGCACTCATAGGTGTAATAGCCGGTCGTAGCGTCATAGGTCAACGTTGTGGTGGGAACGGGTGACCAGTCGCTGATGCCCATGGGAGCATCACCAGTGATGTAAATCGGGCTGGCTGCGATGAGCGTAAGCTCGTGGGTTACGGTCTCATTATTGCTGTCGTAGGTGATGGTCACGGTATAGGTACCGGGAATATTGGCACTAAAGGTGGCGTTGTCGCCAGTGGGGTGCCAAGAACCGTTATCACCCCAAACCTTGTAGGCGTAGTTGGTGCCAGCGTTCAATTGGAATTCACCTGAGGTCCAGCTATAGGTGCCATCCTCGTTGTCGGTCATCACGGTGTTTTCACCCTCGTTCCACCCGTTGGGGAAGATACTGAGGTCATCGCCCTTCACGTAATAGACAGTGGGAGTAGGCGGAGTCTGCTTGGTAGCAACGCCGGTTACGGCATCATTTGTCGGATCATAGGTGAACACGATGTCATATGTGCCACTGCCGTTAAAACCGGTAACGCTGGTATTTCCACTTGGATAAGCAATTACCCAAGAGTGGTTAACGGCAACTTTGAAGTCACATGATGGGTTGTTGTCGGTCAGTTCAACATCGTTTTTCGTGAGTTGATAGACACCATCAACCAGCGTCATGTCATTGTTACTGTTGGCAGGATCCCATGATGATCCCAAAATAGTGGTATTAGAACCTGCAACAGTGAATGTTTCGCCGCCAGTGCCGTTCAGCAATTCATAAGTGACAACACATTCGTTCGTTGACGGGTCGAAAGTGAAAGTCACTTTATATGAGCCGTTGCGAGGCACAGCAAACTTAAAATTGTCATTGTTGTTATTGGGGTCGCCAATCCAACTGCCTCCATTAAGGACGACTTTGTATTCATATTCGGTACTTGCCGTGAGGGTTACACTACTCAAAGTGAGCGTGTAACTGCCATTAGCGCTTTCAGTCATGGTGTTAGGTCCGTAGGAACCATTCCATTCTGCTCCAAACACCGATGCGGGACTTCCAGCGATAACATAAGTATCAGGGACATTCTCAACCGAGTATTTTACTTGATTACTGCTGTTCTTGTACAGCGTGTAGGTGTTACCAGCTGTCACCGTCAGCTTCCACGCATTGCTGTTGTTCCAACTGCAGTTCTGATAGCTTGTGGTGACGGCGGTACCGTTGGTCGAAGGCGCAATGCCGTTGTCATACCAACCGCCAGACCAGCGGCCCATGATGCGGAAGTACACGTCGCCGCTCGTCGTCGGCGTGTAGGACCATGTCCATTCACCGCTTGACTCAGTCATCTTGTAACTGTTGTTGAGCAGGCTGCTGGTGTTCCATGTGGTCATGTCGCCCATGACATAAAAGTCATCTGCCACAGCCTGCGGTACAGCCATAGCAAGGCACAGCATCAGCGCCATGAGCCTGAATGCTGTCGTTGATAGCATTTTCAATTTTTTCATTGTTAGTAGTTAATATATTGGTTATCAGTAAGTAATTTCAGGTTACTCTGGTAATTGGTTTGACGCTGTTCTTTTAGAAAGTTTGCAAGCCAAAGGACCGCAAAAATAGTTCCAGTTCTTTTATAATAATGTGTTAACTGCCTAATTATTAACATTTTTTATTATGCAATCGTTTGCGTTTTTTGATAAAACGGAGCGGGGAAGCAGTGCCTCCCCGCTCCAGGTGGTTTTCATGGTATTGGGTTTAAAGTTTATGTGGATTGCAGCAGTGCCGCGATGGCATCGGCGGTGTCGGGGTTATCGATAAGGTGTTGCTTGGCGGCTTCTCGGCCTTGTCCCAGGCGCTGGTCCTGCCAGCTGAACCATGCGCCGCTCTTCTTGATGATGCCTGCCTCGACACCCATGTCGATGAGTTCGCTCTCGCGGCTGATGCCTGTGCCGTAGATGACGTCAAACTCGGCCTTGCGGAAGGGTGGGGCGACCTTGTTTTTCACCACTTTCACACGCGTCTGGGCACCCAGTACGCGTTCTCCGTCCTTGATGTGCGCCAAACGGCGGATGTCAAGGCGCACACTGCTGTAGAACTTCAAAGCGTTGCCACCAGTGGTCGTCTCGGGGTTGCCGAACATCACGCCCAGTTTCTCTCGCAGCTGGTTGATGAAGATGCAGCAGGTGCGTGTCTTGGCGATCGTGGCGGTGAGTTTCCTCAGCGCCTGGCTCATCAGGCGAGCTTGCAGGCCCATCTTGCTCTCGCCCATCTCGCCCTCGATCTCGGCCTTGGGGGTGAGAGCGGCGACACTGTCGATGACAATGACGTCGATGGCGGCCGAACGGATGAGCTGGTCGGCAATCTCCAGCGCCTGTTCGCCGTTGTCGGGCTGCGAGATCCACAGGTTGCGTGTGTTCACGCCGACGGCTTCGGCATAGGAGCGGTCAAAGGCGTGCTCGGCATCGATATAGGCAGCGATGCCACCCATCTGTTGCGCCTGCGCGATGGCGTGCAGGGCCAGCGTGGTCTTACCCGATGACTCGGGACCGTAGATTTCCACGATGCGTCCGCGCGGATAGCCGCCCACGCCCAACGCCTTGTCCAGTCCGATGCTGCCGGTAGGGATGACGTCAACGTCCTCGACACTCTCGTCGTTCATGCGCATGATGGCACAGGTGCCAAAGGCCTTCTCAATCTTGGCAACGGCGTTCTGCATCACCTGCAGCTTCATGGGGTCCACTTCGACGGTGCGCGCTGTATGGGGTGCGGCCTCGCTCACGTGGTTGCTCACAATGTCGGGCGTGGCGATGCTCAATACCTGCTGCCCGTCAATCATTACGTCTTGCTTTAAAATCTGCTCAGTCATAGTTTATTACGTTTTAAGTTGTTAGTTATTTATTTATTTATACTGTTGTCTTATGAAAGCGGATGCCGCCTAAAGCCTCTAATCCTTTTCACGATGCAAAGGAACTATGACCGAGTGCAATTTTTCGGCACTATTAAACCAAAGAAGGTTAAATCCCATCAAAAACAACTGAATAATCTGATGAATCTGAACTCAGAACTCTCAGAAAATTCAGTTGTTTTATTCAATTTTGTCGCCTTAGCGTCTTAGTGTGGTGGCCCGTATGCGGCAGCCTCTCTAAACTCTAAACCTTAAACTTTAAACTGCGAGCACAGCGAGCATTAATTCCAACTGTGGCTCAGCAGGTAGTCGATCAGGGCAGTGACGTCTGCGATGGTCACACTGTTGTCCTGGTTGCAGTCGGCACCGGCGGGAGCCGATGCGCCGCTCAGCAGGATGTCAATCAGTGCCGTCACGTCGGCAATGGTCACGCTACCGTCGCCGTTCACGTCGCCACGGGTGGAGGCAGGTATGTACAGAGATACCTGGCTGATGGCGAAGAAATCGCCGGCGGGATTGACGCTGCTATCCTTGGAATAGGTCCAGGTGAGCGTGTGGGTGCCCACTTCCAGAGTCGAGTTGTTGGTGGTCCAGTAGTTACCCAAAGATCCGAAGGAGAACACCTGATTGCCGTCAACCTTAAAGGTGCACGCGTCATAGATCGGGCTCGAGCCCTCGCCCCTGGCCTTGAAAACAGTTAACAGTGAAGTGCCTGGTACCGTTACCGTGACGGTGGCGGTGAGCGTCGATACGGTGTTCGCCTCGCCGTCATTGCTTGAACGGGCGCAGACCGTGCCGTCTTCGTCAACCGCCAGAATCCAAGGATACTCCCCATCGGTCGAGAAGTGGATAGAACCCTCGGTGGCGTCAAGGATTTTGTCCAGACTGACGATGGGCTCGGTGGTGGAGCCGAGCGCGGCCTCGACCGACCAGTTCTTGTTGTAGGCGGTGATGGCTTGCTCAATGGAAATGACATTATGCTCGTTTGAGTTTCCTTCATATACGGGAATCAGCGTTCCGGGATTGGACGCCGGACATGTGCGCAGGCTGTTCACCAGGGTTTCCATGCCGTTAAGCGAGATATTGTTGTTAACGCAAACGACGCGATTCAGGGAAAGGCATCCCGACAAATCAAGTGAGGTTAACTGGTTCATGGAGCAAGAAACATTTTCCAGTTTGGTCTTCCCTTGCAGGCCGTCAAGGGTAGTGAGGGCACATGAAGAGCACTTGATTTCCTTCAATACTGCGCAATCCCCAAGACCGGTAATTTGGGCCAGGGTCGCATTAGAATAGCAATGGAGGATCTGCAACTGTGTGCAACCGGTGACATTGAGGCTGGTCAACAACGGGTTGCCGTAGGTTTCAAGGCTGGTGAGATAGAGGTTATCATCTACCCACAGCTGTGTCAGCTGGCTCTTTTCGCTCAGAGTGAGCGAGGTGAGCTTGTTGTAGGAGCAGACAACGTTCGTCAAGTTATCCATGCCGTTCAAGCCGGGCAGGTCGGTCAAGGAACAGCCATAGCACGACAATTTCTTCATCGATATGCAGTTCGCCAGGCCGGTAATCGCTGTCAGGTTGGAGTTGCCGTAGCACATCAGAGTGGTGATGGCTCCACAGCCACTGACATAGAGTTCCGTCAACGCGCAGCTATAGCAGTTGACCGTGGTCAGCAAGGTATTGCCGGTTAATCTGAGGATTTTCAGGTTAGGCTTGTTGGTCACTGTGAGGGAGGTGAGGTTGTTGTTGCGGCAATAGAGTTTCTCCAGGTTGTTCAGGCTATTCACGCCGCTCAGGCTGGAGATGGCGCAGTCCTCACAATCAATATAGGTGAGGGCAGTACAGCTTTCCAAGCCCTGGATTATGGAGAGACTACTGTTCTCGAAGCACATTAATGTTTTCAGGGACGTACAGTTGGCGATGTCAAGATTGGTAATCGCGTTGCGGCAGCAGTTCAGGCTGGTCAAATTAGGGTTGTCCCTAACCCAGAACGTTCTCAAGGCAGTGTGATAGGTGACCGTGACCTCGGTCAGCTGGTTCCTGTGTAAGTACAGCTGTTCCAGGCGTGAGTTGTTTACCACGTTGATCGATGTCAGCTTGTTGTCATAAAGATTGAGGTAGGTCAACTGCAGGTTGTTGGACACATCAATCGAGGTGAGGTTGTTACCATAGCAACTGAGCCTGGTCAACTGGGCGAAATACTCGACACCCTTCATGTTGGAAATGCTCTTGTTGTTTACCTCCAGCGTGGTGCGGGCGTTGAGCTGCGCCGTTGTGATTGTACCGCTGGGATACTCGCTCAGCAGGTAGGAGCGGAAGTTCGCGTCAGGAAAGTTCGTGGCGTTGATTGTCACGTCGGCCTGGGCGGCGAGCGATGCCGTCAACACGGTCAGGAAAATAAGTAATAGCTTTTTCATAATATCAATAATTTAGTGGTTAATAGAAATCAAAATACAAGTAATACTGCAAAGATATGATAAAATGCAGAAATAGCAAAAATAAGAGTTCATATTCTTAAAATGCATCCGCGCCCAATAATGAACGCGGATGCCAATTAGTCATAATAATAATAAAGCACGGATGCCTTCTCTAATAACCGCTCGCTAGGCTCGCGGAAATTAAACAATATTAGTATAAAATTTAAAAATAATTTGAATAATTTCCCGCCCGCAGGGCGGTCTATAAAAAAGTAGAGACGCAAAATCACTTGCGTCTCTACTCTTTTTGCTTTATGAATGTCGAGTGCTTAGAACTCGGCGTTGTTGGGCGTGCGGGGGAACGGGATGACGTCACGGATGTTAGCCATACCAGTCACGAACAGGATGAGGCGCTCGAAGCCCAGACCGAAGCCGCTGTGAGGCACGGTGCCAAAGCGGCGTGTGTCGAGGTACCACCACATGTCCTTCATGGGGATGCCGCGGCGCTCAATCTCGCTCATCAGTTTATTGTAGTCGGCCTCGCGCTCGCTGCCGCCGATGATTTCGCCGATCATGGGGAACAGCACGTCCATGGCACGCACGGTCTTGCCGTCCTCGTTCTGCTTCATGTAGAAGGCCTTGATTTCACGCGGATAATCGGTGAGGATAACGGGGCGCTTGAAGTGCTCCTCGACGAGGTAGCGCTCGTGCTCGCTCTGCAGGTCCACACCCCATTCCACGGGGAATTCAAATTTCTTCTTGGCCTGTTTAAGGATGTCGATACCCTCGGTGTAGGTCAGGCGCACGAACGGCTCCTTAAGAACGCTGTGCAGACGCTCGATGAGGGTGTTGTCATACATCTTGTTGAGGAACTCCAGGTCATCCTTGCAGTGCTCCAGCGCGTAGTTCACGCAGTATTTGATGAACTCCTCGGCAAGGTCCATGTTGTCGGTGATGTCATAGAATGCCATCTCGGGCTCAATCATCCAGAACTCAGCCAGGTGGCGCGGGGTGTTGCTGTTCTCGGCGCGGAAGGTGGGGCCAAAGGTATAGATGGCACCCAGTGCGGTAGCGCCCAGCTCACCCTCGAGCTGACCTGACACGGTCAGGCTTGTGGACTTGCCGAAGAAGTCCTTCGAGTAGTCGGTCTTGCCGTCCTCGGTCTTGGGCAGGTCGCCCAGGTCGAGGGTGGTCACCTGGAACATGTCGCCGGCACCCTCACAGTCGCTGGCGGTAATCAGCGGCGTGTGCAGGTAGAAGAAACCCTTCTCGTTGAAGAAGTTGTGGATGGCGAAAGCCAGGTGGTGGCGGATGCGGAAGATGGCGCCGAAGGTGTTGGTGCGCATGCGCAGGTGAGCCTTTGAGCGCAGGAACTCCAGCGTGTGGCCTTTCTTCTGCATGGGATAGTCTTCGTCACAGGTGCCGTAGATTTCTACGGTCTGGGCCTGTACCTCTACGGTCTGGCCCTTGCCCTGGGACTGGACGAGCTGTCCCTCGACATGGAGGCTGGCACCCGTGGTGATGGGGCGCAACTCCTCCTCACTGAACTTCTCGAGGTCGATGACGATTTGCAGGTTGTTGATGGTCGAGCCGTCGTTCAACGCGATGAACTGCACGAACTTGTTACCACGGCGGCTGCGTACCCAGCCCTTAACACACACCTGTTGTCCCACCAGTGCGGGATCAAAGATATCGACGATTTTTGTACGTTTCAAAGCCATTGTTCTATTCTTAAATATTCATAACGTGTCTCTTAATGCTTCTGAACATCGACCGCCCGTAGGGCGGGAAATTAAACAAATTTAGATATTAAAATTTTATAATAATTTGAATAATTTCCCGTGCGTTAGCACGGTTAAATGCAGCGTAGCAATGACACAACATTACAATGTGATTGTTATTTATTCAAATGAGTTTTGTTTCAAGAAGTTCACCTCTTCCTGGGTGAGGTAGCGCCAGCGGCCGCGCGGCAGGTTCTTCTTGGTCAGGCCTGCGAAGTAAACGCGGTCGAGCTTCACCACATGGTAACCCAGCGATTCAAAGATGCGGCGAACGACGCGGTTGCGTCCCGAGTGAATCTCGATACCGGCCTGCTTGCGGTCGGTGGGGGAGACGTAGCTCACGGCATCGGCGTGGATGGGACCGTCATCGAGCTCAACGCCGTCGGCGATGTGTTGCATGTCCTCCTCGCTGATGGGCTTGTCGGTCCACACCTGATAGATTTTCTTCTTGACATACTGCGGGTGGGCAAGCTTGGCGGCAAGGTCACCGTCGTTGGTCAGCAGGAGAACACCGGTGGTGTTGCGGTCCAGACGACCCACGGGGTAGATGCGCTCTTCACAAGCTCCCTTGACAAGGTCCATGACGGTCTTGCGGCCGTTGGGATCGTCGCTGGTGGTCACGCAGTCTTTGGGTTTGTTGAGCAGTACGTAGCACTTCTTCTCGGTGGTCACGATTTCACCGTTGTACTTCACGATGTCCTTGGGCGTGATCTTCATGCCGAGTTCGGTAACGACCTCGTCATTGACCATCACAAGGCCTTTCTGGATATATTCATCAGCCACACGGCGCGAGCAGATGCCGGCGTTGGCGAGGAACTTGTTCAGGCGAACCTCCATGTTGGGATCGATGGGAGCCTCTTCATAGATGATGCGTTGGGGCTTGGGCGTGAAGCGCATCTGGGGCTTGGGACCCTGACGCTTGGGGCGCTGCTGGTAACCACCGGGGCGCTGCTGGTAGCCACCCTGACGTTGCTGGTAACCACCGGGGCGCTGCTGGTATCCGCCGGGACGCTGCTGATAGCCTCCCTGACGCTGCTGGTAACCACCCTGCTGGCGGGGCTGGTAACCGCCCTGTTGACGGGGCTGATAGCCACCCTGCTGGCGCTGCTGGTAACCGCCCTGGCGCTGCTGGTATCCGCCTTGGCGCTGCTGATATCCGCCCTGACGGGGCTGATATCCACCTTGACGGGGCTGATATCCGCCCTGACGAGGCTGATATCCGCCTTGACGAGGCTGGTAACCGCCCTGACGGGGCTGGTAACCGTCTTGCTGATTATCGGAATTAGTCGTAGTGCCTTCGGCATCGGTCTCATTCTCGGCCGAAGCCTGAGGCTGCTGGTAGCGTTGTTGATAACGGGGCTGGTATCCACCCTGTCGCTGTTGATAGCGGGGCTGATAGCCGCCTTGACGGTGGTAACCGCCTTGACGGGGCTGATAACCTTCTTGCTGATAGCTTTCGGGAGCATTAGTGTCCTCTCCCTGATGAGTTTCATGAGTGGTGTACTCTACCTTCTCATAACGACCTTCAGAATTCTCTTCAAAACTTGCATTGCTCTCACCGATTCTGGGCCTTTTCGGTTTTTTCAAATTCTCGTCCATCGTTTTTAGATAGTTTGGTTAAAGTTGTTGATGTAGTTAATACAGTAAAAATAAAAAAATGTAGTGGCCTCGCGGCCGGTAACAATACTAAAATCTTTAAAAATCGTGGGCAGTGAGGGATTCGAACCCCCGACCCTCTGCTTGTAAGGCAGATGCTCTGAACCAACTGCGCTAACTGCCCGCGCCGTTAACTTCTCTCCCGAAAAGCACTGCAAAAGTACTTAAAAGTTTAACATCACCCAAATATTTAAGAAAAATTAGTTGATAATAAAAAACTCTGGAGGCACCTTGGGGCGCCTCCAGGTGTTAAAATCAATCTAAGTCCTTAATTACAGGTTGGGGTTGATGGCGTTCCACTCGCTGATGGGAGGAACGATGCCCAGGTCAACCAACTCGTCGCGCATGTGGCACAGGTGCTCGTAGCTGGCGTCGAGTTTGGCGTTCTCTTCGGGCGTGCCCTGGGGAACAGTGTAGGTGGCACCGTTCTCGTCGAGCACGGTGTCCATGGCCATCATGATGTGGTTGTACTTGTCGTTGCACACATAGGTGCCCACGGGGAAGCGGAACTTCTCGCCGCCCATGACTGAGCGAATCATCTCAACGGACAGGTAAGCGGGGCTCTGGAACGAGCTGCGTCCGCGCAGCTTGATGATGTTGGCACCGCCCTTGGTAACGTCGGTCTTCATCTGCTCCCATTCCTCGGCGGGGAACTCGGGAGTGCCGATGATGTCGGTTAGCTTGCGACCGGCAATCTCGACGTGGCTGCCAAAGACTGCCATCTGCTCACCGTGGCCGCCATAGGTGGCGCAACCGGTGATTTCGCTCTGCATCACATTAAACTTTTTGGCCAGCGCGCTCTGCAGGCGTGTGGTGTCAAGTGCGGCGAGGGTGGTTACCTGGTTGGGTTTCAAGCCGCTGTAGAGCAGGGTAACCAGACCCGTCAGGTCGGCGGGGTTGAAGATGATGATGACGTGCTTGGCGTCGGGGCAGTATTGCTTGATGTTCATGCCGAGTTCCTCAGCAATCTTGCAGTTGCCGGCCAGCAGGTCTTCGCGGGTCATGCCCTCCTTGCGGGGAGCACCACCGCTCGAGATGATGTACTTGGCGTTGGTAAAGGCCTCCTTGGCATCGGTGGTGGCGGTGATTTTCACGTCACCGAAACCGCTCTGGCGCATTTCCTCAGCCACACCTTCGGGCGAGAACACGTCATACAGGCAGATGTCATTTGTCAGACCCATCATCAGGGCGGATTGTACCATGTTGGAGCCGATCATGCCGGCAGCGCCGACGATGACCAATTTGTCGTTTGTTAAGAATGCCATTTTATTATGTCTTTTAAAAGTTATGATTAATATCAATTTGAAATTTTACCACTGCAAAGGTAATTAAATCTTGCCATCACTGCAAGCAAATTGAAACTATTTATGATTAAATATTGTGAAAGATGTCTTTTCTCTTCACAGGAATGTGTGAGATGGTCTGTTGTCTGAAAACTTTTCACTACCTTTGTGCCGCTTTACAGACATCTGCACATGGAACAGGAGTTTGCTTCACGGTTGTTAGAGACGGCGGTCAGCGAGTTTGCCAAGCTGCCGGGCATCGGGCGCAAGACAGCGCTCCGCCTGGTACTGTATCTGCTCAAGCAGGACGAGCAGGAGGCAACCAACTTTGGCGAGGCCATCATCAGGCTACGGCGCGAAATCCGCTACTGCAAGGTGTGCCACAACATCAGCGAGACCGAGGTGTGCCCCATTTGCAACAACCCTTCGCGTGACGCATCCACCATCTGCGTCGTCGAGAACGTCAAGGACGTGATGAGCATCGAGAACACCCATCAGCACAAGGGCCTTTATCACGTGCTGGGCGGACTCATTTCGCCTATGGACGGCATCGGGCCCGCCGACATCGAGGTGGACAGCCTGGAGGAACGTGTCAAGGCCGGTGGCATCAAGGAGGTCATCCTGGCGTTGAGCGCGACGATGGAGGGCGACACGACCAACTTCTACATCTTTCGTCGCCTGGCACCGTACCCCGACGTGAAAATCACCATCTTGGCGCGCGGCGTGAGCGTCGGCAACGAGATTGAGTACACCGACGAACTCACCTTGGGCCGCTCCATCCTCAATCGCACCCTCTTCAGCGACACCTTCCACAAAGAATAAAACCTTACGCTAAGTCGCCAAGGTGCTAAGATTATTGAGTCGCAATTTGCTCTTTTCCCCTTTAATTATTAGTTTTTCAATAAAAAACAGAAAAAAGATTTGCCAGTTGATGAATTTGTGCTAATTTTGTACAAAATATTTACAATATTGATTTAGAAAAAATGAATACGATAGAATTAACAACGACAGAATTCCGCCAAAATCAAAAGAAATTCTTGGATTTGGCGGCTCAAGGGGTGTCGATTCTCATTTGCCGTGGCAAGGAATTGTTTGTGCTAAATAGAGTCCCGGTAGAGAGCCGTTTGGATGACGAGACGCAAAGGAAAATTGCGCAAGCTCGTGAGGAGTTCAATACAGGAGATACCGCAACTATACGCAATCAACAAGAATTGGAGATGTTTTTGGAATCTCTTTAGTGTAGTTTGCTATGTATATACTTGAGATTTCCAAAGTCGCTCAGAAAGAGATTGCGCAGTACAAGAAATCCAATCCAACAGCTTTTGCCAAAGTGGCAAAGATGTTGGGCGAATTGCAAGTGCATCCCAGGGAAGGGACGGGTCATCCCGAACCTCTCCAAAGTGGGAATAACATTTCATATTCAAGACGTATCACGAAGAAAGATCGCTTGATATATGATGTGTTTGATGACATTGTAAAAGTACTTGTTCTGACAGCTAAGGGCCATTATCGAGATAAATGAAAAATGGCTGACAACGATTTTGCATACCGTCAGGAAGACGCCGAGAAGCGCCGTCGTCGCCGTGAGGCCGAGCGTCAGCGCCGTCTGAAGAAAGCCCGCGAGGAATACATAAAAAAGAAAAACGAGGAAAGAAAATAAATCGGCTCACAACTTTATGGTCGTGAGCCGATTTTATTATCAATTGTTGTTTGGTAGCTTGTCTGCGAGGGCGAGGACTTGTTGGGTGAAGTCTTCTGCCGTGAGCTGGCAAGAGAGCCAATGGATGGGGGTGCCGCGCTTTTCCATGCCGCGAAACCAGGTCATTTGACGCTTGGCGAATTGATGGATGGCGATTTCCAGTTGGCGGAACATCTCTTCCTCTGTCAACTGTCCGATGACATATTGCGTGACAAACTTGTACTCCAAGCCGTAGTAGATAAGGTCTTCGGGGTCGATGCCCTCGTCAATGAGGCGGCGCACCTCGTCAACCATTCCCTCGTCCAGGCGGGCTCGCAGTCGGCGGCTGATGCGTTCGCGTCGCGTGTCGCGGTCCACTTCCACGCCGATGACCAGCGCATTCTCCATCGGGTGGGGCTCGGTGAGGGCCTTCAACTCGGGATGCAGCTCGTAGTAACGGCAGATTTCGATGGCGCGGATCGCACGTGCCGGCGTGTCGATGTCGCTGTTGTTGCGCAGGGTCTTCATCGTCTTGAGCAGGGCGGTCAACTCGTCAAGCGATTTGCCTGCCAACTCTGCCCTTAACTCCTCGTTGCGGGGAACGGGCGGCAACTTGATGCCTTTGACCACCGTCTCGACATACATCCCCGTGCCGCCGCACATGATGACAGGCTTGCCACGGCCGCGAATGTCGTGATACACGCGTTCAAAGTCCTCCAGGAACTCATACAGACTGTAGCGGTAGCCCGCGGGACGGATATCGATGAGATGATAGGGCACGTCGTCATACTCGTCAAGGTCTTTGCCCGTGCCGATGTCCATGCCGCGGTAAATCTGACGTGAGTCGGCGCTGATAATCTCGCCGCCGATAGCCTTTGCCAGATGCACTGCCCGCGCCGTCTTGCCCGTCGCCGTCGGCCCCGTCACCACAAAAAATATGTCCTTATAGTCGTGAGTCAATTTAGTTTAATTCGTGAAATTCGCATTAGCCCCGCAGGGGAAATTTATTTCAGGTATTGGTCGTAGAACTCGAGGGCGCGCTTGTAAACCACATAACGGGCCGAGCAGTCGCGGATGCTGTGGTTCATGTTGGGGAACACCATCATGTCGCAAGTGCGGTTCATGTCCACCAGTTTGGACACATACTGCATCGAGTTGACGATGTGCACGTTGTCATCGGCACTGCCGAACATGATGAGCACGCGGCCGTTGAGGTTCTCCGCGCGGTTCAGCGGGAAGTTGCTGTAGCCTTCGGGATTCTCTTGGGGCGTGCGCATGTATCGCTCGGTGTAGATGCTGTCATAGAAGCGCCAGGTCGTCACCGGTGCGATGCTCACGCCGCAGGCATAGTTGCTGCCCGGCTCACTCATCGCCATCAGCGTCTGGAAACCACCGTAGCTCCAACCCATGATGCCTATGTGGTCGGCATCTACCCACGGCTGTTGCGCCATGTAGTTGGCAGCTGCCACGGCGTCCTCGGTCTCATATTTGCCCAGATTCAGATAGGTGATGGACTCGAACTCCTTGCCACGGAATCCCGTGCCGCGGCTGTCCACCTCGACCACAATGTAACCTTCGGTGGCAAAGTACTGCTCCCAACCCATGCGCCAGCGGTTGACCACCTCCTGCGAGCCGGGGCCGTTGTAGTGCTCCATGATGACGGGATATTTCTTGTTCGGGTCAAAGTCCACCGGCTTGATCATGTAACCGTTCAGGGTATAGCCGTCGTGCTCCATCGTAAAAAACTCCTTTTGCGGAACATCAACAGCGGTGTAGCGAAGGGCATATTCCTCGTTGAGCTCAAGGTCGCGCACCCGCTTGCCGTTGCGGTCATAGATGCGGTACTGATGGGGCGTCTGAGCGTCATTGTAACAACCCACATAGTAGGTGAAGTCGCCGTTGAAATTTGCCGAGGCGGTGCCTTGTCCGTTGGCCGATGACGGTGCAAGACGCTTCACTTTGCCCTTGGCATCTACGTACTCTATAACACGGTTCAGCGGTCCGCAAGAAGCCTGGTAGTAGAAACGCTTGGTAGCCTTGTCATAGCCGTAGAACCTGGAGATGATGCGGTTGTTGTCGTTGGTAAGCTGGCGCATCAGGTTACCGTCAAGGTCATACTGGTAAAGCTGCATGTAACCCGAGCGCTCGCTTGGGATGACAAAGAAATTGTCCTCATACTGGACCTGTTGCGACGTCTCGGCGTCCACCCAGGTGTCGGACGTCTCGTGATAGACCTGCTTGGCTACGCCCGTGATGGGGTTTACGGCATAGATGCGCAAGTCGTTCTGGTGACGGTTAAGCCGTTGAACCATCAGTCGCTGCGGGTCGGGACTAAAGGTGATGTGGCACACGTAGTCTTCCTCGTCAAGGGGCACGTCAAGTTTCTTGAACGTGCCGTCGATGACATCATAGCAATGAACGCTCACGATGGAGTTCTTCTCGCCCGCCACGGGGTACTTGAAATCATAACGGCCAGGGTAGAGCTCATATTCGTCCTTCGGGTTGCAAGTGCCCTGATAAATGACCATCGACGCCATTTTCACCTGGCTCTCGTCCCAGCGCAGGAACGCCAGCGAGCGGCTGTCGCTCGACCAGTTCAGGGTGTTGAGCATACCCAACTCCTCCTGGTAAACCCAGTCGGGCACGCCGTAGATGATATTGTTTTTCTTGCCGTCATGAGTCACCTGCACTGTCGTACCGTCAACGAGGTTGCGTACAAACACGTTATTGCCCTTGACGTATGCCACGCGTTTACCGTCGGGCGACAGGGTGGCGATTTCCTCACCGCCGCCGTCGCTCAGCGACTTGAGCGTCTTATTTTTCAGGTCATATACGTAGTAGTCGGCACTGAAGCTGTAGCGGTAGATGTATTCGGTGTTGTTCCACAGCAGGACATAGGCACCGTCGGCGGTCACCTCAAAGTCGTCCCAGCCGGTCACCGTCTCGTCGCTGGTGTCCACCAGCACGCTCTCGTCTCCTTTGGCATAGCCTATGCGGTTGATGATGTTGCCGTCGTCGCTCAAGCGGTAGAAGTAGCGGCCGTCACTCTTGCTAGGCTGCATCGCCCCTATGCCTTTAGGAGAACTTTCGCGCAACACACATTCCTCAAGCGTCAACGCTCCGGCATCCATGGCGAGCACCAGCATCAATAGAGTTAAAACTATTTTTTTCATCTTTCTGAATTTTAAACTCTGGCTTGACAATTGGTCAAATGTCAAGCTCTAAAATCTGATTAGCGCTGTCCTTGGTGTTCACTTTCTCGATGATGTGCTTGACAACGCCCTGCTCATCGATGATAAAGGTCGTGCGCACCGTGCCCATGTAGGTGCGGCCCGCCATCTTTTTCTCGCGCCACACGCCGAAGGCTTGATTCAACGCAGTATCGGTGTCGGCAATCAGTGGGAAAGGCAGACTGTATTTGTCAGCAAACTTCTGGTGGCTTGCCGCACTGTCCTTGCTCACGCCCAGCAGGGCAAAGCCCGCACGCTTGAGTTTGCCGTAGCCGTCGGCCAGGCTGCATGCCTCGGCGGTGCATCCCGGCGTATTGTCCTTCGGGTAGAAATAGATGATGAGCTTCTTGCCTGCGAAGTCGCTGGCTTTCACTTCGTTGCCGTTGGCGTCCAAGCCAAGGAATTCGGGAATCTTATCTCCAATTTTCATAGCGTCATTCAGTTTAAAAGGTTATTTTGTTCCACAAAAGTAATAAAAAAATGGGAATAACCTGTCATGCCAATAAAAAGCGATTACTTTTTTATGGATGCTAATGGAGGGGCATTACTGAACTTGCATGGCTTGTAGTCGATAAAATTAAGGGCGGATTTTCATCGAATCGTTTTTTTTAGTAATTTTGCATCTCAAAAAGATGTTCTTCCACACATTCTAGTGGGTTAATAAATTCGTCGAATGGAAATCCAGAATACATCAAATACGCTCCAATCTGGACAAACTGGAACAAAACGTATCGAATATATTGACGCGTTGAGGGGATTCACAATGTTCCTGGTGGTATCTCACCATATATCTAATTTGTGCTTCAATGTGTTGGGCAACGGAGTCCCGACATTGACTGTATATCTTTTACAGATACGAATGCCTTTATTCTTCTTTATTAGTGGTTTTGTGCTCTACAAGAGTGGGGTTGTTTGGAATTTTGAACACATAGTCAAGTTCTTCAAGAAAAAGATACCGGTACAGTTGATATCTCCATTTATCTTCTTTTTCTTGTTTACTTGGGTTTTCAAAAAGAATCTGTTGGAGGGTATCATTGCTGATGGAAAGATGGGCTATTGGTTTACCTATGTTCTGTTTGAGTATTTTGTATTATATGCAATTGTAAGGTTTTTCATTCGGAATAAATGGGCTGATTGGGCCCTTGTTTTGTTGGGTATATGCTTGTATGCGACAAAGTGGCCATTTTTGAAAAATTATATGCCTGTGCCATTAAATTTGCTGTCTTTTTTAAGTTTTGAGCATTGGTATTATTTTTTCTTTTTTGTGATGGGTACGTTATTCAAGAAATACTTTGAAAAAGTGGAGTGTATGCTAGACACCCAATGGTTGATTACAATCTGTATTCTTGTTTTCTTTGTTGGAAATGCTTTTGAGTTATCACAAATAATTTCTGGCACTGTAGAATCGTTATTGTTATCTGTATCTGGACTTATTATAGTCTTTTCTTTTTTCAGAAAGAAACAAGCCCTTTTCTCTAAGGAGACAAAGCTTGGGCGCGTGATGCAATACACAGGAAGACGTACGTTGGATATATATTTGATACATTATTTCTTCATTCCCTATAATCTTTCTTTTTTCACTTTGTTTAAGGACCATCCCATGCCTATTCTGGAGTTTACTGTTTCATCGGTTATTGCCATCATTATCATCGCAGCATGCCTGCTTATCAGCAACATCATCCGCTTGAGTCCTTTCCTGGAGCACTGGTTATTCGGTGTCAAGCGCACCACTTAGGAGATGTTGCAAATCATGCTTGTCCGTTAAATTTTGCGAAATATTTCAGTGATTTGTGGTTACGGTTTGTACATCTTAGAAAAAAGGAGTAACTTTGCGGGCTAATTTCGAATGAATCGACGTATCTAATGATCAAGAGATTGACAATAATCGTGGCGCTGGCCTGTGTGCTGATGGGCTGTGGCGAGTACAACAAGGTGATGAAAAGCAGTGACTTGGAGTACAAGTATGCCTATGCCAAAAAGGCGTTTGAGAACAAACGCTATGCCCAGGCCTACACCATCCTCACCGACCTTGTGCCGATTTTCCGTGGTACACCTCATGCCGAGGAGTCGCTTTATCTGCTGGGCTTGAGCTACTACGAGAACAAGGACTACATCAGTGCGGGTTCTTACTTCAAGCAGTACTATCAGCGTTATCCGCGCGGACAGTATGCCGAGTTGGCGCGTTTCTATGCCGGTTACGGCTTCTACCTCGACTCGCCTGATGCACAGTTGGACCAGACCGAGACCATCCGCGCCATGGAAGAGTTGCAGGCCTTTCTTGACTATTTCCCCAAGAGCGACAAAGCTTCCATCGCCCAGAGTGCCGTCTTTGAGTTGCAGGACAAGCTGGTGCTCAAGGAACTGCAGAACGCCACGCTCTATTACAACCTGGGCAATTATATGGGCAACAACTATGAGAGTGCTGTCATCACCGCCCAGAATGCCATCAAGTCCTATCCTTACAGCAAGTACAAGGAAGAACTGGAGATGCTCGTGCTCCGCGCACGTTTCAAGGAAGCCTCCGAGAGTGTTGTCGAGAAGAAAGAGGAACGCTTCCGCACCGTGATTGACGAGTACTACTCGTTCATCAACGACTATCCCGACAGCAAGATGCGCAAAGAGGCTGACAATATCTTCAAGATTGCCTCCAAGCAAGTCACTGGCGAATAATCAACGAAAATAACAACATATATAATATTAAAGGAGAATATGGATTACAAGAAGACCAACGCACCCCTCACCACTACAGTGCATGACATCATTGAGATGGCTGAGCCCACGGGTAACATCTACGAGACCGTTTGCATCATCAGTAAGCGAGCCAACCAGATTGCTGCCGAGATGAAATCTGACCTCGAGCAGAAGTTGCAGGAGTTCGCCACGATGAATGATAATCTGGAGGAAATCAGCGAGAATCGCGAGCAGATTGAGATCTCGAAATATTATGAGAAGCTTCCTAAGCCCACCCTGATTGCCACGCAGGAGTATCTGGAAGACAAACTTGCCTTCCGCAACCTGGCAAAGGAAAAGGAGGACTTCTAAGAGTCAAGCAAAGAATTAATTAACGGCGCCCCGCAAGGCGCCGTTAATTGTATTGTGGATGTTGGTTTATTATACCCATAACTAATCCAAGCGGGCGGCGGCAAGGGTGAAGAGAGAGACGGTGACTCCAGGGATGGTTTTAAGCAAAGAAGAACACACGGTGAGCGTTGAGCCGGTAGTCACAACGTCATCAACCAGCAGGATGTGTTTGCCTGTCAGGTCATCGGTATTGTTTCTTAAGGCATAGTTGCCCTGGATGTTCTGCCAGCGTTCCATGGCCCCCTTGTGGGTTTGAGTGGAGTGGGGTCGGACGGCTTTCAAGGTCTCGAGGTAAGGAATGTTAAGGGCGTCGGCGATGCCGCGGGCGAGGTATTTACTCTGGTTGTAACCGCGTTGTGCGAGTTTGCTGCGGTGGAGCGGTACGGCAGTCACCATGTTGATGCCGTCAAAGAAATGACTTCCCGCCATGTCGCTGACGGCGCGTGCGGTCAGCCAACGGCCCATGCGTGGTGAGTTGTGGTATTTGATATCGTGCAAAACCGATGCGTAAGGTGACCCTTTCTCATAGAAGAAATAGGCGGTGGCACGCTCGATGGGAACCTTTCCGGCAAAACGCTGTTCCATGGTATTGAACTCCACCTCTTCATATCGTGTGCGGGGCAGGGCGGCAAGGCATTTGCGGCAAATCCACCGCTCGTCGCCGTCGAGGGCTTTTCCGCACACAGGGCATACACGGGGCATCGCCACGTCGGCGGCAGCCCCAAGCCATTGTTTAATCGTCTTGAGCATCGAGATGGGTAACTTGTTTTACGCAGTCGCCGGCAAGGTGGGTTTCGAAGCCCCGTGAGGCGGCAAATCGCATCATTGCTGCCCAGGCTGCGCGCGGCTCGCGGTCTTTGACCGTGCGCCATTTGGCACGCAACAGTTCTAAAAGCCGTTGACGATATTGGTCCTCATCGATGGCCAACATCGCTTCATCGATGATGTCGCCGGGAATACCTTTCTGTCGCAGTTGGTGGGCCATCTTGATTTTACCCCAGCCGTTAAAGGCGAAGCGGTCCTTGACAAAGGCACGGGCAAAACGCTGCTCGTTGAGGAATCCCCCTTCTATGAGCTGCTGCGTCACCCGTGCTGCGTCACTTGCGCTCAGGCCCCACTTCATCAGTTTGTCGGTGATATCGGCGGGTGCCTGCTCACTGCGTGCACACAGGGCTGCGGCACGGTTGGTGGCCTGTTCAACGGTCAGAGGACGCTTGGTATAACTCATAGGGTCGAGTCGCTGTCGGCAAGGAACTTCTTTAATTCCTCGAGCCGTTGTTTGGCTTCTTCGCGCCCCTGCTGGTACACGCGGTTCATCTCCTCGGGATTATGTGTTGTGCGGCTCACGTTGAGGGGCTTTAATGGTCTGAAGACAAACGCATTGCCTTGGCGCTCCTGTTCCCGCACCTGTTGCAGCTGCATGTTGTAGTGGGCGGGACGGTGCTGCAAGGCCTCGATGACCTTGGGATATTTGCGTAGGAACGGCTTCATCAGCCACAGGCCATGCTCGGCGGTCTTGCGGTAGCCGTCTTCACGGGTGAGGATGACCACGTTGCGGTCATAGCCCTTGTTCATCATGAACTCCAGGGGGATAGAATCGGCAAGGCCTCCATCGAGCAGCAACCTGCCGCCCACCTGTACCGGGCGGGCAACCACAGGCATGGATGCCGACGCCCTGATCCACTCAAAGCAATCGTTGTCCACATGGTCGAGCCGTTGATAAACTCCTTCGCCTGTATTCACGTCGAAGCACACGGCATAACATTCCATGGGCGAGTCCTCAAAGGCATTGTAGTCAAACACGTCGTAGTGGGTGGGCACCAGATGATAGGCAAACCAGGCATTGTAGTAGTTGCCGGTCTTGAGCAGGGAACGCATGCCGCTGTAACGTTTATCGTGTGCAAAACGCACATTATAGCGCAGCGCCCTGCCGGCCTGCCGTGACTTGTAGTTGCACCCGAAGGCGATGCCAGCCGACACGCCCACCATGCCATCGACATAGATGTGATTTTCCATGAGCACGTCGAGAATGCCGCAGGTGTACATCCCGCGCATCCCGCCGCCTTCAAGCACGATGCCTGTTTTTCCTGTTGTCATGATTTTCCTGGTTTTTTGGTTTTCACGGTGCAAATATAGTGAAAAGTTGTCAGATGTCAATTTTTAGGAGTCTGTTTTTCAGGCTTCTGTCATCTTTGCCGGTTCATGGGACAATATTTGGTGCAAAAACTTGATAAATCAATCACAAATCACTACTTTTGTGGCAGTTAATGTTGTTGAATATCTAAACTTGAGAATTATGATGAAGAAACTATTAAGAACCCTGTTTTTGACGGCCATGATGGCTATGCCCCTCACGTCCTATGCCGGTTATGTGAACGGCGACGTGAATCGAGACGGCAAGGTGACCATTGCCGATGTGACGGCCTTGATTGACTATCTCCTGTCGAATGTCGATTCATACGAGATGAGTTTGGTTGCCGATTTGAACCACGACAACTCGGTAAGCATCGCCGACGTTACCCTGCTGATAGATTTCCTGCTCTCAGGCGAAGGGGGCGCGGTACCCGTGGTGATCACTGAGAACATCGATGTGAATGGAGTGACTTTCACGATGGTAAAGGTCGATGCAGGCACCTTTATGATGGGTGCCACTGCCGAGCAACTTGATGAGGCTCAAGCCGATGAGTTCCCTGCCCATGAGGTGACGATTACCTACGATTACTATATCGCTCAGACCGAGGTGACTTGGGAACTGTGGTTTGCAGTGATGGGTGATGATGCGAGCGACTTCCAGGGCGATTTGAGAAGCCCGGTAACTAATGTGTCGTTGTTTGATGTCGCCATTTTTGTTGACAAACTCACTGAAGAGACGGGCCGCGTCTTCCGTACGCCCACCGAGGCCGAGTGGGAGTTTGCTGCGCGAGGCGGTAATTTGAGCAAGTATTACAAGTACTCGGGCTCGCATGATGTTGACGCGGTGGCTTGGTACGATGTGAATGCCGGTGCTGACGCTCATCCTGTTGCCCAAAAGGTGCCTAACGAGTTGGGCCTTTTTGACATGAGTGGCAATGTAGCCGAGTGGTGCCAGGACTGGTACGTCAGGTATGACAGTGGTTCAGTGGTCAATCCCGTCGGGCCCGAGTCGGGCCAAACCAACGTGTATCGTGGCGGTAGTTGGTCTTCGCCTGCTTCGATGTGCCGAGTGTCGGCCCGTGGCAATCTTGATCCCCATAAGAAAACCAGTGACTTGGGCTTCCGCATGGTGATGAATTGCCAGTAAAAAATCTCACAATCATCAAGCGGGGTATCGCTCTTTTGGGGTGATGCCCCGCGTCGATGAAAGGTCGGACTACGACATGAAATAACCTTCTTTCTTGCTGCCCCCAAAGCTGTGTTAATAATTTTTTTTGATTTTTTCTTGGCAATATGTGATTGTCAACCGCACTTTTTTGCTAATTTCGCTCAATATTTGAACCATTAACGACCAAAATGAAGAATTTAGATACCCTTCTTGCCGAGAAACTGATGCGCATCAGTGCCATTAAGTTGCAGACCGACAGCCCTTTTGCTTGGGCTACTGGTTGGAACTCACCCATCTATTGTGACTTGCGCATGACGTTGTCCTACCCCGAGGTGCGTAACCTCATTAAGGTGGAGATGGCGAGACTGATTATGGAAAATTTTGGCGATGCCGAGGTTATTGCCGGCATTGCAACAGGTGCCATTGCTCATGGCGCTCTCGTGGCCGACTCTCTGGCCATGCCTTTTGTGTATGTGCGTTCTACCCCCAAGAATCACGGTTTGGAAAACCTCATCGAGGGTGACATCAAACCAGGACAGAAGGTGGTACTCATCGAGGACCAGCTTTCTACGGGCAACAACTGCATGAAGTGCCTGAACACCGTGCGTGAGGCTGGTGGCGACGTTTTGGGCGTGGTGGTCATCTTTGATTTTCAGTTTGCTCAGGCCGCCAAGGCCCTCAAGCGCGCTAAGTTGCCTGTCATCACACTCACTAATTTTGAAACAATGATTGATGTAGCGTTGGATAATGAGCAAATCACCACTGCCGATGCCGACACGCTGCAACAGTGGCACAGCGACCCCGAATCCTGGGTTCCCGCCGTCAATGATTCAATCGACTAAAAACTGACTGATAAACATGGAATCATTCAAGAGTAATCCCCGCGTCATCGCTTGTGATGCAACAACCATCTATTCAAAACTCACCAACCCCTCGCTCATCAAGCAGCAAATCGAGACTCATGCCGACAAAATCGATGAGCAGGCTCGGCAGCACCTTGACACGGTGACCTTTGGTGAGGACTCCATCGCCATCCAGTCGCCCATGGGTGAGGTGACTCTTGCCCTTGACCATGAGGCCAGCATCGACGGCGAGCGCATCGTTTATACGGCCTTGCAGTCGCCTGTCCCCATTAACATGGTCATCAATCTTGAACGTCAGGATGACGACACGACCATGAGTACCGCCGAATTGCAGCTTAACCTCCCGTTCTTCCTGCGTAAGATGGTAGAGGGGCAGCTTCAGGAGGGTGCAGAGCGCTTCGGCGAGTTACTGTCCCGCATTCCTTTTGACCGGCTGTAACCGTTCTTGGCAGGACAATCGTTAAATTATTATAAGGAAAAGCGCAATCGTTTGTGATTGCGTTTTTTTGTGTTACCTTTGTCGCATTAAAGAGTTTTTAAGAATTAACCACAAATCTTTAGAATATGAAACGATTCTTTTCGTCTATTTTCGTAGCATTGTTGTTGGCGGGCCTGATGGCTCAGGCATGGGCCTACGGTATCCCCAAGCGTGAGTTCCGTTCGGCTTGGATTGCCACAGTGTGGTGCCTTGACTGGCCCTCGCAGGGTGCGGGTGCCACCGTTCAAAAAGCCCAGATGGACCGCCTGCTTGACTCGCTGCAGGTCAACAATTTCAATGCTGTGAATTTCCAGGTGCGTTCGATGTGTGACGCGATGTATCAGTCGAGCATAGAGCCCTGGTCGAGCTACCTGACAGGAACGCGCGGACAAGACCCCGGCTTTGACCCCCTGCAGTATGTCGTGGAGGGCTGTCACAAGCGTGGCATGGAATGTCACGCCTGGGTGAATCCCTACCGTTGGAGCACCGGCACCAACTGGAACACGCCCTATGATCAGGAATTGAAGCAAGACGGCTGGCTGTTGACCTATGGTTCGACCATTATCCTTGACCCGGGCCAGCAACGCACCATCGACCGCATTGTGGCCGTGTGTCAGGAAATTATCACCAACTATGACGTGGACGGCATCCTCTATGACGACTACTTCTATCCCAGCGGTATCCCTGCCGATGCCAGCGCTGAGGACTATGACGAGTGGCGGCAATCGGGGACCACGCTCTCGTTTGCCGACTGGCGCCGCGACAATGTCAACCGCATGGTAAAGGCCGTGTATGACATGATTCAGCAGACCAGGCCCGAGGTGCGTTACGGCATCTCGCCCGCCGGTGTCGCCGCTTCGAATTCGGCGGTGGCCGCCTCGCATGGTGTGGATCCGTGTCCCACCGGCAGCGACTGGCAGTATAACGGTATCTTCAGCGACCCGCTGGCATGGTACGAATCGCAGAGCATCGACTACATGTCGCCTCAGGTCTATTGGCCTTTCGGCCACAGCACCAACGACTACGGCCTGATTACGGGGTGGTGGGGACAAATCGCCGAACACTTTGGCCGTCACGTCTATATCTCTTCGTCAATCTCTGGATTGACAAGTTCATCGACCGCAGTGCAGTACAAGGAATATGCCGACGAGGTGGAGTTCAATCGCACCAGTTCGCTTGACGGCAATCCAGGTGCCATCTTCTACTCGTGCAAGTACCTATATGCCCTCAATAGCAACCCCTTGGGACATTACCTCAAGAATACAGTGTTCACCAAGCCTGCTTTGCCCCCTGTCATGTCATGGAAGGAAGGCTATAACCCAGGTGTGGTGCAAAATCTTGAGCGCACGGGCAACAGCATCCATTGGGATGGCTATGACAATGTACGCTACACGGTTTATGCGTTCCCGATGACCATGAACATTACTACGTTCTCGGGCCAGATTGATTATCTGCTGGGCATGACTTATGAGCCGTCCTACGAGATTCCCGCCGCTTACCAGCAGGGTTATCAGTTCGCTGTATGCGTGCTCGACCGTGTGGGTAACGAGTGGGAACCGGCATTCCTGAGTGTGGAACTCGACCAACTCGGCGCCCCCGTGCCTATCACTCCCCAGGATGGAGCCATCGTTGATGCTCCCTTCAATTTCGCATGGCATCCGGTGCTCGGCGCAACCAGCTACCTGGTTGAAATCGCCGCCAGCCCTGAATTCAGCACTGTGCTGGAGCGCGTCTCGGTTACCGCCGATACCGTCAGTGTGCTCCGATTCTCGAAACTCACCCACGGCGAAGTGCATTACTGGCGTGTGCAGTCATGTGCCGACAGTTGCTACAGCGGCGTGAGCGGGGTGCTCGCTTTCACGCCCATGCTGCTCACTATCACCTCGCCTGCCGACGGCAGTGAGGAACTTGACGTGCCCGTTGTCGCCGAGTGGTACACCTGTGGAAGCGACAACGACGCTTACCTGTATGTGTCAAATGACGATATGTTCTCATCAGTCGTTTATCAAGGGACATCGTCAACAGGAAGTCTTGAGATTCCCGAGGAAGTGCTGGAGCCGGGCAATACCTATTTCTTGCGTGTCATGCTCCCTGCCGATGGCGTGATGATGACGAGCAACACGGTGCGCTTCTCGGTGGCACATGCTGCTGCACGTTTCGCTGTGCCCGTCGATGGCGGCACACTCTATGCTGGCCAGCACATCACCCTCAAGCCGCAGCAGTGGGCGACCTCCTATGTCATCGAAGTCTCCGGCAAGGAGAACACGTGGGGACGCACGCGCTTTATCGAGACGTTGAAAAACGGTCAGTATGAGACCACGCTGCCTGCCGAACAAATCAAGGTCGACGGCAAGTTCATGGAGGACGGGTCGACCTATTATGCCCGCTGCAAGACCAGTTACCTGGACTTTGACGGCAACACCCACAATACTGCCTACGGCCCGACCATCTCGTTTGTCTATAAAGCGAATGCCGTGGTGCCGGGCGACGTGAACGGCGACGGTGAAATTAACATCTCTGATATCAATTGTATCATCGACATGATCCTGGGCGGAACTGTCGATTCTCATGGCGACGTGAACGGTGACGGCGAAATCAACATTGCCGACATCAACACCCTCATCGACCTGATTTTGTCGAATTGATGATAGAACAATAAAAAGATTGCATTGCCTCTCATGGACACCCTATCCCGCATCGGGGGTAGGGTGTTGCTTTTTGCCCGTGAGGATGACGAGGAGGGAGGCGGTGAGGCCGTAATAGACGGCATCGCCAGGTAATGAGATGGCGTTGGCAAGAAGCATGGCTGCCACGCCGACGGGCATGGCCAGCAAGATGCGACTTGACTGGAAACGCTCGGGACACCACAAGGCAAAGCTCAGCGGGAACAGGATGGCCACGGCACGCAGGCCCAACGACAGGAAGCCCAGGTCATTGATGAAGGTACCGTTGAAGAGGATAGCCACAATGAATGCTACCATGAGGATGCCCACGATGGAAAGGCGCGTTTGTCGGAGTTGGGATAGGGAAGAGGCCGTTGTGCTTTTGCGTCGCTTCAGGTTGCCATACACGTCACGCACCAGGATGGTCGAGGCGCCCAGCGACAAACCACTGCCGCACCCCAGGATGTTGATGAGCATAGTTCCTAACAACAATCCGCCTAACCAATCGGGTAAATGCTCGAGTACAAAAACAGGAAAAGCCAATGCCGTTCCCTCGATGACTCCAAGCCCGGTGGGCACCGCCTCTCCCATACGCTGGATGGCGGCCAATTCGCTGCTGGTAATATAATGTCCGCGCATGTACAGACCAACAAGGGTGCATGCGGCACCGATGATGGGCATGAACAGCGAGCACAACAGGGCTCCGCGGCGTGCCTTGCGAGTACTGGAGGCTGACCAGATGCACAAGGCATAGCTCTGGGTGCACACCACACCTAGCACGAGCGACAGGCATCCGCCCATATCTTTGAAAAACCCTCGGGCAAACGGACTGCCGTAACGGTGATGGATGCTCTCGATATCACTCAAGTCGTTAAAGTTTGCCAGGCCGGGTGTGTCAAGGTAAACACGATCGATACCTTCCTTGAGTCCCAATAGGCCTCCGGCGATGTTCCAAACGACCACGCCTGCCACCACCGAACTGATATACAGCAGGATTAACTTGACGATGCCTCCGGCTCCGGCGCTGCGGATGCCGCCGAACAGCACAAGCAGCATAATGAGCACAGCGCTGACCAGTGCTGCCCACACCAGATGGATGCCGAACAGGCTCGTGAGCATCGCCGAGGACGAGAGCACCTGTGACACGATGCTGATGAAGATGCCGATAAGAAACAAGATGGATCCGACCGTCTCGGCTTTACGACCGTACTCGCGGCTCACTACCTCAAGCAATGTTGAACAACCGCTGCGCCGTAACGGGCCGGCATAGAACAGCCCCAGCACCAGCGAACCTAACCCGGCACCGATGGTGAACCACCATGCCGACAGGCCGTAGCAAAAGGCCAACTGTGCAGTGCCGATGGTAGACTGGCCGCCGGCGAGCGTTCCCAACAAGGCACCGCACACCATCCAACTGCCGCTCGTGCCGCCGGTGGTGAAAGTCTTTGCGTCCTTGACCTTGCGGCCCGACATCCAACTCACCAACAGTAGCAGCGCCACCGTCAACATGACTCCTATGAGATGCGTGATTGATACCATGCTGAATAATTGCCTATTACGGCCTGCAAAGGTACTAAAACTATTTCTTTTACTACATCACCGATGACTTAAAGTGGCAGGAGTCTTGTGACGATTATTGCTAACAGGGTTTGCCGTTTTTACTGTGGTTTTCAATAAAATGTTGGTTTCAAGAAGATTGTAAGATGGCAAAAAGTCGGTTTTTTCGTCTGATATGGGGCGCGTTGTGTTTTTTATGCTTACCTTTGTGAAAAATCAAGACTCTAAAAACAAGAATAACCAAAATGAGACGAGTATTATCATTTTTTGCCCTGACTGTTGTGACGCTGTTCTCGATGGCGGCGGTTTATGAGCCTACCATCACGAGCGACAGCGAGGTATGTGTGTTTTTTGAAGCCAACGGCACGGTCAACGATACCCCCAAGATTTGGGTGTGGGAAGGTAACACCGACGGCCGTGACTATGTGGGTACATCGTGGCCTGGTCCGTCGATGACCTACATGGGCGACACCCAGAGCGGTAACAAGATCTACAAGTGGACCTATACCGGAACTCTCACGATGCCCACCGGCCTCATCTTTACCTGGAACAACCAGAGCGGACGTGTTGACGGCTCGTTCACCAACCATGGCTACTACACGATGGGCCAACTCACGCGCATTATCGGGGCTGGTGAGAGCACCTTCGTGCCCAACCAGAACGTCATCTATGAACTTGACTTATACAACTTCACCAGTGCGGGAACCCTTGCAGCTGCCCAGCAGCGTCTGGACTACCTCAAGGACTTGGGGGTTGACATCATCTGGCTCATGCCCATCCACCCTCGTGGCATTGAGGGCCGCATCGGCTCGTTAGGCAGCCCCTACGCACCTCGCGATTATCATGCCGTAAACAGTGACTTCGGCACGATTGCCGACCTCAAGGCCTTCGTCACTGCTGCCCATCAACGCGGCATGCAGGTGTGGCTCGACTGGGTGGCCAACCATACAGCGAAGGACAATGTGTGGATTACCCAGCATCGCAACTACTACAACTCGACACTTACGAGCCCCAACGGCTATGGCGACGTCTATCAGCTTGACTACAGCAAAGAGGCGACTCAACTTGCGATGATTGAGGCGATGGAGTACTGGATTGACCAGGCGGACATCGACGGCTACCGCTGCGACTATATCAGCAGCAACACGATACCCACGTCATTTTGGACCCGTGCCATTACAGCATTGAAGGAATACAAGCCGGGCAAGACCATCACCATGCTTGGAGAGGGTGACATGGCCAACAGCGTTCCGCGCCTGCTGGTATGCGGTTGGGACTATGACTATGCCTGGAATTTCCAGTCGGCGTTAGTCAACAACAAGAACAATCCCGCTGGCGTGCTCACGCAGTGCCGCAATCTGGTGAGTGACCTGCGATTCATCGACATCAGCCGCATGATTTATCTCACTAACCATGACCAGAACTACAACAGCACGATGAACGCGCAATACGGCAACAATGCCTATGCCTTCACTGTGCTCACCTTTACCCTATACGGCATGCCCATGCTGTACAACGGTCAGGAGACCGGTTACCTGATGTCGCGCAAACTCGACTATTTCAACCGCACACCCATCAACTGGAACAGCGTGGATAACAAGATGCTGAACACCGTCAAGGCCCTGACGGCGCTCAAGCACAGTTGTGATGCCCTCATCGATAATGGCGACCGGGCCAGCGAGGTGACTTTCCTTACCACGGGCAACAACAATGTTATCGCCTATCAGCGTAGCCATGGCAGTCAAAAGTGCCTGGTGGTGCTCAACTTGGGAACCGCATCGATAAGCACTACTGTTGCAGGACTGGAGGCTGGTGTGTGGAAGCGTGCCATTGATGTCGAGAACATCAGTCAAGGGTTGACAAGTATTCCTGTTACTTTTGGCGCAACACAAAGCTTTACTGTTCCTGCAGGCGGCTATCAGGTGTATGTCAAGGGTGAGCCCCACGTCGTGGTGCGCGGTGACGTGAACGGCGACGGCGAGGTCACCATCGGTGATGTTACCACGCTAATTGATATCCTCCTGGGTGATTTGGGCAACATCAGTTTTGAGGCTGCTGACGTGAATGCCGACGGTGAAATCACCATCGCTGACGTAACGGCTACCATTGATATTATTTTGGGTTAAGATAATTAGACTACTGCTGTCGAGGATGAATATTTGCATTTGTAAACAGAATAATTAACAAATGAAACTACATACGATATGAAACGATTGTCGATTTTTGCATTGATGCTCCTGATGGTGAGCGTGTTATCAACGGCTAAAAACATGTCGCTGACTTCCCCCAACGGGTCCTTGACCGTGACGATGGGTGTTGACGGCGGCAAGGCCTGGTACCAGGTCATGCGCGGTCAGAAAGTCATCATAAAGCCCTCGGCACTGGGATTTGTGCTGCGTGACGGAGATTTCAAGGACAACTTCAAGATGGGCAAAACGACCCGTACAAGCCTTGACGAGACATGGAGCCAGCCGTGGGGCGAGGATGCCCAGGTGCGCAACCACTACAACGAGATGAAGGTGCGACTGCAGGAAAAGAACGGTCAGCGTCGCATGCTCGACGTGGTGTTCCGTGCCTTTGACGACGGTGTGGCTTTTCGCTATGAGTTCCCTGAGCAGCCCGGCCTCAAAGAGTTTGTCATCATGGACGAGGTAACGCAGTTTGCTTTGCCTGCCGATGCTCCGGCATGGTCCATTCCCGCGCTGACAGCTTATTATGAGGGTGTCTATACCCGCGAGACCGTGAGCAAGAAGGGTAACATGTCAGGTCCCGTCGCCCTCGAGGTGAACGACTCGCTCTACATGGCCATCATGGAGGCGAACCTCACCGACTACTCGACGATGAACCTGTCGCACGAGGGCACGGTCCTCAAGGTGGACCTCGTGCCCTGGCAGAACGGCGACAAGGTCAGGGTGGGGCAGACGCGTGTCTCGCCGTGGCGTGCCATAATCATCGGGCGCAAGGCTGCCGACATCCTGCTCTCGCGCATGGCGCTCAACCTGAATGACCCGTGCAAAATCGAAGACACCTCGTGGCTGAAGCCCTCGAAGTATGTCGGCATCTGGTGGGCGATGCAGAAACAGCTGTGGACCTGGTCGCAGGGCGAGCGTCACGGTGCCACCACCGAGAACACCAAGCGTTACATCGACTTTGCCGCGCGTCATGGCATGGGCGGTGTGCTGGTCGAGGGATGGAACTACGGCTGGGATGGCGACTGGACGCGCTATGGCGACAAGTTCAGCTTCACCAAGCCTTATCCTGACTATGACCTGGAGGGTCTGTGCCGCTATGCCCGTGAGCGCGGCGTGCGCATCATTGCCCATAACGAGACGGGTGGCGCCGCACAAAATTACGAGAACCAGATGGAGGAGGCCTACACGCTCTATGAGTCACTGGGAATCAACACCATCAAGACGGGTTATGTGAACACCCATTTCTATAACGGCGAGCTGCAGCACTCGCAGTGGGGCGTGCGACACTTCCGCAAGGTCATCGAGACCGCTGCACGCCACCACATGATGATTGTCAACCACGAGGGCGCCATGCCCAGCGGCATACAGCGCACATGGCCCAACCTTATTGGTACCGAGAGCATGCGCGGACAGGAGTGGAACGCCTTTGACCGTGCGGGCGGCAATCCGCCATATCACGAGTGCATCCTGCCTTTCACGCGCGGCTTGGGAGGACCCATGGACTTCACACCCGGTATCTTCGAGTACCGCAACGATTCGGTGCCCGGTACACGTCCGCAGACCACCCTTGCGCACCAACTTGCCGAATACATTGTTATATATAGCCCGGGTCACATGGCTGCCGACCTGATTGAGAATTACGAGCACCAGCCTGCCTTCAAGTTCATCGAGGACGTGCCCACCAACTGGGAACGCACCCTGGTGCCGTTTGCCGCGATGGGCAAGTATGTGATATATGCGCGTCAGGAGCGTGGCGCCGCCAACTGGTATGTAGGCGCAGTCACCGATGAGCAGGCCCGCAATTTTGACCTGTCGCTTGATTTCCTGGGCAAGGGCAGTTATCAAGCCATCATCTATGAGGACGGCCCCGATGCCGACTACCGCAACAATCCCTATCCCATGACCATCCGCCGCCTTGATGTGAACCGCGACACCGTGCTTCATCTCCATCTTGCTCCCGGTGGCGGTGCGGCCGTGCAAATCAGGGCTATTTGAGAGGAAAAGTGACAAAATAATAGACGTTTTTTCACAAAAACGCGTGGCTTTTTTGATTTTTTTTCAAAAAAGCCTTGCTTTTGTGAAATATTGTATATCTTTGCCGTTCGAGAAAGTCCTTAAAACTCACGTCACGGGGTTTTCCCCGTGTGCGGCAAAATGAAAATGTGATGATGATGTCAACTCTGTATGGATCGTTTTTGAGCCATGTCACTGGCTTGGGGCTTGTCGTGTATTGCACGACAGCAACTCGGCGTGTGTACATGATGACATGACGACCAGGGGCTGATATCGTGGTGAGAAAATTCAGTGAGAAGAGCGCACTTGCTGCAACACAACACCTTAGAGATAATCAACTTTTTTGCTGGTCTGAGTATGCGCTCGCTTAGCTCAGCAATTGTATTAATTAATTGTTTACTGTATGAAGAGACTTTTATCAACTCTCATGGTCGTATGCCTCATTGGGATGAGTGCATGGGCCAACAAGACCATTACCGGTAAGGTCGTGAGTGCAAGTGACAATGAGCCGCTGATTGGCGCCACCATTCAAGCGGTGGGTACGTCACAAGGCACTTCCACCGACACGAACGGTGAGTTTACAGTATCCGTCAACGATGACGTGAAGCAGCTGACCATCAGTTGTTTGGGCTACAAAACCCAAATCGTTCCGGCTACAAGTTATGTGTCTGTCGCTCTCCAGGAAGACAACACATTGCTTGATGAAGTGGTTGTGACTGCCATGGGTATCAAGCGAGAGAAAAAAGCCCTGGGTTATAATACCCAGAACTTGAAAGCCGAGGATCTGAATACCAGCGGAACCACCTCACTGGCCAACGCCATTCAGGGCAAGTTGACCGGTGTACAGGTGCGTCAGGCCAGTGGTGCTCCCGGTTCGTCGGCTCAGATTGTTATCCGTGGTGCCCGCTCTTTCAGCGGCAACAACACCCCGCTGTATGTGGTTGATGGTATGCCCATCGCCTCGACTGCCGACTATTCGACAGGTCAGAGTGTGACGGGTGCCGATTATCCCAACCGTTCGATTGACCTGAACCCCGATGACATCGAGAGCATCAACGTGCTGAAGGGTCAGGCAGCAAGCGCCCTTTATGGTATGCGCGCCAGCAATGGTGTGATTGTCATCACCACCAAACGCGGAACTTTCAACAGTGATAAGCCGACGGTGACCTTGAACTTCAACATCGCCGCCGACCGCGTGTCGCGCAAGTTCCAGCGTCAGGATGTGTATGCCCAGGGTAACTACTATGAGAAATATGATGATGGTTCCGTCGAGGGTTACTCTCCCGCCAGCTCGATGACTTGGGGTCCCAAGATCAGTGAACTGCCCAAAGACGTCAATTACGGATTTGGTGGTGCCGCAACTCCTGGTGGCGGCAGCGCCGGCCAGTACTATAACCCCAAGTATGCTTGGGGTGGCTTGAGTGGTTGGCAGACTCCCCAGATCTATGACAACCTGGGTGACTTCTTTGAGAATGCCTACACCGAGAACGTCAACCTGACCATCACTCAGAAGCACAACAACGTGAACTACTCCTTCGGTTTGAGTAACAGTTACCAGAAAGGTCTTATCCCCTCGACCAACATGACTCGTTGGGGTGCCCGTGGTCTGGTTGACTGGGAAATCAACAAGCAGTGGAAGACAGGTTTCAGCGGCAACTACTCCAGTAGCAAGATCAACACCGCTCCTGGTGCCAACTCGGGTATCATGAACGTGGTTTATGCTGCTCCCGCCGAGTATAACCTGAAGGGCATCAGCCCCAACTACCCCGATGATCCCAAGTATCAGGTATGTTTCCGCACCACCTCGTTCAACAACCCCTACTGGTGGGCTAAGTATTGCGAGTACTATCGTCATACCAACCGTTTCTTCGGCAACGCATATCTGGAGTTCTCACCCAATTTGGGCAACGAGAACATGAAGCTCACTTTCCGTGAGCAGGCCGGTATCGACTTCTGGACTACCGACAACCGTGACGTGCAGGAAATGTACTATGACGGCAGGACCGGCAATAGCATGGACAAGGGTTCGATTAGTGTGACTGGTGTTCGTGAGAATGTGTTCAACAACCTGTTCTGGGCTAACCTGGACTATAAGTTCGGTGCTGACGATGAATGGTTCCTGAACTTCATGCTCGGTAATGAGATCAACCACGAGAACGCCCGCACTTGGGAGACTGACGGCTCAGCGTTCAACTACTTCGGCTTCCCCACGTTGCAGAACTGTACCAGCTATGACTATGCATTGGACTATGAGTGGAAGGACCGCAGTGTGGCCTTCTTCGGCCAGGCTACCATGTCGTGGAAGGATATGGTTTACTTGACCGTGACCGGTCGTGAGGATATCGTTTCGTCGATGCCTTACAAGAACCGCTCGTTCTTCTATCCCTCGGTATCGCTGGGTTGGATCTTCACCGAGCTCCCCGGCCTGAAGGGTAAGAGCGGCCTCAGCTATGGTAAATTCCGTGCTTCTTGGGCACAGGTGGGCCAGGCAGGTCACTACTACAAGGACTACTATACCGTTCCGACCTATGGCGGCGGTATGTATACCTATACTCCGGTGGCCTTCCCGATGAACGGTGTATCGTCGCTGGTTCCCTACGAGGTGAAGTATGACAGTAACCTGAAGCCTCAGAACACCAACAACTTTGAGACCGGTCTTGACCTGTACTTCTTCAATAACCGTCTGCGTCTCGAGTACACCTTGAGCTATCAGAACGTGACCGACCAGATCTTCTCGGTTCCCTGCTCGGGTTCGAGCGGTTATCAGTACTTGATGACCAACGCCGGTAAGATGGAAACCTGGTCGCACGAGGTTTCGCTGAACGCTGACATTCTCCAGGGTAAGGACTATGACCTGACCTTCGGTGTGAACTTCTCCAAGATCAATAACAAAGTCGTTGAACTTGCCGAGGGCGTTGAGTCGATCTTCTTGGGTGGTTTCGTTGAGCCGCAGATCCGCGCTCAAGCCGGCTGCACCTATCCCAACATCTACGGTTACGCTTTCAAGCGTGACGAGGCAGGCAATCTGCTGTTGAAGGACGGTCTGCCTCAGGGTACCGCCGACAGCGAAAACCTGGGTAACTGCTCGCCCGACTTCCAGGTGGGCTTCAACCTGGGTGGTCGCTACAAACGCGTTTCACTGGCCACCACTTGGGATTGGAACAAGGGCGGCAAGATGTACCACGGTACGCTGGGCACTCTGGAGTACTTCGGTACCACCAAGAACTCACTGCCTTATCACGAGGGCACCATGGTGGCCGAGGGTATCGACGAGGCTACAGGTCAACCCAACACCAAGGAGGTGCTCAAGCAGGACTGGTACATGGAATACTATGACATCACCGAGTCTATGGTCTATGACATGAGCTATGTCAAGCTGCGTGACATCACGCTGACCTATGACCTGCCCAAGTTTGCAGGCATCAACCTGTCAATCTATGGCTTTGCCCGCAACGTCCTCATCTGGTCAAAACTCACTGACTTTGACCCCGAGTCGTCGCAGTCCAACGGCAACATGAGCGGTTACTTCGAGCGCTATTCACTGCCCGCAACCTCAAGCTTCGGTGGCGGTATGAAGATCACGTTCTAAAGTATTCCTGAGAGTTTTCAATCATATTTAATACATTCAAAAAGACTGAAATATGAAACTGAAATATTTATTTATAGGCTTAGTGGCTATCATGTTCACTTCTTGTAGTGAAGACTTGATGGACCGAATCAATGTGGACAAGGCCAATCCTACCGCCGAGACGGTCGATGGCAAGTTTGTAATTCCCGGATCCATCATGAACACGGCTTACAACACCATCTCGGGCAACTATGCATGGTATATCTCCTCGTTCACCGAGCAGGAGTTCGGCACGGGCAATAACCAGCTGATGAGGACCGAGTTGCGCAACGTCAGCGAGTATATGGCTACCAGCTGCTTTAATAACGAGTGGAACGCTACTTACAGCACCCTTAAGGGCCTGAAAGAAGTCATTGAGAAATGCGGTGAAGGCGGTCCCAACTACGGCCAAACCGACGTGCTGGGTATGGCCGAGACGCTCACTGCCCTTAACTTGGGTATTCTCACCGACCTGCATGGTGACGTGCCTTACAGCCAGGCTCTGCAGGGTATTGACAACCTGCAGCCTGAACTGGACAGTCAGGAAAGCATCTACACTGCCATTTTCAATCTGCTTGAAGACGCCATTGCCAATCTGGAGGAAGGTGGCGACAATGTGGGCGAGAGCGATATCCTGTTCGGCGGTGACTGTGACCAGTGGTTAGGCCTTGCCTATGCTCTGAAGGCACGCTACAAACTGCACACCTACTTCCGTAACCGCAACGTCTTGAACGAGGTGATTGCTGCTGTCGAGGCCGCTATCGACGCAGGCTTTGACGGTGCCCAACTCGACGTGTTCAACGGCGTTACCGCCGACAACCCCTGGAGCGCTTACTGGTGGAGCCGCTACTACACCGGTTCATCCACCACGGTGGACAACCTGATGCTGGAACGTGACGACCCCCGTGAGACGGTCTATAACATCGACTACTTCGGTGAAAACATCGTTGGCGAGCCTGGTGACGCTGCCGCTGCCAAGTTGGTTCAATCAGTGAACTGTCCCACTTGGCTTGACAATGGCGCTGCGCCCATCCACGTGTTCAGCAAGAGTGAGTTGTACTTCATCCTTGCCGAGGCCAAGGCCCGTCTGGGTCAGGACGCTACTGACGACATGGCAACCGCTATCGAGGCTTCGTTCGAGGATTACGCCTATAGTGACGCCTATCCCGATTACACTGAGTTTGATCCCTCCACGGCAGCCGATTATATCGCTTCACTGCCCGTGACCTTGAAGGAAATCATGGTGCAGAAGTATCTGTCACAGTGCCGTGACGAGCAAATCGAGGCCTACAATGACATTCGTCGTTGCAAGGCGCTGGGCGAGGAGTTCATCGTGCTCACTAATCCCAAGAACATGGGTTCGACGGGTAACACCTGGCCCCTGCGTCTGCCGTACGGCAGCAGTGACGTGACCAGCAATCCCAATGTGTCGGCAGCCTTCGGCACCGGCAACAACGCTGGCCAGTACATCTTCACCGAGCCCGTTTGGTGGGCTGGTGGCAGCCGTTAATCGGGACTGAATAACTACAATCATATATCAAGGGCCGCAACCAAAACGGATGCGGCCCTTGATATATTCTCTATGGAAATGCGTCACGAGGACTTGCCGGTCATGATGTTGAGGACCATGTTGTCGGTGGCGCACATGGCGTCGGCACCGATGACAGTCAGGTTATGGATGCAGCGGTCCACGTCGTCGTCGACGATGCCCTCAGCGCTGGTGACGTGACGGCCCTCCATGGCGAGAACGGCGCTTAGCAAGGCAGTTGAGACACCAGAGGTGATTTTCAGTGCGCAGCTGGGTTTGGCTCCGTCACAAATCATGCCCGTCAGGTTGGCAACCATGTTCTTTACGGCGTGGCACATGCGCTCATAATCGCCGCCCATCAGGTAGGTGATACCGCAACTGCTGCCGATGGATGCCACGACGCAGCCGCACAGGGCACTCAGTTTGCCCAGACTCTGCTTGATGTAGATGGCGGTCAGGTGGCTCAGCGTGAGGGCGCGGATGAGTTCCTCCTCAGTGTTTTCATTCTCCATCGCATAGACGGCGACAGGATTGGTGGCGCAGATGCCCTGGTTGCCCGAACCGCTGTTGCTCATCACGGGGATGAGGGCACCACCCATGCGCGCGTCACAGGCCAGGGCGGTCTTTGAGAGGATGCGTGAGAAGATGGTGTTGCCAAAGATGCCGTGACTCAGCGGCCTGTCCATCGTCTTGCCCAGGCAGTGGCCGTAGTTGCCCTTCAGGGACTCTTCAGCTGCCTTGAGGTTATAGTCACGGGTCTCGAGGATGAAACGTATTTCATCGACAGGCGCCTGCATGGCGAAGTCATAGACCAGTCGCAGATTCAGCTCGATGTCGTTACTGTCATCGCCGACAAAGCCGTCGGGAACAGGGTCGATGAGCATGATCATGTCATCGCTGGAAACTTGAACAAAGCAGGTGTGTGAGCCCTGGATGATGGCACCGGCCTTGTGACCACCGCCCTCGCAGATGGCCTCGACGTAGAGTTTGTCGCAGCAGTCCTGTTTCAGTTGGATGTCGATGCGTCCTTCGTTGATATACTGTTTGCCTTGCTCGAGTGCTTCAGGGGTGATGTCCTTGAGCACCTCAAGTTTGTATTCCGATTTGCCGATGATGGCGCCCAAGGCGATGGCGATGGGCAGGCCTATCATACCGGTGCCGGGAATGCCTACGCCCATGGCGTTCTTCAGGACGTTGGCGCTGAGCAGAACGGTGATTTTCTCTGGAATATGGCCCAGTGCCTCGGTGGCGCGGCTCACGCACAAGGCTACTGCCATCGGCTCGGTACAGCCTACGGCGGGCACTACTTCACGCTTAATTAACGCAATAATCTGTTCTCTAACCTTCTCTTCAATCATATTCCTTGGTCAATTAAGTTCATATTATGACCGTGCTTCGCACGGGAAATTAAACAAAATATGTTTTAAATGATCACATGCTGGTTTGACTGGAATTTATTACTTTTTCAATCCTGGAATCAATCATCTCTTGAATGGAATCTCGCCATGTGATTTTCTCAATGTTTCCATCTTCGTGTCGATGATACCACTCACTATAGAAACTTTTAGCACCAAAGTTCACAAGCATGCCATACGGCTTGTGCGTGAGATTCATGTAATTCCATAATTGTCTACGGTGTGGGCTTCCGATATTGCTAATGGCTTTGAGCTCTACAATTATATCATTGTTGATGACCAAATCCATGCAGTATCTTTGGTCGAGTTTCACATCCTTCCAATACATGGGTAGCATAACTTGTTTCTCTACAGAATATCCTTTTTGCCTTAGCAAATAGGTCAAGGCGGCTTCATAGGCTGATTCTAGTAGGCCTTCATGGTACTCACTGTGAACAAGCATAGCTTCTCCAGTGATTTCATGAAAGAATCTATAGCGCTCGTTATGCTCTTTGGCGGTCATTAAATTATTAAATTTTGTTTAATTTCCCGCCCGTAGGGCGGTTAATAGTATTCTGTGGAAAATGTTTGAGTTACTTTTTGTATAGGGCTTCTTCGATCTCCTTCATCTTCGAGTTGAGATGTTCTTTATAAGTATCGAGGCCGCCTTCCAGGAAGTCGAGGAAGGCGGGTACGTCCTCCTTGTAGCTAAACGAGCCACTCAAGGCGTTGCCCTGCGGGTCCACGCACACGTAGAACGGCTGCGTATTGCTGCCGAACTTGTAGCGCTGCAGGTAGCTCCACTTGTCGCCGATGGTGCGCAGCGTGCGCTTCTCGCCTGTTGCCTCGGTCACCTCGATGGGCTCGGGCAGCGGGCGCTTGTCATCGACAAACAACGAAATCAGCACATAGTCCTCGTTGAGCTTGTCGGCCACGCTCGGGTCGGTCCATACGGCAGCCTCCATCTTGCGGCAGTTCACGCAACCGAAGCCTGTGAAGTCCAGGAAGACGGGTTTGCCCGAGGCGGCAGCGGCGGCCATGCCCTGCTCATAGTCGGTGTAGGCAGCTCGCACCTCCTTGGTGTTGAGGTTGAAGTCCTGGGTATTCATGGGCGGTGCAAAGGCACTTACGGCCTTGCACGGTGCTCCCCACAGGCCCGGCAGCATGTAGATGGCGAAGGCGATGGAAACCAATCCGCCCATGATGCAGATGACAGGCATGGGTTTGGTCTCATCACCAGGCTCGACGATGTCGCTCTTGAATTTGAGTTTGCCGATGAGGTAGAGGCCCAGCAGGCCGAAGATGGCAATCCACAGGCACAGGAACACCTCGCGGTCCATCAGATGCCAGCCGTAGGCGAGGTCGGCCACCGAGAAGAACTTGCAGGCAAACGCCAGTTCGATGAAACCAAGCACCACTTTGAGGATGTTCATCCAACCACCCGACTTGGGCGCCGACTTCAACCATGAGGGGAAGAGGGCAAACAGCGTGAACGGCAGTGCCAGAGCCAATGCAAAGCCCAGCATGCCGATGGCGGGTCCCCAGAAGTTACCGCTCGTGGCAAAGTCCACCAGCAGGAAACCGATGATGGGACCGGTGCACGAGAAGGATACAAGTGCCAGCGTGAAGGCCATCAGGAAGATGGACAGCAGTCCGCTGGTGTTGCTGGCCTTGCTGTCAACGGCGTTGGACCATTTGCTAGGCAGCTTGATCTCGAACATGCCGAAGAACGACAGGGCAAAGACTACCAGCAGCAGGCACAGGAAGATATTGAACACCGCATTGGTCGAGAGCGCGTTGAGCGCGCTGGGACCGAAAATGGCGGTCACGATAAGTCCTAACAGCAGGTAGATGACGACAATCGAGATGCCATAGGTGATGGCGTCCTTGATACCCTTTTTCTTGTCATCTTTGGCGCGCTTGAGGAAGAAGCTTACCGTCATGGGGATGATGGGCCACACGCAGGGGGTGAACAATGCCACCAATCCGCCCAGCAGACCCAACAGGAAGATGTACCACAGTGAACGTCCACCGCTGGCTCCGTCGGTGCCGTCGATGGCCTGAATGTCGCCTACTACAGGACGCCACAATGCGTCATGGTCAAGGGCGGCGAGGGCTGCGCTGTCAACGGGGGGTGCCATAGCGGCGCTGTCGGCTGCGGCAGCTGCCAGGGCTGCGAGTGAGTCGGCCTTAGCCTTGGCAAGTGCTTCAGCTTCTTTCTTCTCTTGTTCTTCTTTTTCCTTATCATTATCCTTTTCGCCGTCAACGGCAGGTGACTTGCCGGCTTTCTTGAAACTTACGCTCGATGGCGGCAGGCACGACTGGTCGTTGCAGGCGCCGTATTCCAGATCAGCGTCGATGTCGTAGTTAGGCTTGGTGAACTTTACCTTTTGCACAAATTGCACATTGTTCTCAAAGTAGCGCAACTTAGCACCGAACATCTCGTCATACTGTGAAATCTCCTTGCCGACGGGTTTCAATGCGCCCACGGGTTCCACACCGTCTTTCTTATGGAAGGTGATGGCTGCCTCGGTCGGGCCCGCACCGTTCAGGTTGGTCGAGTACACGTGCCAGCCTTTGTCAATCTTACCAGTGAAAACGATTTCGCCCTCGCTGGTGCCATTGGTTTTGAGTTGTGAGGTGAAGGTGACGGGGTTGGCCATCTGAGCGGCAGCTAACATCGCCATGGTGGCCATCGTCAGCAATATTGCAATTTTCTTCATGCTGTAGAAAGTTATTAGTGTCTATATTCGCCGACAAATATACATAGAATTCTTGGAATTCTATCTCTGTTCTTTAAGAAAATGATATTTCAGTATTTTTACGGCTTGCACCCGCCGATTGCTTGAATTGACCTTTGCTTGATGGTCTTCGAGTGGCTTATTTGACTGAAATTATTCTTAAAAAATGTAGTTAAAGTATAAATAATGTTGAAAAACGGCCATTTGGGCGGGATTCGTTTGTGATTTTCGTACCGAGATAGTAATTTTGTTGCATAACATTCTTGAGCAAAAAACAAATGAGAATATGAAGAAATTAAGTCAAGTATTGATGAGTCTTGCAGCTTGTGTGGCGGTGGTATGTCCGGCACAGGCGCAGGAATTTACCCAGGAGCAACAGGACGCCGTTCAGCGTGTTGTGGCAAGCAAACTGCCCGAACACATGGGCGTTGGCAACCTCAAGGTTCGTTCCCTGATGGTAGAAAACGACACTGTTAAGGTGGACGTGAGTGAAAATTTCGGTGATGTACCGTTCACCGAGGCCGATGTCTCGACAATGCGTAGCGAGATTCGCGAGGCGCTGGGTGTTGACGAATACGGCGACAGCCCCGTGCTCATCACGATTGCCGGCAACGATATCGAGAAGTACTTCTCTGACTTTGAACCCGCCTACAAGCGCAGTCACAAGGCTTTCATCAGCGAGATGGATGCCAGCCGTCATTACAAACACGGCTTGGACGGCAACATCGTGGCGATGTGGCCCAGCCACGGCTGGTATTTCGAGCCTAAGCTCAACCGCTGGGAGTGGCAGCGTGCCCGCCTGATGCAGACTGTCGAGGACATGTACACCCACAGTTATGTGTTGCCTTTCCTCATCCCCATGCTGGAGAATGCGGGAGCCTATGTGTGGAACGCTCGTGAACGCGACACCCACAATTTCGGCGCTGTGGTCGATAACGACGGCGGCGAGGCACAGCAAGGTTACACTGAGCACAATGGCAAGCAAAAGTGGCAGGCAGGTACCGAAGGCGGATTTGCCTATCTGCGCCCTCAATACAAAGACTTTGAAAACCCCTTCACCGAGGGCACTTACCGCATGGTCAATGCCGAGAAGGACAAAAAGAAACTTTCGACCGCTTCGTGGGACGTTGATATGCCCGAGGCCGGTGAGTTTGCCGTTTACATTTCCTATAAGTCGCTGCCCAACAGTGCGCGTGACGTGACCTATACAGTCAACAGCTTGAGCGGTACTCGCACTTTCCGCGTTGACCAGACGATGGCTGGCGGTGTATGGGTATATTTGGGAACCTTCCCTCTTGCCAAGGGTATGAACAAGGCTGTTGTAGAGGTTTCCAACCTGAGCGAGGACAAGAATGCTGTAATCACAGCCGACGCCATCAAGGTAGGTGGCGGCAAGGGCAACATCGTTCGTCGCGTGGCTTTGCCCACCGAGGAGAACCAGCTTATCGCCGCCGAGCAGGAAAACGAGAAATACCTGGGCAAGGAAGGCGTGGAATACAGCTATGTTGGTAGCGGTGAGCATCCCTGGTTCCATCTGGGTTCGCGCTACTACTTGCAGTGGGCCGGTTTCCCCGACACTGTATATTCCACTTCTCATGGCATCAACGATTATACCGATGACTACCGCAGTCGTGGCGAGTGGGTGAACTACCTCGCTGGTGGCAGTGACGTGCTGCCCAACCGTGGCGGCTTGAAGGTGCCGGTGGACCTCTCGTTCTGCCTGCACACCGATGCCGGCTCCACGCCCGACGACGAGATTGTGGGCACCCTGCTCATCTATTGCACCCGTGCTAACGGCAAGCAGTTCGGCAAGTATGCTAACGGCACACCGCGTGAGTTGTCGCGCCGCTACTGTAACCTGCTTTCAACCGAGATTGTCAAGGACATCCGCGCCAAGTGGGAACCCAACTGGACGCGTCGCGGCATGTGGGACAAGAGCTACTATGAGGCCCGCGTGCCCGAGGTGCCTGCCGTCTTGATGGAGCTGCTCTCGCACCAGAACTTCGCCGATATGAAATACGGTCTTGACCCGATGTTCCGCTTCGATGTGAGCCGTGCTATATATAAAGGTATGTTGAAGTTCATCGCGCAGCGTGACCACCGCAGCTATGTGGTTCAGCCGTTGCCTGTCAACGGCTTTGCCATCAGCAAGTCTGACAAGCACCACTACCTGCTCATGTGGAATCCTACCCACGACGACCTGAGCGACAATGCCGATGCCACGAGCTACATCGTGTGCGAACGTGTTGGGCTCGATGGCGCTTTCAAGGAGATTGCGACCACGCGTGGCCCGCAATACAGTGTTCGCATCAACGACAATAAGATACACTCTTACCGTATCATCGCCGTGAACGACGGTGGCCGCAGCTTCCCCAGCGAGACATTGAGTCTGGGTGAGGCAGCAGGCAGCCAGGGCGACGTGTTGATAGTGAATGGTTTCACTCGTGTGAGTGCTCCCGACTGGTTTGATGGTCCTGACCGTGCCGGCTTTGACGATGACAAGGACCACGGTGTGCCTTATATCCAGCAAATCAACTACCTGGGATCTCAGTATGAGTTCCGCCGTGACATCGAGTGGAAGGATGATGATGCGCCAGGCTTCGGCAGCAGCCGCAGCGACCACGAGACGATGAACGTGGCAGGTAACACCTTTGACTATCCTGCCATTCATGGCGAGGCGCTGATGAATGCCGGCTACTCATTCGTGTCGTGCAGTCAGCAGGCATTGGAGAACAATTACTTCACTGGTGATTACAAACTGATGGATATCATCCTGGGTAAGCAAAAGGAGATTAAAACCGGTAGTGGGCTGATGCCTACTCGTTTCAAAATCTATACTTTGGGCTTGCAGAATGTCCTGCGGCAGTTTACCGCTGCAGGTGGCAGTGTGCTGCTTAGCGGTGCCTATGTGGGCAGCGACCTGTGGGACAATGCGGCCGCTAATAATGACGAGGCAGGCAAGACCTTCGTCAAGGAAGTGCTCGGCTTTGAGGGCCTGCACGGCCGCGCGTCACTCGACGGCACCGTCAATGCCGTAGACAGCCCTGCCAACCACTTGTCGTCGCCCGGTGCATGGAACTTCACAAGCAAACTCAACGACAAGACTTATGCTGTTGAGTCGCCCGACGCCATTCGTGCCAGCGATGACCGTGGCTTCACCTGGATGCGTTACGGCGAGAACGGTCTGCCCGCAGCCATTGCCAGCGACCGCGGCGGCTATCGCACAGTGGTCGTGGGCTTCCCCCTCGAGACGGTGACCACCGCCCAGGAGCGCACCAGCCTGATGACCCGCATCATGGAATATCTCACCCACTAATTAGACAAAACATTCAATTACAAATAATAAAAAAGAAAGAATCATGGGAAGAATTAATTGCTTTATTCCGTTTGTCAGTGAAAAACAGGCTGCACAAACCATCGAGCACCTCAAGAACGAGGAACTGGTGAACAAAATTTATCTGCTCGCCACAGTGGATAAACCCGCACCTGTCGAGGGCTGCGAAATGCTGCCCGTCAATGTGCTTTTCTCAAGCGCCACTATGCGCGAAATTGCTGCACATGCCGATGCCGACTATGTGCTGCTCTACACCAAGTATGACACCTTGAAGATGGGTCCCTTCTCGTTGGAACGTTTCGCCAAGTTGGGTGACGATACCCAGTCGGGTATGCTCTATGCCGACCATTACAACGTGACCGAAAAGGGCGCCGACAAGGCTCCCGTTATCGACTACCAGATGGGTAGCCTCAGGGATGACTTCGACTTTGGTTCGGTGCTGTTCTTCTGCAGCAAGTGCTTCAAGAAGGCTGTGGAAGCGATGAAGGCCAACTATGAGTTTGCCGGTCTATATGACCTGCGCCTCAAGTTGTCGCAGTTCGCTGCCATCACCCACATCAACGAGTTCCTCTACAGCGATGTGGAACTGGACACCCGCAAGAGCGGTGAGAAGATTTTCGACTATGTTGATCCGCGCAACCGCGGCCGCCAGATCGAGATGGAAAAAGCATGTACCGAGCACCTCCAGGAGGTGGGCGGCTATCTGTCTCCCACGCGTGAAGAGAATGGCGAGCAAGTGCCCAACTTCCGCCATATCGAGTTCAATCAGGGCGACTTTGAGGTCGAGGCAACGGTGATGATTCCCGTGCGCAACCGCATTCGCACCATCCGCGACGCCATCGATTCAGTCCTTAAACAGGAGTGCGACTTCAAGTTCAACCTGATGGTAGTGGACAACTTCTCCACCGACGGCACCCGTGAGGCCATTGCCGAGTACAAAGATCCGCGACTGATTCACATCATCGCCGACTATTATGATATGGGCATCGGTGGCTACTGGAACCTGGCTGCCCATCGTCAGAATGTAGGTAAGTTCATCGTGCAGCTCGACAGCGACGACATGTATAAAGACGAACACACGCTGCAGACGATGGTTAACGCCTTCTATGAGCAGAATGTAGCAATGGTGGTGGGCACCTATCAGATGACTGACATCCACCTCAATCCCATTCCTCCCGGCATCATCGACCACAGGGAGTGGTCACCCAGCAACGGCCGCAACAATGCTCTGCGCATCAACGGCCTGGGCGCACCTCGTGCATTCTATACTCCCGTGCTGCGTGAAGTGAAGATTCCTAACACCAGCTATGGTGAGGACTATGCACTGGGTCTGAACATCTCACGCTATTACCAGATTGGCCGCGTGTATGACCCCGTCTATCTGTGCCGTCGTTGGGACGACAACAGCGATGCATCGCTCGACGTCGAGAAGATGAACCGCAATAACCTCTATAAGGACCGCATCCGCACTTGGGAACTCCAGGCGCGCATCGCCCTGAACAAGAAACAGTAACTGAGACTACAACCTCACGCTAAGACGCAAAGTTTTTTTATTGCAATTTAGAATTAATCTTAGCGACTTAGCGTGGGGAAGGGTGCAATATTATGGATTACAGCAAGGCGATAGATAGACTCATCACCAAGCAGCTGCGTGATTGGGAACTGGCGGGGCGCAACTACGGCGCGCTTGCCGGTATTGCCACGCGCACGCTGTCGCTGGGCGAGTCCAACATCGTCTTGCAGTTCAATCCTGAGCGACGCCGCTCGACGGCTGCTGCCATCGACAAGCGTTCGCTGGCAAAGCGTCAATGCTTCTTGTGCTCCGAGAACCAGCCTGCCAAGCAAAAGGCCATCTTGTGGGGAGACCATTACAAAATCCAGGTGAATCCTTATCCTATCTTTGACCGCCACTTGACAATCGCCGATCTGAATCATGTGCCGCAACTGTTGGCGGGCAGAGTAGGAGATATGTTGCAGATTGCCAAGGATTTGCCCGACTTTGTCATCTTCTACAACGGACCGCAATGCGGTGCTTCGGCACCCGACCATGCCCACTTCCAAGCAGGGTGCAAAGGCTCTATGCCCTTGTGCGGCGAGATAGCACATGCCACCACTCAATTGATGGCCGACGGCGATGAGGGGTTCATTGGCTTTATCGATATGCTGGGGCGCAATTTGTTTACTATTGAAACTTCAACCCAGCGTGCTGCCGAGCGTTTTGCCTTGCGCCTGTTGGATTTGTTGCCGGTACCTGTCGGTGCCGACGAACCCATGGTCAACGTGCTGTGCTGGTGGGATACGATCGACCGAGTTTGGCGTTTGGTCATCTTCCCGCGGCGCAAGCATCGTCCCGCCTGTTACGGCGAAGGCGAGGGGCGCCTGATGGTGAGTCCTGCTTCGGTTGACATGGGCGGCCTGTGGGCTGTCCCCGAGCGCAAGGACTTTGAGTCGCTGACGGCACCCCAGGTGCAAGCGATTTTTGACGAATTGTGCATGACGCGCAAGGACCTTTCCCCCGTCATCAACGGCTACACCCATCATTGGGAAGATATACAACCGATTTAAAGTAGGGAAAAGGGGACGGTTCCTTTGATGGCAAAAACAACAAGAATCCAGGGATTAAAAACAAGAAACTAAAATATTATGGACGAGAAACAGATACCGCAAGTGCGGGTGGGCATCATGAATGAGCCCGAGATTGAGTTTGTGCTCAATGGCGACTACCGCGTGAATGGCATCGTGTGCAATGGTGACCAAAAGGCGCTGTGCGCCGACGGACAGGTAGAGTGGAACGGCAACCGCTACAGCGAACTGCTGTTCGAGCCTGTCGATGCCGAGAAAGCCTCGTTTACGCTCAAGGCGGTAACCATCGGTGTGAGCTTCCACTGGAAACGTCAGGAGGACCAGACCTTTAAGGGGGCGTTGCACCTCATTGTTGAGGACGGCAAACTGACGCCCGTCAACGTATTGAGTGTCGAGGACTACCTGCTGAGCGTCATCTCGAGCGAGATGAGTGCCCATGCCTCGCTTGAACTGCTCAAGGCTCATGCCGTTATTTCCCGCAGCTGGTTGCTGGCGCAGATACATACCGAGGAGACCGTCAAACCCGTTGACCGCAACCCCGATGCTCCCGGCGAGATGATGGACACTCCCGAGGAACAGGTCAAGTGGTGGGACCGTGACGATCACGTGAACTTCGACGTGTGTGCCGATGACCACTGCCAGCGTTATCAGGGCATCACCCGCGCTTCGACCGAAAAGGTGGAGCAGGCCATCCGCGCTACGTGGGGCCAGGTGCTGATGCACGGCGGTGCGTTGTGCGACGCCCGTTTCTCCAAGTCGTGCGGTGGCGTGATGGAGGAGTTTGAAAACTGCTGGGAACCGCATCACCATGACTATCTGGAGGCGCGTCGCGACGGTGAGAACGAAGAGGATTTCCCCAACCTCACCCGTGAGGACAATGCTGTCGAGTGGATTCTGTCAAGTCCCGATGCTTTCTGTAACACCCGCGACCCAGAAATCCTCTCACAGGTGCTGAACGATTATGACCAGGAGACCAAGGATTTCTACCGCTGGAAGGTGGAGTATTCCCAAGACGAAATCGCTGAACTCGTTAAGCAGCGCACGGGCATCGATTATGGCCGCATCCGCGACCTGCAGCCTGTGGCTCGTGGCACCAGCGGCCGCCTGTATCGCCTGCGCATCGTGGGCGAGAAGTGTGAACGCATCATCGGCAAGGAACTCACCATACGTTACGCCCTGTCACCTTCATGCCTGTATAGCTCGGCTTTCGTTGTCGAGAAGCATGATCTGGGCGAGGATGGCTATCCCGCCAAGTTTGTGCTGCGTGGGGCAGGGTGGGGCCATGGCGTAGGCCTCTGCCAAATCGGTGCCGCTGTAATGGGCGCCAAGGGTTACGACTACAAGCAGATTCTGCTGCACTACTTCGTGGGTGCCAGCATCGAAAAGAGATATTAACTTATAAATGAATATTGATATGCAAGACGTACAGATTGAACCAAGACAAAAGACCCCTTGGTGGTGGGTGCCGACCCTCTATTTTGCCGAGGGTGTACCTTATTTTGTCGTTAACAACATCTCGGTAATGATGTTTACCAAGATGGGAGTCCCTAACGGTGACATGTCGTTCTTCACGACACTGCTCTATTTCCCGTGGTTCCTCAAGGGTATTTGGAGCCCCATCGTCGATGTGGTCAAGACCAAACGCTGGTGGATTATCGCCATGCAGATTGTCATGACTGCGATGCTCGTTCTGCTTACTGTGACACTGCCTCGTCCCGATGTGGCTACTATCGCAGGCGGCAACACGTCTATCAGCATCTTCTGGTTCACGCTGGTGCTGTTCATCATTGCGGCATTCGCAAGTGCTACTCATGACATCGCTGCCGACGGCTTCTACATGCTTGCCCACAGTCCTAGCAGCCAGGCCGCTTTCATCGGCATCCGCAGCGTGTTCTACCGTGTGGCTTCGGTCTTCGGTCAGGGTGGACTGGTGTTCATTGCCGGACTTATCGAGAGCAAGACGGGTAACATACCCATGTCGTGGCAGATTACCTTGGGTGTGTCGGCCGCTGTCTTCTTCCTGATTACGCTCTACCACACATTCGCCTTGCCGCGCTCAGCCGACGATAAGCCCCGCAACGAAGGCGCCAATGGTGCAGCCAAGAGCAACCTTGCTGAGTTGGGCAATTCGTTTGTCACCTTTGTCAGGAAGCCTGGTGTGTTGCTGGCCATCGCTTTCATGTTGCTGTACCGCTTGCCCGAAGGATTCCTCATCAAGTTGTGCCAGCCCTTCCTCGTGCATTCTACTGAGCAGGGTGGTTTGGGCTTGAGTACCGAGATGGTAGGTACCGTCTATGGCGTCTTTGGTGTGATTGCGTTGCTGTTGGGTGGTATCCTCGGAGGTATCTATTCGTCGCGTGTGGGCCTGAAGAAATCGTTGTGGGTGATGGCGGCATGTATGACGCTGCCGTGTCTTACCTTCGTCTATCTGGCAATTGCACAGCCGTCCAACGTCATCATCATCACAATTGCCTTGTGCATTGAGCAGTTTGGTTACGGCTTTGGTTTCACCGCCTACATGTTGTACATGATGTACTTCAGCGAGGGCGAGTTTAAAACCTCGCACTATGCCATCTGTACCGCCTTCATGGCGCTGAGCATGATGTTGCCCGGCTTCGTTGCCGGTTACATTCAGGAGGCCATCGGTTATGTAAACTTCTTCTGGATGGTAATGGCTTGCTGCTTTGCCACCTTGATAGTGACCTACTTTGTGGACCGTACCATCGATCCCAACTACGGCAAGAAAACCGACAAATAACCCCCGATTTTAAACAGTAGTTTTTATGAAAAAGATATTGTTTTTGGTAGTATGTGTGATGGCTGCGGTGACAGCTGGAGCAGTTGTCAAGCCTGGTGTCGAGGTTCTGCGTGATGGCGGATTCGCCCAGTTGCAAGGTAAGCGCGTGGGGCTGGTGACCAACCCCAGTGGCATCGACAACAACCTCAAGAGCACCGTTGACATCCTCAACGAGGCACCGGGTGTGAATCTTGTCGCGCTATTTGGTCCCGAGCACGGTGTTCGCGGTAATGCCCATGCGGGTGATGCCGTGGGCGATGCTGTGGACCCCCTGACGGGAATCAAGATGTATTCGCTCTTCGGCAAGACGCACGAGCCTACTGCCGAGATGCTCAAGGACATCGATGTGCTCATCTATGACATCCAGGATGTGGGATGCCGCAGCTACACTTTCTATGCCACGATGGGTGTGTGCATGGAGGCCTGCGCCAAGCACGACACTGAGTTTATGGTGCTTGACCGCCCCAATCCGTTGGGCGGCAACAAGGTCGAGGGTAACCTTGTCGAGGATGGTTATTTCTCGTTCGTGAGCAAGTATGCCATTCCCTATATTTACGGTCTTACCCCTGGTGAACTCGCCATTTTCCTCAACGAGGAAGGCGTTATTGCCGAGCGTTCCAAAACGGGTCACGGATGCAAACTCACTGTTATTCCTATGGAGGGTTGGACGCGTGACATGAAATTCCGTGACACGGGTATGCCTTGGGTGCTGCCTTCACCGCAGATTCCCACGCCTGAGAGTGCGTTCTTCTATCCTGTGTCGGGCATTTTGGGCGAGTTGTACATTTTCAACACTGGCATCGGCTACACGCTGCCGTTCCAGACGTTTGCTGCATCGTGGATCAACGCCGACTCGCTGGCAATGAATATGAACGCGCTGAACCTGCCTGGAATGCATTTCAGGCCCATCAATTACAAGCCTTTCTTTGCGTTGAGCGTGGCGGTCGATAAGTCGCTGCAGGAGGTGCACGGTGTACAGACCTACATCACCGACCCTGATGCTGCCAACTTGTGCTTGACGCAGTTCTATTTCCTGCAGGTCATCCACGAGATGTATCCCAATGTGGAACTGTTTGAGCAGAATCCCAAGCGCTACGCCATGTTTGACAAGGTGTGCGGCAGCAAAGAGATTCGCGAGCGTTTCTGCAATCGCTACCGTGTCGAGGACATGGCAGACTATTGGAACAAGGATGCAGATGCCTTCCGTGCCCGCTCCTCAAAGTACTACATCTATCATTAATCAACATTATGGGTAAAGACAATAAACGATTATTATCGCTCGATATCCTGCGTGGTATCACCATCGCGGGCATGCTGCTGGTAAACAACCCCGGTACATGGAGCTACATCTATAAGCCTTTGGAGCATGCCGACTGGATCGGGTTGTCGCCTACCGACCTGGTGTTCCCGTTCTTCGTCTTCTGCATGGGTGTGTCGATGGCCTTCTCGTTGAAGAAGTTCAACTACAAGATGTCAAAGCAGCTGTTGTGGAAAATCGTGCGCCGCACGGTCATCCTATTCCTTATCGGTTGGGCTGTGCAGTGGTTCGGCCACCTGGTGCGTGGACTGTGCAAGGGTGAACCTTTCAGCGAGGCGGTCAACAATCTGGACACGCTGCGTTATCTGGGCGTCTTCCAGCGCTTGGCTCTGGTCTATTTCTTCGGGTCGTTGTGCGCAGTGTTGTTCAGCCGCAAGTTCATCCCGTGGCTCATCGGCATCATTCTGGTCGTTTACGCCCTCATTTTGGGTCTGGGTCATGGCTATGATTTCTCGCTCGAGAACATCATTGCCCAGATTGACAACAGTGTGCTGGGCACCAACCACATGTACCACGAGTCTGCCTATGGGGAGAGCATCTCGTTTGACCCCGAGGGCATCTTGAGCACGCTGCCGTGTATTGCACATGTACTCATCGGTTTCATGGCAGGTAGGATGCTTTTGACGACCTTTAACAACACCGAGCGCGTGACAAAACTCTTGCTTTGGGGCAGCGTGATGCTGCTGGCGGGATGGCTGTTGCAGTATGGCATCCCCTGTGGCAAGAAGATGTGGTCCTCGACGTTTGTACTCATCACCTGCGGCATGGCGATGTGCATTCAGGCGATGCTCATCTACTTTGTCGATATCAAGGGCAAGAAGGGACGTTGGAGCCGCTTCTTTGAGTCGTTTGGCGTGAATCCGCTGGCACTCTATCTGCTGGGGACGATTCTTGCCATCCTGTTCGGTGCCATTCCCATCGGCCACGATGCCGAGGGTGGCAACATCAGCATCCACAGCGCGGTTTACCACTTCTTCCAGTCGTTCTGTGACAATTACACGGCTTCGGCGCTTTATGCCATTGCCTTTGTGCTGCTCAACTGGGTAATCGGTCACATCCTTTACAAGAAGAAAATCTACATCAAGATATAATCTCATGTTGATCTAAACATTTTAAGACAACTATCAATTAAATACTATAGAATTATGATGATTTTAATTGCTGACTGCGGCTCCACCAAGATTAATTGGTGCCTGCTAAACGGAAAAGAAAAGGTGGCGCAGATTTTCACGACCGGCATGAATGCCCTGCTGCTCACCGAGGAGGAGATGAAGGAACAGATTAAGCGTGAACTCATTCCGCACCTCACCAACTACAAGGTGGATGAGATTTACTACTATGGTGCCGGTATTATCTCGGACGAGATCAAGCAGCAGGTGGTGAATGCCCTGCATGCCAATCTGCCCAGTGCCGAGAAGATTGAGGTGTCCAGTGACCTGTTGGCAGCAGCGCGTGCCGTCTGCGGCCGTAAGCCTGGTATTGCCTGCATTCTGGGCACCGGCAGCAACTCGTGCTACTACGATGGCGAGAAGGTGGTGCAGAATGTGTCACCTTTGGGTTACATCTTGGGCGATGAGGGCAGTGGTGCCGTGTTGGGCAAGCTGCTCGTGGGCGATGTGTTGAAGAAGCAGATTCCGCAGCACCTGTGCGACAAGTTCATGAAGGAGTATGATCTGGACTACACCACGATTATCACGTCGGTCTATCGTAAGCCTGCCGCTAACCGCTTCCTGGCTCAGTTCGCTCCCTTCCTAGAGCACAACATTGATGAGCCTTCGATTCACAACATCGTGCTGCGCTCGTTCACCGATTTCTTCACCCGCAATGTCGCCAGCTATCCCAACTACAAGGAACTGCCTTGCAACTTTGTGGGCTCCATCGCTTTGTGCGAGAAGAATGTCCTCAAGGAAGCTGCCGAACCTCTCGGCATCACCATCGGCACCATCATGAAAGACCCGATGGAAGGTTTGATTAAGTATCACAGCACCACTGAATAATTGTTGTATTATGGCTTTTGTGAAAATCAGCGAACAACCGTCGCTCTACGATAACCTGGAAAAGAAGTCGGTGCATGAGATTCTCACCGAAATCAACCAGGAGGACCACAAGGTGGCCGATGCGGTGCAGCAAGCAATCCCGCAAATCGAACTCCTTGTCACCGGCATCGTTGAGCGCATGAAGAAGGGTGGCCGCATTTTCTACATGGGTGCAGGCACCAGCGGACGCCTGGGCGTGCTCGATGCCAGCGAGATTCCTCCCACCTTTGGCATGTCTCCCGGGTGGATTATCGGACTCATCGCAGGCGGCGACACGGCATTGCGCAATGCCGTCGAGAATGCCGAGGACGATACCGAGCAGGGTTGGAAAGACCTGCAGGAGTATAAGATTACGCCGCTTGACACGGTCATCGGCATCGCCGCTTCGGGCACCACGCCCTATGTCATCGGAGCCTTGCGTGATGCGAGGGCTCACGGTTGCCTTACGGCTGCCATCACGAGCAATCCCGATGCGCCGGTATGCGAGGCTGCCGAGATTCCCATCGTGATGGTCGTTGGTCCCGAGTATGTCACGGGTAGCTCCCGCATGAAGAGCGGCACGGGGCAGAAGCTCATCTGCAACATGATTTCGACCAGCGTGATGATTCAGATGGGACGCGTCAAGGGCAACAAGATGGTGAACATGCAGCTCACGAACCAAAAGCTTGTGGACCGTGGCACCCGCTGGCTAGTCGAGGAACTGAAGCTCCCCTATGACGAGGCCAAACGACTGCTGCTCCTCCACGGCTCGGTAAAAAAAGCCATCGACGCTTATCGCGGCAAGTAATGGATTTTTTAGATGCTATAGGGTATCAAGCAACTGATTATGAGTGCAGATGCCAAATTAGTCTAATTAGCGAGATTCGTAGAAAATATGAAACGGATAGCATTGTTGGCAGTGGTGGCTTTGATGAGTCTCACTGCGTTGGCTCAGGCCAATCAGGACCCGTACTATGCCCGCCGGGCAACCCTCTTTGACGAGTTGCCCATCGGCAAAAAAGACATCGTCATGCTGGGCAACAGCCTCACTGACGGCTGCGAGTTCAACGAGTTACTGAACAACCGTCACATCAAGAACCGCGGCATCGTGGGCGACATCGTGCAGGGCCTCATTGACCGCATTGACCCCATCATCAAGGGACAGCCCAAGAAACTCTTCATCATGAGTGGCGTGAACGACATCTCTCATGATGTGAGCGCCGACAGCATTGCCCGAGTGACGGAGAAGCTCATCGTCATGGTCAAGAAAGGCTCACCGAGGACCAAGATTTACCTCCAGAGCCTCTTGCCCTTCAACAATGATGTGCGCGAGTGGAAGCTACTCAAGGGGCGAGACCACGTTGTTGTTGAGGCCAACCTGCTGCTCGAGCAAGTGGCCCTTCGCCAAGGTGTCACATGGATCAACCTCTATCCCCTGTTCGTCGATGACCAGGGCCGCCTGCGTGCCGACCTCACCAACGACGGCCTCCACCTCATGGGCAAAGGCTACCTCATCTGGCGCGACGCCATCGCCCCCTACATCAAGTAGCCCGAATATGGGTAATGAAGGATAAGGCAAAACAGGCTTTGTGTAGTAGTTGAATTTTGTACCAGAAAAGTGGGGAAAAGCATTTTTCTGGTACAAAATTTGCATTTGTCAGAAATAGTTGCTAACTTTAGCACCCAAATGCAATGCCTCTGGCGCGTGACAGGCCATGGCTGTTGCATGCTACACACTTGATAGCCAGTAATGAACGCTACGATAGAACGTTTCCTACAATACCTGCGCCTTGAGCGCAACCTGTCGATGAGGACGGTGGACCTGTACCGCCGTGACCTCGGACAATGGGAATCCCACATGACTGCGGGTAGGGACCACTTGGACCTGGCGTCGGTAACGACCGGCGACATCCGCTCGTGGCTCATGTCGCGTTCTAACCAGGGCGACGGCCCCGCTACCTTGCGCCACAAGGTGCAGGCGCTGCGTGCCCTCTACCGCTACCTGCTGCGCCACGGCGAGGTGAACTCGAACCCTGCGGCACAGGTCGAACTGGCCAAACTTGCCAAGCCCCTTCCCAAATTTGTTCGCGAGAAGACAGTTGACGCCATCCTCGACGCCGACATCGATGAGCGTGATTTCACCTTGGTGCGCGACCGCTTAATCGTGATGCTGTTCTACGAGACCGGCATCCGCTTGAGCGAACTCATTGGTCTGCAGGATGCCGCTGTCGATATCGTGAAACGGGAACTCAAGGTGCGCGGCAAGCGCGACAAGGACCGCATCGTCCCCTTTGGCGAAGAACTGGCCCGCCACATCGCCGACTACCGCGAGCTGCGCAGCCAGGTGCGCCCCGAGTGCACCAATCTAGTGGTGACGGCCAAGGGGAAACCCTTGTATCCCCAGCTGGTCTATCGCGTCGTGCACGGCGAACTGACGCGTGCCGGCGGCACTGGCAAGTTGAGTCCCCACGTGCTGCGCCACACGTTTGCCAGCGTGATGCTCAACAGCGGCGCCCAGCTCAACAGCGTCAAGGAACTGCTGGGTCACGAGAGCCTTGCGGCTACACAAGTGTACACTCATGTAACTCTTAGTGAATTACAACATAATTATGAACTCGCCCATCCACGGGCACTAAAAAAAGGAGGATAATATGGAAATCAAGATTAATGCTATTCATTTTGAAGCAACTGAGAAACTCAACGACTTCATCAACAAGAAAGTGGAGAAACTGGCAAAACACAACGAGCTCGTTAACACTGCCGAAATCGTACTCAAGGTGGTGAAACCTGAAACTGCCATGAACAAGGAAGCATCGGTAAAACTCACCGTGCCCCGTAGTGAAGACCTGTTCGCCAGCAAGGTGGCCGACACCTTCGAGGAAGCCATAGACAACTGCATGGACGCCCTCAAGCGCCAGCTCGAGAAAGGACGCCGCGACAGGTGACACCTTCTTTGTCGTCATACATTATTTATAATAGCGTGCGCGTAAAGGAAGCACACTAACGAAAACGAATCAGGGCCCGCGTCACATCAAGCGGGCCTTTTCCTGCCCTTAAGCCACCGGCGGGGCCGTGTGATGGTGAAAATCTCCGCTTCGGGTAGCGCTTACGCAATAAATTGATTGACAGGTTATTGCATGGCTGGATTAATGGGTGTTGAAAAATTTTTTGAAAAAAAAGACAGAAAAAGTTTGTCAGTTCAAAAAATGGTCGTAATTTTGCACCCGCTAACGAGATCACCCCGTGTCTCAAAGCAAGACGATAAACGCCTCTTTAGCTCAGTTGGCCAGAGCACGTGATTTGTAATCTCGGGGTCGTTGGTTCGAATCCGACAAGAGGCTCAAAGAACATAACACAATGGGTAGATTCCAGAGTGGCCAAATGGGGCAGACTGTAAATCTGCTGCGT
>JAFRRT010000038.1 GCA_017427945.1 Muribaculaceae bacterium | reverse complement strand
GTTGCTCGCGTGATCCGCAGCAAGGGTGGTTACATCTGGGCTTGCAAGAACTACGACGGCGACGTGATGAGCGACATGGTCAGCACCGCCTTCGGTTCACTGGCTATGATGACCAGCGTACTCGTTAGCCCCGACGGCAACTACGAGTATGAGGCTGCTCATGGTACCGTAACCCGCCACTACTACAAGTATCTCGAGGGCGAGGAGACTTCCACCAACCCCATGGCAACCATCTTCGCTTGGAGTGGTGCCCTGCGCAAACGCGGTGAGAAGGACGGCATCCAGGAGCTCATCAACTTTGGTGACCAGCTCGAGGGCGCTTGCTTCGATACCCTCAACGCAGGTATCGTTACCAAGGACCTCGTGAACCTGATGGAAGGTGTTGAGGCTAAGGCTGTCAACAGCGCCGAGTTCATCAAGGCCATCCGCACCAACCTCGAGAAGCGCCTCGGCTAATCCCTGACGACGTTTCCCCGAGAAACCCACAGAGGGCTGCGACATGAATTGCCGCAGCCCTCTTAATATCGTATCGTGTTTTTGAGAGGCCTTTTGATGCACGAAATGGGGGCGGACGGTCATCCATCCCGTCACACCCCCAAAGCACCTAAACCACAATTATGAAAAAATTCTTAGCTTGCCAGCTATATGTCATATGCATTGTACAATTCTTTCACTGCCGCACAATTAATCAAGGGTGCGCTGCAAAGCAGGGAACAGCGCACCCGCATCAATTTTATCCGCATATGAAAAAATTATTAGCACTCATTTTTGTATTCGTTTTTTAGCGTCATCCTTTTACCCCTGGTTCTCAGGTTTTATCAAAAAGGGGGCGCTGTGAAGCCGGTGCAGCGCACCCCCTTTCTTCTAACCATGTTTACAATTAATTAATCAACCATACAACCAAAAAACCAAAGATGAAAAAAAGATTACCTCGCGGCTACGGGAATGGGCAGCATAACTCCATGGTCGTTGCCATGACCGGCTCGCTCGTCCCATCCACTGATATATATTAGCGGCTTCAATACAGGATTCAATACTGTCAGTGCTCGAAAGAAGGATTTTGGAAAAAAGGGTGCGACTCAGGTGCATCGCACCCACATCATTCATCCAAACTTTTGCTTATGAAAAAATCATTTACACTTGACACAAATTATATTAACCCTATTACCTGATGTATTGTATTGAATTTTGTTTGCCTATGGGCGTCAACGACCGTCGTCAATTGACTCGACTTTTCCCTGGGCCCACACGAGAAGACGCACGGGCCTGCACATTAAATAATATAAGAATTGACTTTGCCATTTTGTTTAGATTAAATAATTAGTATCCTATATCATTACTGTCCCGTTAAAGTGGACAAAGTGCTCTTTGAAATAATTGAAATTCAGTCTACTACAGCCATTTTTAAGGGTGCGACGATTTGAATTTGTATTTTTGCGGTCAAAGATCTGACTGCAATGAACAAAGCCAAATACGTTTTCGCTCAACTCGTGGAGTTTTTGGACAAGGATAAGTTCCGTCATCTCGTCGATAAATATGGAGGCAACCGATATGTGAAAAACTTCACCTGTTGGAACCAGCTTCTTGCGCTGATGTTCGGTCAGCTCAGCAATCGTGAGAGTTTAAGGGACTTGGTCGTTGCGTTGGAGGCTCATCGGTCAAAGTGCTATCACCTCGGCATGGGCCGCAAAACCATCGCCAAAACCACTTTCGCCACAGCTAACCAGAATAGAGACTACCGCATCTTTGAGGAGTTCGCTTTCTTCATGATGGAGCAGGCCAGGCAGAAACGGGTGACGGATATCTTCAAACTGGACGGGAACGTCTATGCGTTTGATTCGTCGACCATACCGCTTTGCCTTTCCGTTTTCTGGTGGGCTAAGTTCCGCAAGAGAAAAGGGGGCATCAAAACCCATGTCCTGTACGACCTCGAATCGCAGGTGCCAGCTTTCTTCCATATAACGACCGCATCGGTTCACGATTCCAAGGCAATGAGTGTGATTCATTATGAATCAGGGTCTTACTACGTGTTCGACCGAGCCTACAATGCCTTCAAGGAGCTCTATCGCATTCATCTGCACGAGTCGTTTTTCATCGTGCGGGCTAAGAAGAATCTGCAGTACCGATGCATCAAGTGGAGACGCCGTCTGCCAAAGAATGTGCTGACGGACTCGGTGATTCAACTGACGGACATTAACTCCGCAAAGAAGTATAAGGAGAATCTCAGGTTTGTCAAGTTCTATGATGAGGAGCAAGACCGCGAGTTTGCATTCCTCACCAATGCTTTCCACCTTTCTGCTTTGGAAGTGGCCAACCTCTACAAAAACAGATGGCAGATTGAGCTTTTCTTTAAATGGCTTAAGCAACACCTCAAAATCAAGAAATTCTGGGGCACCACCGAGAATGCAGTCAGAATACAGATCAGCGCAGCCATTACGGTCTATTGCCTGGTTGCAATTGTGCAACATGACATGAGGCTGGAACGCTCAACCTATGAGGTCTTGCAGATACTCAGCATATCACTGACGGACAAAACACCTCTACGCGAGTTGTTCGAAAAGACTGAATTCAATCATGTCAAGGAACGATTTGGTCCCCTCATTCCGGGGCTTTTTGATTAATATTTAACTCGTCCCAATTTTAACGGGACACTAATGATCCTATATATATTAGACCAGAATTACATCATCCGTTTAATTCATGGTCCTTTTTTTATCATTGTGGAGATGATTTGCCCCACCAACCTGCAACAACATTGCACCTTGCAGCATCATAGTTCTGCAAAGCACACGGGTACGATAATGGCGGTGGCGCTCTCATATCAACAATCATTTTTAGCCGATCACCCCATCCAACAGGTTACTCGGCGAATTTATTTTCCATAATTGATTCATGTAAAAAGATTCAACTCTGCATCCGGCAGAATTCATCATCAATACCCTGACAGGCAGAAAAAATCTCAGTTACATTTCATCATCATTTTAATTAGTAATCCATAAATATCTCGCAAAATAAGCCTATATATTTTTAATATGCAACAAAAATGATGAAAAATTCAACAAATCGACGAAAAACTACTGTTTTCGGTAGTGGCAATATGGGCGATAACGGCTATTTCTGTTTACGAAAAGAAATAATTTTTTTTTGAAAATTTTTTGATTTTGTTTTGTAAATTCAAAAAATGTGTTTACCTTTGTGGACTCAAGCAAATTAAAGAGCTATGGAATGAATATTGTTTATCGCTGGCTGGGAAGTCTCGCGTGACTTTAAGTGCTTAGTAATGGTTTGTTTTACAGAACGATAACCTGGGTTATTACCCAGGTTTTTCGTATTTACATACCCAACAAACACAACGATGGCGCGGAAACGAATCCACGCCATCGCTGCTATATCAGGGATATGCTTCTTTATCCAGGAACAGGTAATTGCTTAGCGCAGTGCTACCTGGATGTCATCCTTAACCTCTTTGAAGTTGAGCTTACCTTCCTTGGCGAGCCAACCGAGGGCAAGATGCATCTCGTTAACTTTGAGCTTAGTCACCTTGCGAAGGTCCTTCAGATTCAGACCCTTCTTAGCGTCGTTCAGGGCGTTCCAGATGAGACCTGCCCAAGTTCCAATGTTTTCTTCGTTCATCATAATAATTAAACCTTTAAAAAAACAATCTATTTATTACTCTCGTGTTTAAATCGTTGCAAAGGTAATCCTTTTTCCTAATCCTACCGAAAAAAACATGCAAAAAGTCATGCAAACACCCAAAATCGGTTATGCAATCGGTTGCACAACGAGCATTTTGTCACTCAATATCAGTCACTGACATTACCGCCCAAGAGAAGAAACAGTGCCAGCGTGTCGGCAAAGTCACTTCGCTGACCATCGGTAAGCACCTTGACACGGCTCACACCGCCCATGCCCTGCAGCTTCATCATCATCCAGCTGCCATGGGCAAGAGCATACACGAGATCTCTGTAAGCAGGATTCAACTCATCATCGCTCGCCGCCCACCACAAGCCGCCTTGCTGCATGCCGTGGCGAGGCTCGGCGGGATAGAATGTATAGTCATGGCCATCGATAGTAAAGACTATCTGGTCATAATCCACGGGATTGTCACCGCAGTAGCGCACCGACAGCCTCAAAGACCCGGGCACGCTGTCCTCATCAAGATAAAAGGAGAAATACACCTCATTGCCCACACTGTCGCCCGTGACGTAACGCGAACGCCACTCGCCGTCAACAACGGTCATGGTGGCCATCAGCTTTTCGATGGTAGCGGTGACGGGCTCGTCGCGCCATACCAGCCGCTGCATCGCGTCATCCGCTGCGGGTGGCGATGTGAGGCGGCGCCCTTCGACAGCAGCACTGTCACGCATGGAGGGCGGCAAATCAACTGTGCCCCACGCATCGTCGCTGGTATCCCAGGGGTCGGCCTTTTCCTCGGCGCGGCGGGACATCTGTTCCTGCAGCTTCTTCATTGCCTTGGCACGCTCACGCTCGGGGTGCAGCCGCCGCACCTGTTGCCATGCCGGCACCTTATCTTTGTCGTCATCGTCGGGCATATTGCCAGCCACCCCCATTAGGGCTGCCAAAAACAGCATCAATAATATCAAAAACTTTCTCATCATTCAATAACTATTAGCATCAACGATTCGGAGTACTGGATTGCTGGGCCTCATACTCTTGCATAATACAAAAACGTATGGCTTCCGGGTCATGAAATACGATTTTGTTCTCAAAACGCAAAGTTTTGATTCCATACTTATCCAACAAATCTTGATCACGCTGCCAGTCCCTATCCGGCATGTCCATGTGATAATGATAATCTCCATCCAATTCAATAGCAAGCTTCAATGCTGGACAATAAAAATCCAATACATATGTTCCGACACTGTATTGACGACGGAATTGCAATCCTGCTATCTGTTTTCTCTTGAGCATGTTCCACAAAGTTCCTTCAGCGGAAGTGCCATGAGAGCGCAGCTCACGTCTATAGACCTTCATCTCAGGGATATTCATCACATGTTGGGTATCGCGAGAAACTCCCCCTCTTGGATAAGATGGGGTGCCCTTTAGGGCGGGGGCGTCGATACCACAAGAGCTAACACCTATGGATGAAGCATCGTTTGACTCAGTAGCATTCAACGCCCCCGCCGTTTGCACGGCTCCCCCTCTAATCTTAGAGGGGGATTTAGAAGTTACCTCTTTATGGGAGTTGGATGCCATCGTTGGTCTATAGGAGAGAGAGCAACAAGAGTTGGGCCTCGGTAGTGGCGCGGGTAATGACACGGCTGCGGTCGCCCGGCAACTGCTTGACTTGGGCAACGACACGGTCACCGCACTTGGCAGCCATCCACACGGTGCCCACAGGCTTAGTGGGCGTACCGCCACTGGGACCAGCAATGCCACTGGTGGCAATGGCGCAATCGGTGCCCAATGCACGGCAGGCGCCCTCTACCATCTGACTCACGACCGGCTCGCTCACCACGCCGTGGTCGATGATGTCCTGCTCGTTCACGCCCAGCAACGACATCTTCACCTCGTTGGCATAACTTACCACAGCGCCCTTGAAATAGTCACTGCTGCCTGCAATACTGGTAATCTCGTGAGCGATGTTGCCGCCCGTACAGCTCTCGGCAGTAGAGAGAGTCAATCCGCGCTCGCGCAGACGGTCGCCCAATATCTCGGGCAAGCGTTTGTCGCCATCGGCAATAATGTGGCGCCCCAAAATGTCGTGCAACTGCCGTGACAGGCGTTCCATGTCGGCATTAAGCGTCTTAGCGTCGGTCGAGGCGCCTGTCAGCCTAAGGCGGATAATGCCGCCCTCAGGCAGATAAGCTAAATGAATACCTGCGGGCAGGCTGCGCTCAAACTCGTCCAGCTGCATGGCCAATGCCGACTCGATGATGCCCGTGACGACAAAGGTGCGGAACTCGATGTCCTCGCCGTCGTTGAAACGCGCCAATAACTGCGGGATGACGGCGCGTTCCATCATGCCCTGTGTCTCAAAGGGCACGCCAGGCATACTCACCAGCACCTTGCCGTTGCGCTCAAACCACATCAGCGGCGCCGTGCCCACCTCGTTCTGAATGACGCGGCACGACGAGGGTACCATCGCCTGCAGGCGGGTGTACTCGTTGAGTTTGAGGTGGCGACGCTCCATGACTTCACGCACATTGCGCTCCACGTCCTCGTTAAGCACCATCTCGCCACCGAAGTAGCGGCACAGTGTCGCCTTGGTGATATCGTCCTTGGTGGGGCCCAGGCCGCCTGTCATCAGCACAACGTCGGTCTGAGCGAAGGCGCGGTCGATGGCGAGCTCGATTTGCTCGGCATCGTCAGGCACCACCTGCACGGTGTTCACGTCCCAGCCGCGCGGCGTCATGTGTCGCGCGATCCAGCCCGAGTTGGTGTCGGTGACCTGCCCGATGAGCAGTTCGTCACCTATGGCAATGATGCTGTATTTCATTATAGTTTTTAGTCCTTAGTTTTTAGTTTTAAGTACAATTACCGTCGTCTAACGCCTCACTAATTTCTTAGCGGGGATTTCCCTAGCGGGCCAACCATAATCCTGATAGTATTTTACAGGCAGATTATGGGTTTTCACATACCTGGCAATGGCAAGGCTGCGGGCTTCTTCGCGCGTCTCTTGATCGCTATTGATACCATGGAAAGCTTCATACATGTCACCGAATATGCGCCTAGCACTTGCCTCGTTGCCATGACCGTCTTCCACCTGCTCAAACGAAAGAACCTCAAACTCGCCCTTTTCAGTCTTCTTGAGACACATCAAGCCAGGATGGTCACCACCCGAAACGGTTTTCAGCGTATCACCGGCCACATTGAAATTAAACACCCAGAAGTCGCCCCACACTAACACGCTGTCGGGTGTAGACTGGTCGCATGAATACTGGTCGCATGCAACAATCGTAGCGCAAGGGATGCACAACTCACCTGGAGCATAAAACGCTCCTATCGAGTCCACCAGATACTGGTCCACGGCAGGCATGAAAACATAATTTCCCATCTCCTCCACAAGGTCCACGCTATCTTGGTCATCTTTAGCATCACTTGAACTGCCAGAATTTGATGACACACAACCAACGCCGCAGAACAGGATGGCGGCCATCATCCACAATTTCATCGTCTTCATAATCTTTATAATTCCATTGTAATACAACCCACAAAGGTAGTGATTTTTTATTTGCGTGTAACAATCAACTTCCCTTTTTACATTTTTCTATCACAGGCCACAACTGGAATCGCAAAAAAATGAAGAAAAGACACCTCGCATGTGAAGAATTTTCACTAACTTGCGCTTCTAAAAATCAGATAGACGATTAAAAAGAAGTATTAACCTATTAAAACAGAAGCATGATGAGGCCCGAAGATCATATCGACGAAAATTACGTCCCCACTGAGAAGGATTCCGCCCCGGAGCAGGTCGACGAGAAAGAGCAGTTGCTCCAGTCCATCAAGAAGGGCTGCCGGGTCAATACCATATTTTACATCATTATGGGTATCCTGTTTCTCATCAACGGCATTGTCCACCTGAACGCTGTGAGCGACAGCAAGCTCTACCTGTGCCCGCTCATTGCCCTGATGCTGGTCTCGGCCATCGTAATGGTTTTCTATGCCCTTATCTATGACCGTATCCGTCGAGCCTCGACAGCTAGGGAGATGAAGCATTTCCTCGATTTGACAGGTGCCAATACCGTTTATTCCAAACTCATCCTCATCACCATGACGCTATGCATTATGGTCGCTGCCATTTTAGGGCTGATTGACAAAACCCCATGGTATGTGATTGTGCTGGTTGTAATCGGCATCGCTGCAATCATCTCAGGAGTGTGGTGGCTCATCAAGCGCTATGGCAAGGGAGATTCCCGCGATATCGAGATCGAGAGGCTACTGGCCATAGAAGAACAAGAGAATCGCGACGAGGCTTGACTGAACGGACGGAATCATTACTCGTGATATCGCACAAGAAATCAAAAAGTCAAGAAAAGCCCCATCTGGAGGGTGCTATAGCGGCAAATACTCTTAGTGCAACCAACTTTTTTGTAATTTAGTGGTTCAGAAAAAATATTAGCAAAGGATATGGCTCAGACGTTATTGTGGCTGATTATTGCATTTGTCACGCTGGAGTTTATCATCAGCAGTGTGCTGTCGTGGCTTAACACCAAGTGGATGAGCCACCCCGTGCCGCCCGAACTGGAGGGACTGTATGACGAGGAGAAGTACCGCAAGCAGCAGGAGTACATGCGCACCAACAAGCGGGTGTCGCTCATTGCCCGTTGCGTGTCGTTTGCCGTGACAATGATTATCTTGGGCTTCGGTCTGTTCGGCTGGTTGGACAACCAGTGCAAGGCGTGGACAAGCCTTCCTGTGCTGCAAGTCATCCTGTTCCTGGTGATTTTCAACCTGTTCAACACGCTTATTGCCTTGCCGTTCAGCTATTACTCGACATTTGTCATCGAGGAACGTTTTGGCTTCAACCGCACGACACACAAAACCTTTTGGCTCGATGCACTCAAGTCGTTTGCTGTCTCAACGGTGCTGAGCGCAGTGCTGATGGCGGTAGTCTATTGGCTGTATCTGACCTTCGGGCAGCAGTTCTGGATTTGGGCGACACTGGTGGTTGCCGCGTTCATCGTTTTCTTCTCGATGTTCTACAGCAACCTCATCGTACCCCTGTTCAATAAACAGACGCCCTTGCCCGAGGGAGAATTGCGCGACGCCATCACTGCCGCAATAAAAAGCTTTGGCTCCAAGTTCAAGGACATCTACATCATCGACGGCAGCAAACACTCCACCAAGGCTAACGCCTATTTCACGGGCTTCGGTCCCAAGAAGCGCATCGTGCTCTACGACACGCTGATGGACAAAATGACCACCGAGGAAATCGTCGGCGTGCTCGCCCATGAGTTCGGTCATTATAAACACCGCGACACCTTCAAGAACATGTTTATCTCAATTGCGATGGTAGCTGTCAACCTGTTCATCTTCTCGCTGCTGGTGAGCAATCCCGACCTGCCCGCAGCCCTGGGTGGCACCGCCCCGTCGTTTATACTGGCACTTGTGGCATTCTCGCTACTGTTCTCCCCCATCGACATCGTGCTGGAGCCTATGACAAGTGCTATCTCGCGGCGTGCCGAATACCGCGCTGACGCCTTCGCCACCGAGCACGGTCATGGCGAAGCACTTATCAGCGGCCTCAAAAAGCTCGCTTCACATGCCCTGAGTAACCTCACGCCCCACCCGCTAGTCGTGTGGTACAGCTACAGCCACCCCACCCTGGCGCAACGCATCAGAGCAATCAAGCAATTAAGCAATTAGCTTTTAGCCGTTGCTATTAGCCCAAGAAATACTAATTGAAAAGAATCGGTATTGAGAATAAAATACTACTTTTGCAGTAATAATCATTATCATTTGAAGACATGAAAAAATTTTATTCAATTCTGATGGTGGCTGTTGCCGCCTTGTCTATGAGTTTCTCAGCAAACGCCGAAGCTCCCAAGTGGGAAATCGTTGCTGGTATGAATGTAGCAAACGTTGATGCCAGTGGTTGCAGTTCACGCATCGGCTTCCATGCCGGTATTCGCACAACCATTGGTATCCCTAGTGTAAGCAACGGTTTCTATGGCAACGCTGGAGCACTTCTCTCACTCAAAGGGACCAAGGCATCCGGAATCACGTTCAATCCCTATTATCTGGACATCCCTGTACATTTTGGTTACAAATATGCCATTAACGAGACTCTTGCCTTGTTCGGTGAATTTGGTCCTGATTTCGGTATTGGCTTATTTGGTAAGACCGATGGCTATGACGTCTTTAGCGACGAGGTAGGATACAAGCGTTTTGATTTTGGTTTAGGTTTGCGTGCTGGTCTAGAATTCAACCAGAAGGTGCCTGTTTCCATTGGTTACGATTTTGGTGTTCTTGATGTAGCTGACGATGTTTCAGCCAAAACACGGAATCTTACGATATCGATTGGATACAAGTTCTAACCATATCAATTTATTACGGTTCAGAGGATGTGCCCATGGTGCATCCTTTGTTTTTGGGGTTATCAAAAGCAGGCGATACTCACGTGTGGCCTGCTAAAATAATTTGGAATGCAATTAAACAAAAGCATCAGTATCTTTAGTGTTTTGTCGATAATCTTTTGACAAAGCCGAGCTTAGGAGGCCACACCCGCTGGTCGTGTGGTACAGCTACAGCCACCCCACCCTGGCGCAATGCATCAGAGCAATCAGGAGTGAGAAGTTAGAAGTTAGGAGTGAGTAGTTATATCACCACGCGTTGGAAGGGGGGCGCAGTGATGTCGCAAAATTCCTTGTTCAGGAACTTGTAGTGACCTGCAATGGCGATCATCGCGGCATTGTCGGTCGTGAAGACGCGCTTGGGGATGAAGGCCTTGAGGCGGTGGCGACGGGCATAATCCTCGACGGCGGCACGCATACCGCTGTTGGCCGACACACCGCCACCAATGGCGATGGTTTTGATGCCCGTGTCCTTGATGGCCTTGCCGAACTTGTCCATCAAAATCTCGATGATAGTGCGCTGCAACGAAGCAGCCAGGTCCGCCATGTTCTTCTCGATGAAATCGGGATTCTCCTTGAGTGCATCACGCAGGGTATAAAGGAATGATGTCTTCAAGCCGCTAAAACTGTAGTTGTAACCGTCAATGTGGGGCTTGGCGAACTTGAATGCCTTGGCATTGCCCTCGGCAGCCAACTTGTCGATGTGGGGGCCTCCGGGATAAGGCAAGCCCATCACCTTGGCGCACTTGTCGAACGCTTCGCCCGCCGCGTCGTCAATGGTCTGCCCTAGGACCTCCATGTCGCAGGGTGAGTTGACTTTGATAATCTGGGAATTGCCGCCGCTGATGAGCAGGCACAGATAGGGAAACTCGGGCACTTCGGTATTCTCATCTTCCTTGACGAAATGTGAGAGGACATGGCCATGCAGGTGGTTCACATCCACCAACGGGATGTCAAGCGCCAGGGCCAATCCCTTGGCAAAGGAAGTACCCACATGGAGCGAGCCAGGCAAGCCGGGGCCACGCGTGAAAGCGATGGCATCGATGTCCTTGCGCTCAATGCCCGCCTGACGGATGGCCTCGCTGACAACGGGTACGATGTTCTGCTGGTGGGCGCGCGACGCCAACTCGGGCACCACGCCGCCATAGGCCTCATGCACCCGCTGACTGGCAATGACGTTGCTCAGCAACACGGTGTCACGTAACACCGCAGCCGACGTGTCGTCACATGATGACTCTATTCCCAATATCGTTACGCTCATTGTTTTTTTTAAAAAATTAGGCTTATAAGTTATATAGGGCTCATAGGGCCTATAAAAATGTCATTTATTTTTCTTACGGTAATTGGAGCGAGCACGAGACATTTCTTCCCGTGAACCGCCATGAATTAGAAAATCCTTCTTACAGTGCTCCATCAACTTGCGAAGCAAGGTGTCGCACTGATGAATAAGCGTGATAGCAATATTAGCGATTGCTTCATCCCCTCTTATCTTGATGGCCTCACGATAATAGGCGCTGTCGTTATGCTTCATGCATACCTGACGGCATTGAATTCCCTTTTCGCTGTCAACCGACCATACAGGTAAATCATGCACACGCAAGTAATCATGATAGTCTTCCAACAATTCGTTTAAACTCCCAACGGCCACATTCAACAATTTGAGCTCCATTTCCCGTGACATGGTAGAGTCGGTGCAACCTTCAGCGATATTCTGTTTACCACTTCGGGCTGCCTGCACCATCTGATCAATCGTGCGGTCGCCACGCTGAAAAAAATGATGGGCAAAATAATAAGTAACATCATAAATGCACTCCGCCTTTTGGAATGCAATCAAACCCAGATAGTTGCCTCGTTGAGGCAAAAAATCATTATTACCCATAAAAAAACACTTGTTGTTTAATACACGCTGAATGGCCCATAGCCGTTGCAAAATTAATACAAAATGACGAGACTTCTAGACCTAGAACAAATATTTCTTAATTATAAGCCCTATAAGACTTATAGGACCTATTGGACCTATTAAAACAGCTTAGAAGCGGAAACCGGCGGTGAGGTCAAAGTTGCTGTAACTGTTGTAGAAGCTGTGCTGGCGACTCTGGTACCAGTGGCCCTCATGGTTAAGATTAAAGGCATAGAAGAAGTTGCCCGCTGTGCGCACCAGCGCCATCTTGGCCGTAAGATTGGTGGACATCAGTGATTTCTTGCCTTCGATGGAGTTGGGGAAGCTGTGGCGGTAACCGATGCTTGGCGCAAAAGTGATGTTGTACAACCAGCCGTGATGGAACACCCAACTGTAACCATAGCCAAAAAGGAAGCCGATATCACGGTAACGGAAGCGGTAATCGGTCACTTCGTCGGGGAGGTATTTTTTCAATTCGTCGCTGAGCATGCTCATGTCCATCACCACGTCCTGATGACTTGCATAGATGCCGGCGAGCAGGGAGCCAGAACTGCGTTTCTGATACTTGGAGAAGCAGTAGGCCGCCGCCTGCGAGTAATGAGTATGGTTAAAGATGTAGTAAGCGTCAAAGCCATAACTCTCGCGCTTGAGTCCCGAAAAGATCTCGCTACCATGCCACTTTCCCAGCCAATTCAGGTGCAAGGTACTCTGGTCATGCTTGCGGTAATAGGCTTCGATAAAGATGCGTGACGTGGTAAACGAGAACTGGAGGCGGCGGTTGCGGATGAACTTACCCGCCAACAGGTCACGCGCATTAATCATATAGGTAAAACTGAGCCCCATGCCGCAAATCTGGAAGCCAAAGAGAGATGTGACATCGCTGTTCATCTGCACATAGGATTTCCACTGGCTCAAGTGTCCCGAGTAGAAGTCAATCCAGTTGTCATTCTTGAGCATGATTTTCCACTTCTTGCCGCTGGTCTTACCCGGATTGACTACATAGGCCGTATCATAATAATTGAGCGCATAGTTGAGCCAGCGGTAAGTTCTGACGCCAAAATCCAGCGCTCGCGGATAGACAATCGACGTGTCATTGATGCTCCAACCCTTGCGGAAGATGCGTCGTTTCCAGTTGCTACTGAGCGCATCACCCTCCATTTCCAAATCTTGTACCACGCTATCGAGCGCCACGACGACACTGTCGGCAAGTGATGGCGGGGTGGTTGGCAGGAGCGGCAGGTCAGGGTCCTCATCGGCGACCGACACCAAGCATCCAAGCAACGCCCACACCAATAATGCCAACACCCTCTTCATCATTCTTCGGTTGTTGGTTTAGTGGGTTGAACGGGACGGATGGTCACCATGGGAACCGGCTGACGCACACTGCTGGTGTCATGTCTCTGGTCGGTGGGTATTTCGCGTCGAGGAATACTGTCAATCTCCTGTTGCTCATTCTTACCCTTGAGCTGCGGCTTGTCGAAGTCATGCTTCCAGACGATACCCACACCCTGGGTGGTGGGGGACTTCAAATCACGGTAATACCTCTGGTCATTGAAGTGGTTATAAGCCTTCAAGCGGATAGTTCCCTTGCTGTTGAGCAAATACTCCAGATCAAAATCTCCGATGAAGTTGGTATTGGTGTTGTCGTAGGTATTGTCTCGATAACCGAAGTTGCCGTTGAGCAGCAGCCTGTTGTTGAGCAACTGGCTGGAGAGCGCCAGATCCACCTCCACATCGCTGAAGCCATTGTCGGCGCGGAAGTTGGGCGCGATAGATAGATTATCGGCCATCTTGCCCAATATATTGCTCAACTGGCCCGCAATGGTCGAGGAAGCCACCGACGTGAGGAATTCGTTCTGGTTATTGGAGCCACCCAAGTATTCAGGCGTGTAGAAGCGGTTGAGCGCCAACAGGTAAATGATCTGACGGTTCATCATATCATCGGTGCTGATAATACTCTTCACCTTTTGATAAGTGTCGGTGGCAAGCGACGGGAATTCCAAGTCGAACGAGATGTCCGGCTGGCTGATAATGCCTTTGGCGCGCAACAAGGCATGGACGGGCACATTAGGACGCTTTATGTCAAAATCTTCGCCGTAAGACTCAACCAAGTCACGGATGTTGGCGTTAAGCGAGTAAACGGCTTCAATGTCAAGCGCTGCGGCATAGGGGTCACCCTGGAAACTGATACTGCTGCCGTCGCGAATGGTAAAGTCCTTGATAATCAGGTCTTGAAGCGTGAAGTTATAGGTTCCTTTATCAAGAGTGTAACGGCCGTAGGCTTCATATTCATCGTTATTGTTGTAGGTAAAGCGCAGGTTACCGTTGCCCGTTGCATTGATGTGGTCGCCGCCCTTGGGATCCATGATCACGGTGAGCGCCAAATCGGGCGTAACCGTACCCTGCAGGTCGATGGTGTAGGCACTGGACTCGGAAGGCTCTTCCTGCTGCTCATTGGCCAATTGCTTGGACTGCCGCAGCTGCTCAAGCAGCATCTTGGTAGTCAGCGGCTGCTGCGACTGTGGTTCGGGAGTCGCATCACGGTCACGGAAAGTAATGAAATTATAGTCACCTGCCTGCTCGCTGTCGGTCATCACAAAGGTAAATTTGCTACGTGGCGCCGAAGTCATGTTCACCCTGATGTTCACGATGCCAGGCCCACCCTCGACAAAACATGCGCCATTGCCGTACACCGTGCCGTAGAATCTGGGATTGATGGACGGATTGGTGTCATAGCTCAGGAAATCCTTCGCCCCCGTGATGGCAAAGTTAAATTCAGGCTTGTGGAAGGCATCATGCTTGAGCCAGCCACCCAGCCGTGCCTCATGGCCGTCGCGGTCATGAATCGGTATATCATTAAAGGCGATATAGTCGGGGATGATGTGAAGCGGCACGTTCGATGCCGTATAGTAGCAGTTCACATAGTCGATGAGGAAGCTCAACGTATCGACCATCAAGTCGGCCTCGAGATTGATTGTGTGGAAATTGCCGAACAGCCTGGCTTCACCCGACATCTCTCCCTGCACATCTCCTGTGAACGCCGCCATATAGGGCTTGAGAAAAGCCACGTTGGCATGGTCAGCATTGAAGATGAGGTCAAGCGAGTCGTCGGCGACATAGATGCCACCGTCAATCATGCTGTGGAGGCCGTTGGCCTGCGAGATGTCGGCATCAATCTTGATGCCCTTGGTTTCGTTATCAAAGTTGGCCTTGATGTCGATGTCACCCATCACAGCCCCGTTGTAGGATATCTTCTGGATAAACAGGCTCGGAGTATAGAGCCGCGGAGCACCCGACAACAGGTCACTGGCATAAATCTTACTCGTAGCCCTGCCGCCGAAGCTCACGTTATCGATATTGAGTGTCTCGAAAACATAATCAAGGTTCACGTCGTTCAGTTCCAGGCAAAGCTCCTCAAGAGGATCTTTGGAAACGGTGCCGTTGATGCGGATAAACTGCTCGTCATGCCCACCGGCAAGGTTATTGACCGTTATCACGCCGTCATCAATGGCGATCTGTCCCTTGTCGATGTTCCAGACGGTGTCATTGACCACCATCTGCGACGGCAGGACATCCACATCGGCCTTGAGTTTGCCGTTATCGCCACGGTCGAGCAGTGCACTCAGTTTAAACTCTCCGTTGAAAGTACGCAGCGGCTGTGCCGGGTTGTCACCGTTCACCTCCCACACAAGGTCAGTGTTGATGCGGTTATCCATACCCTTGGCGAGCACCTTGAAATCGATTTGCTTGTCGTTCTTGACCGAGAAGGCCGACTGAACCGCCATGGTCACTTCATTGGACAGGCTGTCAAGCGTCAGGTCGATGTTGGTACCCCTGATGATTTTGCCGCCCTGACGCACAAAGGGCATATCGATGGCCACATTGAACGTGTTCTGGCTCTCCAGCACATTGCCATTGATCTTGTAGGACATAAACGGCGAGAACGGCAATTTGAGGAGTTTGTTGAATTCCTCGTCGGGATTTACGACAAATTCAAATTCCAGGTCATTGGGCAGGCCATCGTGAGAGTACTGGGCATAATCGCCGAAATACAACGGGAAAGTCTGTACCAGCATGTGCTTCAACGAGGGCACCAGCGTCTTGAAATCGAACTGGCCGATGACCGAGCCTGTCACATGGTCGCTGACGATGTTGATGATTTTCTCGAAATTCCTGTCGGCATTGTCGGCATTCAACTGGAGATTGTTGACATGCAGACCTTCACCCTTGCTATCGACGAAGGCTAAGTCGTCAAGCTGGATGTTGCCCGTCATGTTTTCCAACGAGTTGCCCCAGATGCCAACCGAGGCATTCACCGACAAGTTATGACCCTGGTAATTCTTGAGCAGTCCCAACCGCGCCAGGTTCACGCCCTGGGCGTTGACGTTGAGTTCACATTTGGAGTCAGGACCTCGCAAATCGGCCGTGCCTGCGATGTGCACCATGCCGTTGGGGTCGTTCATCGACACCATTCCTTCAAAATCATTGCCACGTTTATCGACGTTGGCGATGATGTCGTGGTAACGTGTCCCCTTGAAGTCAACAAAGGGGATGCTGCCTTCAAGGTGGCCCGAGACGTCATTGTTCTGGAGTGTGGCATCAACCGTCGCGTCCATGGCAATCTGATCCAGCATGTCACGTTTGTCAAGCAGTGTTCCCAGCTGCAGTCCGTCGGTCTTGATATGACCAGTGAACCTGCTGGCACCTTGCTGCTTGGCAAACTTGCCGTTCATGTCGGCATTGCCTAACGAGGTACCCACATGTCCGTTAAAATTCACGATGGACGGCGTGGCGTGCAGTTCACCGTCAACGGCCACATTGCCGCATCTTGAGATAATACCCCTGGCTTGAGGCGACAGCGTATTGATGACGCTGGTAAGGCTCGACAAGGTGGAAGCATTCGCGTCAAGGTTGATGTAGTCGAAGTCCAACGAAGAGTAACCGCCAGTGTTCGGCAAGGTGGCACCGCCACGGGCGACAAGCGACAAGCCGCCATCTTTGGAGTGAACGTTCAGCACAGGAGCCTCGATGCGGTTACCGTCTTTAATCACGGTGGCGACGACCTTCATGGGTTCGCGGAACTGCTTGAGTTGGGGAGCAAACGCAGCCAAATCGGCAGGAGTGATAGTGCTGCCCGGGGTACTTACACAAATCGCCTTGCGTGCGAGTTCATCGCCCAAGGTCTTGAGGGAGCTGTACTCTAAACGAATGTCATCCAGGCGAATGTCACTGCTCGGCAATTGCATCCTGAAGTCGGTGACATCCAAGGCATTGTCGGTGATATGGACATCTGTTGACAGCCGCTTGAGCGACAAGCCGCTTGCCTCGTCAAAGGACAGGCGCTTGATGCGGATGTCAAAGTCATTGTTTTTGAGCTGCGGGAGGGTCAAATCGGCTCGCAGGTTGCTCACCGACAAGTGATTGAAGTCGCAACGTCCAGGCCGACGAGGCTGGTCCAGCACATCATAGGTGAGGGCCGACTGCCGCATCACCACCGTTTTGACTTGCACGTCAAATGGCTTGGGCGGCTTGTCATCCTTGGGCTTGAACGCGTCAATGATGAACTGCATGTTGGTGGGACTGGCCTTGTCGAGACGGGTCACATGACCGTTGAGGCCCATAATCTCGCCATAGGTGACCACAATGCGACCGTCGGCAATCAGATCTTTGAGGCTGATACCGGCTCCCAACTTGTCGATGGTCAACAGGGAATCGCCCTGCTGGTCATTGATGAGCACATCCTTGAGTTCCAACTGATTAAACGGCGAAACAGACACCGACCCGATATCGACTGTGGTATGAAGAAACTCGCTCAACGCCTTTTCTCCTTCACGGCACAGGCGTTCCTGCACGGACGGCGAGATGAGCAACAGGTAGGCCGAAGCGAACAGGGCGACAAACGCCACAAGCGCGGTAACCACCACGCTGCGCAATACGTTATATGTCCCCCTTGGTATGTTCATCTGCTCATTTAGAAACCGACCTGTGCAATTTCAATGCCACAATCCGCCAACCATCGTTAAAAAAACCTTATTCGGGCAAATTGTCGCATTGAGCTATCCACAGCCTTGACGAGGCGTCGCTGGGCATGCGCCAGTCGCCACGCGGCGACAACGACACGCTACCCACCTTGGGACCGTCGGGCAGACACGAACGCTTGAACTGCTGGGCGAAGAAACGCTTACAGAATACACGCAGCCACTTTTTAATCGTGGCATTGTCATATTCTCCCTTGAAGGCTTTGCGTGCCAACAGGTACAGTTTTGCGGGCGTGAAGCCATAGCGCAGCATGTTGAACAGGAAGAAGTCGTGCAACTCATAGGGGCCCACGATGTCCTCGGTCACCTGCAGGATGGTGCCATCCTTTGAGGCCGGAGTCAACTCGGGACTGATGGGCGTGTCAAGCACATCGAGCAATGTGGCACGGATGGCTTTGCCCTTCTTGGTCCCGTCGTCGAGTGCAGAAGCGAACCATCTTACCAGATGGCGTACCAGCGTCTTGGGAATGCTCACATTCACATTGTACATCGACATGTGGTCGCCGTTATAGGTCGCCCAGCCCAAAGCCAGCTCCGACAAATCCCCGGTTCCCAGCACAAGGCCGTTTACCTTGTTGGAGAAGTCCATCAATATCTGGGTGCGCTCACGTGCCTGACTGTTCTCGTAGGTCACATCATGCACCTTCGGGTCATGGTCTATATCCTTGAAATGCTGAGTCACGGCTTTGGCAATAGAAATCTCATGCAGCGTCACACCCAACGAGCGAACCATGTTGCAGGCGTTGGTATAAGTGCGGTCGGTGGTGCCGAAGCCCGGCATCGTGATGGCATGGATGTCCTTGCGGTTACGGCCCATGCGGTCAAACGCCTTGACGGCGACGAGCAAAGCCAACGTGGAGTCCAAGCCGCCCGAGACGCCCACCACCAGTGTGGGGATGCCGGTAAAGTCCAGGCGACGCATTAGTCCCTGAGTCTGGATGGAGATGATTTCCTCGCAGCGTGCCGTCAAGCGCTCATCGCCTTCAGGCACAAAGGGCAAGCGGCGCACGGGGCGCAGCAACTCCTCTTTTTCGTAATCCAGCACGGGAGCAACAGCCATAGGGATGTGGTCATACTGGTTGCCCATCTGCACCATGCTATCGGCAAAACTGCCGTTGATGCGGCGCTCATTCTCAAGGGCCTGGATATCGATATCGGCGATGGACATCTGCGCCTGCGTGTCGAAACGGCGACCTTCGGCAAAGATTTTGCCGTTCTCGGCAATCACGGCGTTGCCGCCAAAGACGAGGTCGGTCGATGATTCGCCATAGCCACACGAAGCATATACATAGGCGGCAATACAGTGTGCGCTCTGGTGCTTGATGAGATCCATCAGGTAGGCGTGCTTGCCGATGAGTTCGTTGCTTGCCGAGAGGTTCACAATCACGTTAGCCCCATTGATGGCAGCGATGCTGCTTGGAGGCACGGGAACCCACAAGTCCTCGCAGACCTCAATGGCCACACGGGCACGTCCTGCTTCGAACAGCATGTGCGTGCCGAAAGGCACCCTCCTGCCACCCACCACAATGCTCTCCTTGCCGGCCATGGCGGTGATATTGCTGGTGGTGAACCAGCGTTTCTCGTAAAACTCCTTGTAATTGGGGATGTAGGTCTTGGGAATTACCCACAACTCGCCACGGTTGATCACCACCGCACAGTTGAACAGGTGGCCGCTGCAGCGCAACGGAGCGCCGACGACAGCCATCACAGGCGTTTCCTTGTAATGCTCACACAGTTTCAACAGCGCTTCCTCGGCAGCGTCGAGCAGCAATTCGTTGCCGAACAGGTCGGCACAGGTATAACCCGTGACGCACAACTCGGGCAGCACAACCACATGAACGCCAGCGGCTACAGCCTTGTCGATATTCTCGATGATATGTTTCACATTGCCGTCAACATCGGCGACATTGACCTGAGGCACAACAGCAGCCACTCGCACGATGCCGTAGTCGGCCGCAACCTGGTTCTTCTTCTTTGCCATACCTATGGATTTTTGAAAAATTGTTTTAACCTGCAAAGTTAAGTATTATAAGTGAGATTTATCTCACATTTGCGACATTTTCTCACATTGGTAGTTGATTGCCACTTTTCAAGCAGGCCCATAACGCCTTTAAGGACATTTAAGTCCTTAACGTCCCAAAACCCAGAGCCTGATTATCATTGACATAGGCAACACGAAAAATTGGCCATGTGAAGTGTACAAAAAACGTTAATTATTTGTCAATTCGCGCAGTTTTCACTATCTTTGCCATAATTTAATACTTAGAGTTATGGCCAAGGAAAGAATAAAACACATCGCGCAGCCGCACCGATGGCTCATTGCGGCATTGATGGCCTGCATGTTGGCCACAAGTTTCTCATGCGGTAATGACGAGCCCGATTTGCTCGTCGGATATTACCTGAACATCCAGTCACAGGTTAACCTGAACCTGTCGGACTATGACGAGAGCCAAGGTACTTCGGCAACTACGTCGTCGAGCGTGCTGTCCACAACCATCGTGCGCATGAGGAAAGCCCTCGAGGAGACTTATCCCATTGCCACCTACCAGGGCAATGACTCAGGAGTGCTTGCGGCATGCGACAGCATCTACAGGAATTACAAGTTAGCTTACAGCCATCTTGAGCGTAACACGGTGTGCGTCGTCAAGTTATACCGCACAAGGCTGGATGGAGAGGCCATCGTGAGCAGCAGGTGCATGACGACCTACCTCTTTGGTATTATCCCTGAGACCATTAATCCACCCGAATAGTGATTTTTATCTGCCCCTTGCTTGCAGATATCAATCGCCTGCATTACCTTTGCGACAATTAATAGATAAACAATTAGAAGAAAGGATATAACATGAAGAAGATTTTTACTCTGCTGTTTTGCGTGGTAGCCATTAGTTTTGCTTCCAACGCGAGTGATTTGCCCCTTGTTGACCGTTGCATCAACGTGTTGCTCGGCAATGAGCAGCCCACAGAACTGATGGCAGCCGAGCTCGATGCTAATCACGACGGCATTATCTCCATCGCCGATGTCACCACCCTCATCGATGAGGCGCTGCAAGCCAAAGAGCTCAAACGTGTACGTGCCCGCAACATTGACGTGGAAGCCATCGCCAAGGAGGTGATTGCCACCGAATCGGCCGAGCCGTCTATCAACGACGTCAACCAAGCCATTCACCAAAACTTAAAAAACAAGGAATAAGGCATGAAGCGTTCATTCAAACAATGGCGGGGGCTACTGTTCTCGCTGTTACTTGTCAGCGTAATCATTTCCATCGCATCGTGTGGAAGCGATGAGCCGCAGTCCAATGTCATCGACTATTACCTGAATGTCGAGGAGGAGTTCTTAATTGACGGCTCCACTGCCCACACCGACCGCTATTACAGCCCCATTACCCGAATGAGGGATGTCATCAGGAAGACCTACCCCAATCCCGACAACAAGGGCCTTGACGAAGCGGTTATCGCAGCCTGCGACAAGGAGTATGAGACCTACTACGAGATGTATGACGGCGGCAGTGAGCATTTCACCTGCCTGTTCCACCTCGTAAAAGCCCACAAGGTTAACGGCATCGTTAAGGAGAGCGAAACGCTCAGGACCTATAACTACGACATCAACCCGTATGAAATCAATCCTGACGAATAAGGAATTAGAGCTTAACTAACAACTCAAATAGTTTTTCCACCAAGCGGGGGATGGCGTAATCGCCAATCTCCCGCTCTTTTATCCAGATGTAATCGGGTGGCAAGACAGGACGCTCCTCGGGCTCGGCCAGATAGAAGTCGGCCAGCAGGATGCGGTGCGTAAGCACATGCTTGACATCATGCGCCAGGAGTTTGAGCGGACAACCCAAATCGGGCAGCTGTGCATCCTCGACCAGCAAAGGCTCCCACAGGCCCTGCCAAATGTCGCCCTCGGCACGCCGATGCAGCGCCGTCATTCCCTGATGGCGGATATAGATATACGTCAGGCGGCGCTCTTTCACAGTCAGCTTCTTCTCCTTGACGGGCAATGAGCCCACACGACCCGTACGCAGGGCCTCACATGTCAAGGCAACCGGGCACTCATCACAACGCGGAGAAACCGGGGTGCAACAAATGGCGCCAAAGTCCATCAGCGCCTGATTGAAGGTTCCTGCGGCATACTTAGGCAATAGGTCCTGAGCAAGCGCGGTAAAGGCACGCTTACCTTGCGTGGTGTTGATGGGTACATCAATGCCATAGTGACGGGCAAGCACCCTATAGACATTGCCGTCAACAGCGGCAGCGGGTAAGCCAAAAGCCATCGAGCCCACAGCGGCAGCGGTATAATCCCCCACCCCCTTGAGGGCACGCAGCCCCTCGATGGTGCGCGGGAAACCGCCTTGATCGACAATCTGTCGGGCAGCGACATGCATGTTGCGGGCACGGCTGTAGTAACCCAAACCCTGCCACAACTTCAACACCTCGTCCTCACTGGCAGCCGCCAAGTCCTCCACCGTGGGAAAACGCTCCATGAAACGATGCCAGTAATCGGTACCCTGGTCGATTCGCGTCTGTTGCAAGATAATCTCGCTCACCCAAATGCCGTAAGGATCACTGATGCCGCGCCACGGCAGTTCACGCCCATTGACGTCAAACCACTTTAACAAAGCCGATGTGAATGATGAATTCTCCATTAAAGAAAAACTGTGAACATCGCCACAAAGATAAGGAATTTTCCCTAACTTTGCAGTGATGGATGTGCAAGAGTTGACATTCGGACACCGCAGGGTCTGCCTCTACAGGCTGACTCAAGGCCGTGCACCACTGATTTACTCCATTGACTATCACGAGAATGGACGATTGCTGATTGAGGCGAGTAAACAAGTGGAGTGCAGCGGCTTTAATCTGGTGACCATCAGCGGTCTGCATTGGAATCAGGAACTGTCACCGTGGCCTGTTGAAACGGTCGTATCAAAAGACGACAAATTCACGGGTGAGGCAAGCCAGTGGCTGCCCGTGCTCACCGATGAAATTGTGCCGCAGGTCGAGCGGATGATTGACTCGCCACCAGCATGGCGAGGCCTGGCGGGTTACTCGATGGCGGGACTTTTCGCCATGTGGGCCGCGTTCCAGTGCGACCTGTTTACATGCATACTGTCGGCATCGGGGTCCATGTGGTATCCTGGGTGGCTGGAGTATGCCCGTGAGCACGAATTGGCGGTTCCGTTGCAGGGGGCCTACCTCTCGGTGGGTGAGCTGGAGAGCACGTCGCGCAATGCCGTGTTGCAGACCGTAGGCGAGCGCACTCAAGCCATGGCCGACCTGCTTGCCGGGCGCGGAATTACAACCAAGTTCGAACTCAATCCGGGTAATCATTTCAAGAACCCTCCCCTGCGCGTGGCTAAAGGCATCAAATGGCTGATGGAAAACACTTGAAGCCTTTTTCGCCTGCAACAATCACTTTTTCCATCAATTAATTCCACAAAAACAAACATTATCACGCTCGGTTTGCACAATTTTTGGATAAAATTGGCGGCGCCTCGACCATTAATTCAAGCATTATGGTACTCGGTTTGCACAATTTTTGTAATTTTGCACCCTCAAAATTGAAGAGACCTGCCGAATGCGCAAGCAAGACAACTATACTTTCCTGACCGCCGCACCCATTCGCCGCGTGATACCGGCGATGGCCGTGCCTACCGTCATCAGTATGCTTGTCACGAGCATCTACAACATTGTTGACACCTATTTCGTGGGCCTGATCAACACACAGGCTACGGCAGCCGTGGGTGTGGTATTTCCCGTGATGGCCATCATCCAGTCCATCGGCTTTCTGTTTGGTCAGGGCTCTGGCACCTACATGTCGCGCCACCTGGGGGCACGTCGCCTGGACGAGGCACGCCAGATGGCGGCAACGTCGTTTGTGGGCAGCATCATCTGCGGCATTGTTGTGGCCGTGCTGGGACTGCTGTTTCTCAAGCCGCTGTCGATTGCACTGGGCTCAACGCCCACCATCCTGCCCTATACCATGAAGTTCATGGGCGTGATCCTGCTGGGTGCGCCCATCATGTCGGCCTCGATGGTCATCAACAACCAGATGCGATTCCAGGGCAACGCCACCCAAGCGATGTATGGCATGATTTCGGGTGCGGTGCTCAATGTGGTGCTCGTACCGTTGTTCATGTTCACCTTTGGGCTGGGCATTCTGGGCACCGCCATCGGCACGGTGCTGAGCCAGCTGTTCGGATTTATCGTGCTGTGGGTGATGTCACGCCGGGGTGAGAACATCCCCATCAAGCTATCACTCGCCTCGCGTCGCTGGCATTTCCAGAAGGAAATTCTCAAGGGCGGCACGCCCTCGCTCACACGTCAGGCGCTGGCGAGCATCGCCACGCTCATGCTCAATGTGGCGGCAGGCGTCTATGGCGATGCGGCGATAGCGGGCATGTCGATTGTTTCGAGGCTGGCGTTCATTATTTTTGCCATCATCATCGGTGTGGGACAGGGCTATCAGCCATTCTGCGGATTCAACTATGGAGCCGGGCAATACAAGCGGCTGCTCAAGGGCTTCTACTTCACCATCCTGCTCGATATGGCGGTGCTGGTGGTGATGTGCGGCCCGGCGTTTGCTTTTGCCGAGCAGCTGGTGGACCTGCTGCGTGATGACCCCGAAGTGGTTGCCGTCGGCGCCGTCGCTCTGCGGTGGCAGCTCGTCACCCTGCCCATGGCGGCAGTAGTCACCGTGTGCAACATGACGCTGCAGACCACCGGGCAGAGCCTCCCCGCCAACATCCTTGCCGCCGCCCGCAACGGCATCTTCTTCATTCCCTTGATTCTCATCCTGCCCCGACTGCTCGGGCTGTTCGGTGTGGAAATCTGCCAAGCCGTGTGCGACATGCTGTCGTTCCTGCTTGCAATCCCGCTGATAATCAGCTTCTTCAGAAAAACGCTCCGCAAGCAGACTTGACCACCGCAGCCCTTGCCATGACTTCATGGCAAGGTTATCACAAACCATGCATTTTGTTACCGCTGAATTGATTTTTTGATAAAAATTATCAAATTATCCGATTTTTCATGTATATTTGTGACCTGTAACCAAATTGAACCGAGGCTATGAAACCTATCAGGAGCATCGTATTCACCCTATTGGCATGCGTCATGCTGACGTCAACGGGACAAACCACATCCCAGGAAGAATGGGAGTGGTATCTCGACGAGGTTGTAAATGACGTGTTCGTGGCACGCAACAACTTTGAATACTACTATACCCCCAGTAAGGCCGAGATGGAGCAACAGCGCCAGAAAGGCGAGGTTACCTATTTCCTGAACACACCATCAGGGTACAACGTCACCAAGACCAAGAACATCATTGACCGTCTCATGGCAAGCTATGACGACATCAAGGCCGTGACCGACTGGCACATGGAGAAGGGCAGCTACTGGAAGGACTTCCGATTCGAGAAAAACAGGTTCCACTTCAGCATCGGCCGCAAAACCCTTGAAGACAGCAAAGCGCACTTTGTGAGCGTCACCGAGACTGCCGGTTACTACAAGTCCTTGAAGAAGGACAAGGGCACCAAAGCCTCATCCAACAAAGAAAAAACCACTGCCACCAAGCGCAGCAGCCGTAACCGCAAGGCCATCACCCAAGAAGACGTCGACCAGCTGGATGCCGAGGCGCCTGAGGAGGCATCTCCTATCGATGAGGCCTTTGTGCAGCCCGCAGCAAAAAGCGAAAAAGAACGCCGTCAGGAGGCCCGCGAAAAACAAGCAGCCCAAAAGCGGGAACAGCGCCTTGCCAAGCAACGCGAGAAAGAACAACAACGCGAACAGGAGCAGGCACTGAAAGAAGCCGAGAAACAGAAAAAAGCTGAAGCCAAAAAGCAGAAACAGGAAGAAGAACGGCTGAAGAGAGAAGAGAAAAAGAAATTGCGGGAAGATGAGCTGGCACGAGAAAAAGCCGAGCGCGAGAAAGCCCGTGCCCAAAAGGCCGAACGCCGTCAGGCCGCTGCCAAAACCGCCAGCAAATATCATTACGATGACGTTGCGCTGTGGCTCAGCGAGAAATACGACTTCACCCAATCGTCAGCCAGCAGCAACAGCTGCACCATGTTCTCCACCATCGTCCATGATGTTGATATGGCAAAACTCGCCATCAAGAACTGCCTGAAGGGCAGCAATGCCCGCATGGCGGTCCCCTGGCGTCTCAACAACGAGACACAAGCCGTTGAGACGGGCTACACCGTCGATGACCACGTGCTCGTGTTCACCATCGGCAAGGACCAGGAGGAACGTGTCACCCTCACAGTCACCGAAATCAGCGATGAGGAGTTTGAACTATTCAAACAATCCATCTTACAATAGCGTCAAACATAACATCAAAATATTATGAAGATGAAAAAGACAATCTTATTCCTATTGTTAACCCTGACACTTGTATTCACGGGATGCAAGTTCAGCAAGAACAATAACGCCGTTGCCGTTTCAGACTCGTTCATTGTACCTGATGCAGCCGATGTCGTGCTCTATCAGGTCAACCCGCGCGTGTTCGCTCCCTCCAACTCGCTGCAGGCAGTGTTGGCACGCATCGACTCCATTGAGGACTTGGGCATCAACATGATATGGATCATGCCCATCTACCCCATCGGTGAAGAAAAAACAAAGAACTCGCCCTACTCGGTGCGTGACTACAAAGCCGTGGCTCCCGAATTCGGCACCGTCGATGACCTACGCATGCTGGTAGAGTCCTGCCACGAGCGCGGCATCGGTGTCATTCTCGACTGGGTGGCCAACCACACCGCTTGGGACAACGTATGGGTGAAGGAACACCCCGACTGGTACACCCATGACTCGACGGGAAACATTGTCTATCCGCCTGGCACCGACTGGACAGATGTCGCCGACCTGAACTATGACAACAAGGAGATGCGCGCCGCGATGATCGACGCCATGAAGTTCTGGGTGGACAGCGTAGGCGTTGACGGTTTCCGTTGCGATGTCGCCGACCAGGTGCCTGTGGACTTCTGGACCGAAGCCATCGCCACCTTGAGAGCCTCTGCCAAACCGCGCCACCTCATCATGCTTGCCGAGGGTGCCAACCCCGAGAACTTCAAGGCAGGCTTTGACCTGAACTACGCCTGGGAATTCATGCACACCATCGCCGAGGTGATGAAGGACAAGGCCAAAGTGGGTAAACTTGTCGAAACCGACAAGAAGGAATACACTGATCTGGAACGCGGAAAATTCAAGATGCGTTTCACCACCAATCATGACGAATCCACCAAGTCCACACCCGTCCAGCTCTATGGCGGCGCAAAGGCTTCGATGGCGGCATTTGTGGCTACCACGATGCTGCATGGCGGCATGATGATCTACGGCTCGCAAGAGGTGGGCTATCCCGAGCCCATCAACTTCTTCAAGTATGTGCCGGTTGATTGGAATGCCAATCCTGCCATGCGCGAGGAGTACAAGAAACTCGTCACCATCTATAATGAGCACCCCGCACTGCGCTCCAGCGGAAAGACGATCCCCTATGATGACGATGAGAACAACGTGCTGTGTGTTGACCGCGTGCTCAACAACGACAATGTGCTCGTTGTTGTCAATGTACGTGACACGCCCCACAACATCAACCTGCCTGGCATGTGGGCCAACCGCACCGCCATCGACCTGATGAGGGGAGAAGAAATTACCCTGGGCTCACGCCTCACGCTGCAGCCTTACCAGTACTACCTGATTCACAATCATTAATCGCAGTAAAACTGTTTTAAAAACAACTCAAACAAAATGAAACGATTGCTCTTAATACTCGCGCTGGCCATGACACTTCCGTTGGTGGCATTAGCACAAGACGCCAATGGCGTTTTCAGGAGTGTGGAACAGATGCCGCAATTCCCCGGTGGTGAAGCCGCATTGCTAAAATACATCAGGTCTCATGTGAATTATCCTGAGAGCTCAGACAGCCAAGCCACCGTCATCTTGCAGTTCGTCGTCGAGACCGATGGCAGCATCGGCCAGGCAAAGGTCATTCGCAGTGTAGATGAAGCGCTTGACAAAGAAGCCATTCGAGTCATCAAGACACTCCCCAAATTCACTCCTGGTCGCCAAAACGGCCAACCGGTTCCTGTATGGTACACCGTGCCTGTCAGATTCAGTCGCAATGCTGGCGCTCAAAGACCTAGTGATGTCCCCAGTTCATTTAATCAGGATTCACCGAATGACAGTATCATTTTCAGAAGTGTGGAACAGATGCCGCATTTTCCCGGCGGTGAAGCGGCATTGCTAAAATACATCATGTCCCATGTGAATTATCCTGAGGGCTCTGACCTCGAAGGTGTCGTCATTTTGCAGTTCGTTGTCAAGACCGATGGCAGTATCGGCGAGGTCAAGGTCCTCCGCGGTTTAGACCCGGCTTTTGACCAAGAAGCCATTCGACTCGTCAAGTCACTCCCCAATTTCACTCCTGGTCGCCAAAACGGCCAACCGGTTGCTGTGTGGTACACCCTGCCTGTCAGGTTTAATCGCAACAGTAAGCTTTACCTCTAACTGCTATCGCCATTAAACGATAAGGCATCACATATCATGACGAAAAATGATGCGCGGGCCAAATTGGTCCGCGCATCTTGATACTGTTGCATTTTGAAAGCCAAAGTGTCTATCCTATGTGGAATGTGATGACGTACCAGCCGTTTTTGTACTCGTCATGTTCTATAAGAGACTCGCCGATGATTTCGTCATATTCATCTTGACTGTAATAACTTGATTGTCTCACACAGTCCATGAACGCATCATGATCAGCCTTTTCTTTGAAATAGAGGGCGGTGCCATTATCGGTCGTCAGTTTTACCTCGATGGCATAAGCATGAGGTCCCTCAGAGGACAGTTGAACATCCCAATCTTCGGCCACTTCTGCCTTAGCATTGATGCCGTAAACAAATAAAACAGCTTCTCCAAACTCTTCCTCATAGCTGTCTCGGTATAGCCTTTCAAGGCCTATCTCGGTGAGATTACTCTCATGCCAATGAGATCCTGTGGCAATCATTGTCACCAGTTGCTCAAAAGGGATGGTCTCACTCGCCGCGTTTGAAGACATGGCGGACATATTCAGTGAAGCAAATGCCATAACGGCAACCATCATAATGGATGAAACGTATTTCATAATTCTATTCTGTACTTTGATTTCTAACACCGCAAAGATATAACTATTCTCGGAATATCTATGACTTCACTTAATTCTTTTGTAAAAAATGCACGGGCTGGAGAGGTGCCCGTGCAATCAGATTTATCAGAATATTCAGTTGTTTTTCTTAGATCCAACCCATGGAGTGGTAGAGGAAGGCTATGAGGTAGCCGGCGACACAGGCAATGACTGTGTGTACCAAACCGGGCATCATGAACGAGTGGTTCAACAGATACTTGCCGATGACTGTCGTGCCCGTGCGGTCGAAGTTCACCGTGGCGATATCCGAGGGATAGTTGGGGATGAAGAAGTAGCCATATACCGAGGGCAACACACCCAGCAGTACCCATCCGTCGATGCCGAGTTTATAGGCCAGCGGCAGCATGGCAACAACCACAGCGCCCTGTGAGTTGACGAGCACCGAGACCAGGAAGAAGGCAAATGCAATCGACCACGGATACTTCTCAACCATGCCTGCGAGCATATTTTGGATTTCGGGCAGGTAGTTGGCGAAGTAGGTATCAGCAAGCCAAGCGATACCGTAGATGGCAACTACAGCGACCATACCGCTCTGCCAAACGGGACCGGCGATGGCCTTCTTGGGCGACGCCTTGCAGAACATAATCATCAGCGCCGCGGCGGTAATCATCACAATCTGGATGACGAGGTTCATCTTGAGGGGCGTGGGATGCAACTTGGTCAAGCCGTCAACATGAATGCCCATTTTTGCCAACTGATCGGCGGTGATGGTCACACGCGAACCGATGAGTTCGATGGTGGCGTCACCGTCAACAGCCTTGATGGTGTCGTAGGTGGGCAGCAGATCCTGGAAGATGGCGAAGAACACAATCACCAACAGGGCACCGAAGAAGATGTATACCGCGCGTTTGCTCTCGGGGGCAATCTTCTTGTCGAGGGTGGTGGCGGTGTTGCCGTAGATGTACTCACGCTGCACGGGGTCAGCAATTTTCTTCTGGAACTCGGGATCCTTGTCCAGGTCCTTACCGCGCTTGTAGGAAGCGATGGATGCCATCATGATACCCAACAGACAGGCGGGGATGGTCACCATGAGCACCTGCGGGATGGTGACATTGTAGCCGTTGCTGCCCGAGATGGTGATGAACGCCACCACAGCGGCAGCGATGGGCGAACAGGTGATACCAATCTGTGACGAGATGCTGGCGATACCGCAAGGACGCTCGGGACGAATGCCCTTCTTGAGGGCGATGTCGCAGATGATGGGCATCAAGGTGTACACCACATGGCCCGTGCCGACGAGCACCGTCAGGAAGAAAGTACAGAGGGGGGCAAGGAAGGTGATGCGGTCGGGATGCTTGCGCAACATCTTCTCGGCTAACTGGATGAGCCAGTCCATACCGCCTGAGGCTTGCATGATGCCGGCGCAGGTGACGGCTGCAATGATGATGTAAATAACATCGGTGGGAGGCGTGCCGGGCTTCATGCCGAAACCAAACACGAGGATAGCGAGGCCAATGCCCGAAATAGCTCCCAGGGCCAGACTGCCGTATCGGGAGCCCAGCCACAACGCTGCAAGCACGATGCAGAGTTGTAAAATCATGATTAGTGACATATTGTTAAGTATTTAAGATTTTTGTTCTTAGTTTTTAGTTAGAAGGTCTTTAAAGTCCTTGGCCCTGGGTTAATACCTGATGCTCACTTGCACGAAGACGGTGCTGTAGTCGGGATCGGCAAGAGCACGGTCGTGAGTCAGGCAGTACTCGGTCTGCACCTCAAGGTATTTGCAGAAGCGGTAGTTCAAGCCCACCTCATAGTTAGTCTTTGCTGCCACCGACGAGGCAGTGGGACGGTAGAGGTCATAGCGGGCCTTGGCCATGAGTTTGTCCTTGACCACAGGTACAATCGCAAGAGCATAGATACCGTCGGACTTGTCATTTTCAACAACATTGCCGTCTTTGTCGGTATAGGTCTTGATGGTGACGTCACTGGCATTAGCACTATTCTGATAGGTGGTGGCGAAGCCGAGTCCCGTCGAGTGTATATACTCGGTGCGCAACTGCAGGTCGCCTTTCTTATACTCGGCACTCAAGGCATAGCGGTGTTGGCGCAGGCTAACAACCCCGTTTCCTCCCTTGCGGGCATAGGAGCCTTCCCAGCCGAAGGCGCCAAGGCGCATGCCGCTGATGGGCATTACCCACGCGCCGCCGATGATGTCCTTGCGCTCATCCACATCCTTGACATTAATGCCCTGGCCGTTGAACACGCCAATCTGGTAGTGCAACAAGTTGCGGCCGCTGCTGTTCTTGAGGAAATCACCCTGGAACTGCAGACCGATGTCACGGCCGTTGCTGGCATGCATACCCGTACGGTCGCTGAATCCCGCCAGTTTGCTAACAGGCTGTGAATAGCCCATAAAGCCCTGGTCAATGGGATTCATCGGGTTCTCATAAGTGAAGGGACGCTTGAACTGGCCCAGTTTCACGCGGAAGTAGTCCAGCTTTTGCCATTCCATGAAATAGTCTACCAGACGCGGGCTGCTGCCCAACGTTGTGGTGTTGCCGTTAATCTGGCCCTGGATTTTGTAATAGAAATCATCCAGGATACGGCCCTCGATAGAGGCCCTGACAAGCCTCAGGTCAAACGAGTTGCTATTGTTGCCGCCCTGGAACGTGGCCTGATAAGATGCCATGGCAAAACCGCTGAACTTGGGCTTTGTGAATAATTGCTTACCCTCTCCCTCGGCCGCCATCAGCGGCAATATCATCATAGTCAGGAATACTGATAAAAGAAGTCGTTTCTTCATAAAAGAATTCGTTGCTTGGAGGTTAATAATAACAAATCGGCAACAAATATAACCATTATCTTTCAAAAAAGCACCATAATCCATAGTTTTTATTCATTTTACCACTATTTTACCCTTCCTCAATGAGAATAGCCCACCCAGCCAACTCCAACCGTATTGTCCTCAAATAGTCGCAGAAGTCAACTAATTGGCGATTTTCAGCGCAATTGTCCCGGATTTCTTACTCGCAATTTCATCACATCAAAAAAAGTGTTTACATTTGCGATAATCAAACAAAATCCAACAGCAGGAAGAATGAAAAGTTCAATGATAAATACAGCGAAGTGGATTGCCGCCATGATTCTGTTCCTGGTGCTGAGCGGGACCCAAGTGGGGCATGCCCAGACGATACGAGACAAGAACTATTCAATGATAGCCAAAATAGAGAATGACGGCACCGTGAGGAACAGCAGCAACTCCTATATTGGTAAAATCGAGAGCGACGGCGACATCCGCGACAGCAGCAACCGTTTGCTTGGGAGAATTGACAGCAATGGTGAAGTGCGTGACAGCAATAACTCATATATCGGCAGAATCTACAGCGACGGGACAGTGCGCAACCGCAGTAACTCCTACATAGGCAAAATCGATAACGACGGAACTGCCAGGAACAGCAGTAACAGCACCATTGGCTACGCAAAGGGTGTTCCTATGCAATATGCCGCCCTCTATTTTTTCTTCAACTTCTTTTGAGGGTCGTGACATATTGAACCATAACAACCCCCGCTGCAGCACTTGCAGCGGGGTTTGTCATTGCGAGAAAAACGGGAGAAGTATTGCTGCAGTCATCGAGATTGTCTAATTTTGCGGAGAGAAACAAGAAAACACTAAAAATGATGACCAACCAAAGATTAATCAGATGTTTGGCAGCGTTGCTGCTCGTGACAGTGACCGTGATGCCGGCCTCGGCACAATATGGCAAAGGTAAGAGCCGCGCTGTAGTGGAGCGTTACGGCCGTGCCAACTCCTACGGTGATGTGGTGGAGGTACGCCTAAGCAATCCAGGCACTCTTGAAGAGAAGATGCCAAAAGAAATGGTGGACCGCGTGCGCCTGCTGCATGTCGAGGGCCCCATGGATTACAAGGACTTCAAGTATATCAAGCGATTGTGCGAGCGCTCACGCTGTGTGGACAGCCGTGACAAGCGAGTGGACAACTACATCGACCTGGAGCTGGAGCATGCACGCATCATGAGTTCAGACAATGGCGGCCTACTGGGCGGCCATGGCGAGCGTGACGTGTTGGGCGACGCATTGTCCTATGCCTCCCATCTGCGTTCGGTACTGCTGCCCGAGCACCTGAAGCGCATCGACAACGATGCCCTGCGCGGTTGCAGTTATCTCGAGGAGGTCATCATGCCGCCGGGCGTGCGCTCGCTGGGCAATGGCGCCTTCAGCGGCTGCTCACGGCTGGAATATATCTCGCTGCCCGAAGGTTTGCTGAGCATCGGCAACGAGTGTTTCTATGACTGTTCAGAACTTAAGAACATCACCATTCCCCGCAGCGTGACCGAAATAGGCGACAAGGCCTTCAAGGGAACCGGGTTGAAACGCATCGTTTTACCCCCCGACCTGATGACCTTAGGTGCGAAAGCCTTTGAAGGCACGCTGCTCATAGAACTTGAAATCCCCGCGTCGGCCCGCATCATCAATGATGACCTGGGCACGATGAAAAAGCTGGAGGAAATCACGGTCGAGAACGGCAGCCGCTACTACACCTATGAAGACGGCGTGCTCTATGACCGCACGGGAAAAGTCCTGCTGTTCTGCCCCATGGCCCGCCGAGGCACATTTGTGATTCCCGATGATGTGACCGAAATCGCCCGCAGCGCTTTCTCAGGCAGCGCCCTCAGTGGCATCAGCCTGCCAGCGGCGCTGGTTAATCTGGGCGAATATGCTTTTTATAGGTCGCACCTGACCGACGTTGTTCTGCCCGATGGTTTGAAAGCAGTTCCCAAAGGAGCCTTCGCTGACTGCGACCAACTGCTGAGCATCGAGTTCCCCGACGGGTTGACGATACTTGGGGAATCAGCTTTTGAAAACTGCTCCAGCCTGCGCAACATTGACCTGCCCGAGGGTGTGAGTGTCCTGCTCCCCAGGGCATTCAAACACTGCAAGAACCTTGTGGAGGTCTCTTTCCCTGCAATGCTGACAGGCATCGGCAAGGAGGCATTTGAGGGCTGTGCCCTACAAGCCATCGATCTGCCGCAGACTCTGGTCACCCTGGGCGAACGAGCCTTCAAGAACTGCAAAGGGCTGACGCATGTGGTTGTGCCCGACGCCTGCAACATGGTGGGCAAGGAAGCCTTCAGGGAGTGTTCTTCGTTGGCATCGATTGACCTGGGCAGCGGAATCACCAGCATCGGCGAAAATGCTCTGCGCGAAACGGCAATCACCATCCTTGTCCTGCCCGAGGGCATCAAGGAAGTGGGCAAGAAAGTGACCGAGAAATGCAAGTCGTTGACGCGCATCGACTGCCATGCCGTACTGCCGCCCAAACTCGACGGCATGAGCAACAACAAGGTGGTACTCCGCGTTCCTGGCACGTCAATTTCTGCCTATCGCAGCGCAAAAAACTGGAAGAACTTCAAAACGATTCTTCCGCTGGAATAATCATCTTATTTCGAGGGGAAACCCTTTTTACCGCATCGAGTAACGGCACCCAGGCAGGGTGGCGATGACGTTCTTGCAGTCGAGTTCGACCAAGATACTCATCAGTTTATAAACCGGAAATTTCAAGGTATCAGCAAGGCTGTTGATGTGGATTTCGCCATGGTTGCGAATCACGTCAACCACGGCCTGCTCTTCCTTGGTCAGTTCAGGGAAGAGGCTGAGCTGTTGAGGCTCCTGCTGCACCGACTCCCAGCGCATGGCGGCCATCAGGTCGTCGGCACTCGTGATGAGGGCAGCCTTGTTGGTGGCAATCAGCTTGTTGCAGCCAGTCGAGAACTCATCTCCACAACGGCCGGGCACCGCCATCACGTCACGGTTGTAACTCATGGCGAGCGACGCCGTGACAAGGGCTCCGCCCGAACCTGCCGACTCGACAATCACCGTGCAGTCGCTCAGGGCCGCCACAATGCGGTTACGGGCAAGGAAATTGCTCTTCTGTACCGTGTCCTGGCTGGTATAGTCGGTCAACAACAGGCCGCCGCTCTTTACGATGGCGACGGCATCGTTGCGGTGCATGGCTGGATAGATGCGGTTCAGGCCACGAGGCAGCACAGCCACCGTAGGTACCCCATGCTTGAGGGCGGCACGGTGGGCAGCGATGTCGATGCCGTAGGCCAGACCGCTCACCACTACCAAGTCGGGCAGGCGCTGGGCCAGTTCACCGATGAGCGTATCACAAAAACGGATACCGTATTGCGTCGCATGACGTGTACCCACCACACTGATGATGTGGGGTGCCTCCAAGTCACATTTTCCAAGGCTGTAGAACATGGCCGGTGCATCGGGAGCTTCTATCAAGCGGTGAGGATAGTTGTTCTCGGTGAAATAGGTGACAGCAATGCCGTTGTCCCGCACAAAGGCCTCTTCTTTCAAGGCACGCTGCAGGCACTCGCGGCGGTAGTTGTCACCATAAATCTTACTGCGCCCGCGCGTGAGGTCACGCAACTCTTTCTCGCCCATGGCAAAGAACTGCTCCTCACTGCCCACCACGTCAAGCAGCTTGCGTGCCAGGTCCACGCTCATGCCCTGCATGCTGGCAAAAGCGATGCGGTAAGTCAATGGTGTGTATCCATCGGTGCCCGTCATGATGGTCAAAGGTATTTGGCAATGCGCTCAGCGAGGTCATCGCCGCGGTTGATTCGTCCGTTCTCCATGCACACGATGGTGACTACGGCGCTCACGACTGGGTCACCACCCTCTTTCTTGAAGATATCCTGATGGAAAATGAACCGTGCCCCTGCGCGTTCAATCCACAAGCGGCTCAGCATCACGTCACCGCTGCGCAGCGGCGTGTGGTAGTCGATTTCCATGCGCCTGACCACAGGCACCAGGCCCTCGCGGGTCAAGCTGCCGAAGGGGATACCCTCCTGCTTGACAAAGGCATGGCGGGTGTGCTCAAGATAGTGAAGGTAGTTGGCGTTGTTGACGATGCCCTCGCTGTCGAGTTCATAGTCCCGCACCCCTACCTCCAGCGTGAATATGTATTTGTCTTGATTCATGACGGTTTCAGTTTTTCAGGTTACAAAGGTAACTAAAAAAGCTATAGTTTCATTGTGCCTTGCACATAAAAAACCTGCCCGCAGGCTGATATCAGCAAGCGGGCAGGCGATTGTATCGTTGGTTGGCTCAATATTACTTCAGCCAGTCCTGTACCTTGTCGTTGGGGACCATGCGCTCCTCAAACACGTAAGCGCCAGTCTTCTCGGAGCGAACCATCTTGATGACCTTGCTCCATGAGCGTCCTTCACCAGTCTGAAGGGTTGCAACTACTTTCTTTGCCATAACTTAATATATGTCGTTAAATGGTTGTTATTACTTGATCTCCTTGTGAACGGTCATGCGTTTCAGATAAGGGTTGTATTTCTTGAGCTCCAAACGCTCGGTGGTGTTCTTGCGGTTCTTGGTCGTGATGTAACGGCTGATGCCGGGAACGCCAGTACCCTTTTGCTCGGTGCACTCGAGAATGACTTGCACGCGATCGCCTTTTGCTTTCTTTGCCATAATACAGTTGCTCCTTTCTTACTTGTTAATAACCATGATTTCAGTCAAGTGGCCATCAGCGGCAGCTTTCTTCAAAGCGGCGTCAAGACCCATCTTGTTGATGTTGCGCAAACCTGCAGCCGATACGGTGAGGCGTACCCACTGACCCTGCTCGGGCCAATAGAACTTGCGATTGAAGACGTTAACGTTGAAACGACGTTTCGTCCTACGCTTGGAGTGCGACACGTTGTTACCGGTGATCGCCTTCTTACCAGTGATTTGACAAACTTTAGACATAGTTTCTCGTTTTGTTTAGTTATTGTTCTTGTTTTACATTCTCTCAATAATGACTCGCGATACATGTCTGCCTGTGCACAGAAAAACACAGGCGCAGCACAATATACCGGGTGTGGACATCCAATCATAAAGAGGCCGCTCTCCCCCACCGGCGTGAGAAGCCCACCGGCATCACAGGGTTGAACAACTATTGGGTGTCGCGCTCGTTTAAATATCGTCCTACGCTTGACTGTCAGGCACTTAGCATCATAGCCTTGACATCGAAGTTTCAACGATCAAGTGTCACACTCTTGACTTGACTAACGCATGAGCATCAACGCCAGCAAGACATGTGCCGCGAAATCGGCTGCAAAGATAGACACATTTTTTGAACCCCACAAAACATTTTCACCACTTTTTTTAGAATTAATGTGTTTTGTCGAGGAAAAAACCGTGCTTTCCACAAAATTTTGCGGCTTGGCAAAAATGATGTAAATTTGCAGGGTAATATCAAGAAATCAAACCAAATCAATCATGAGTAAAGAGACATATACTCACCTTGAGGCGCTGCGCGAGGAAATGCGCCGCCTGAATATCGATGCCGTCATCATCCCCGGCACCGACCCGCACCAGAGTGAATACATCTGTGACCACTGGAAGTTCCGCGACTGGATCAGCGGCTTCACCGGCAGCAACGGCACTGCCGTTGTCACGCTCGACCAGGCCGCCCTGTGGACCGACTCGCGTTACTTCCTGCAGGCCGGCATTGAGCTGGAAGACAGCGGTTTCGTGATGATGAAAGAGAATATGGGCAATGACCTCACTATCCATGAGTGGCTGCTGGAAGTTCTGGAAGAGGACTCGGTCATCGCCATCGACGGACGCCTCTACAGTGCCCAGGATGCTAACCAGCTGGAGCGATTTTGCGGTGAGAACGGTTTCATGCTCGCCACCGAGTTCTACCCTGCCGACCGCATCTGGGAAGACCGTCCCGCCCGTCCGAGTGAGCCGGCCTTTGTCCACGATGTGCAATATGCAGGTGAGGAAGCCATCGACAAGATTGATCGCCTGCTCAAAGTGCTCGAGGATAATGACGCTACCGCCATGCTGGTGACCGCCCTCGATGATATCGCCTGGCTGCTGAACCTGCGTGGCAATGACGTGGCCTTCACGCCGGTGGCCATTGCCTTTGCCTACATCTCACGCAACACCAGGGTGCTCTTCATCGACGACAACAAGGTTACCGACGAGGTGCGCCAGCATCTCAAGGCTTGCGATGTGAGAGTGCGTGACTATGATGACGTCGTTTACTTCCTGGAGCGCGTGGGCGAGCATGAGGTAGTCCTCGTCGATCCCAACCGCGTGAGCGACACGCTGGCCAACGCCATGCCGTGCCAGAAAGTATATTTCCGCTCGCCCATTACCGACCTCAAGAGTGTCAAGAACGAGGTGCAGATTGAAGGCTTCCGCCATGCCATGGAACGTGACGGCGCTGCACTGGTGCGCCTGTTCCGCTGGATTGAGCAGATGGCTCCCACAGACACCATCAACGAGGTGGACGTGTGGAAGAAGGGCATGGAATACCGCGCCCAGCAAGACCTTTACCGCGAGGACAGCTTCGCCATGATTTGCGGCTACAAGGAGCACGGCGCCATCGTCCACTATGAGGCGACCGACGAGAGTGCCTCGACCCTGCACGGTGAGGGCATCCTGCTCGTGGACAGCGGTGCACAATTCCTTGACGGAACCACCGACATCACCCGCACCGTCACCCTGGGCAATCCCACCGCACAGGAGAAGCACGACTTCACCCTCGTGCTCAAGGGACACCTGGCCCTGCAGCGCGCCAAGTTCCCTGTGGGGACCACCGGTTGCCAACTCGACGTGCTGGCACGCCTGCCGCTGTGGCAAGAGGCGATGACCTATGGCCACGGCACGGGCCACGGCGTGGGACATTTCCTGGGTTGCCATGAGGGCCCGCAAAGCATCCGCACCAACCTGGTCGATGTCAAGCTGATGCCCGGCATGGTGATGAGCAATGAGCCCGGCCTGTACAAGACCGGTGAGTACGGCATTCGCACCGAGAATCTGCTGCTGGTTGTCGAGGCCGAGAAGACCGAGGACTTCGGCAATTTCCTCGCCTTTGAGCCGCTGACGCTCTTCCCCTATGACCTGAACCTGGTTGACCGCTCGATGCTCACCGCCGAGGAGGTGGCACAGATCAACGATTACCACCGCATGGTGCGTGAACGCATCATGCCGCTACTCGATGGCGAGGACGCCGCATGGCTCAACGAGAAGACGAGGGAAATCTAATATCTCTATACTCTAAACATTAAACACTAAACTAAATAATGGCTATCATCAAAAAAGTAAGGGGTTTTGACCCCAAGATCGGCGAGAACTGCTTCCTCGCCGACAGCGCCGTCGTCGTTGGCGATGTGACAATGGGTAACGACTGCAGCATCTGGTTCAACGCCGTGTTGCGCGGTGACGTGAACACCATTACCATAGGCAACCGCGTCAACATTCAGGACAACAGCGTGATACACACTCTTTACGAGAAATCGGTCACCGAAATCGGCAATGACGTGTCCATCGGGCACAACGTGGTTGTTCACGGCGCCAAAATCGGTGACATGGCGCTCATCGGCATGGGTAGTATCATCCTGGACCACGCCGAAATTGGCGAGGGTGCCATCATTGCAGCTGGCAGCGTTGTGCTGGGCGGCACCAAGGTGGGTCCCCACGAGCTGTGGGCCGGCAGCCCCGCGAAATTCAAGAAGATGGTTGACCCCAAGCAGGCCAGCGAAATCAACGTGAAGATCGCCAAGAACTACCTGATGTATTCCACCTGGTACGAAGAGTAATATTGCTATAGTATCGTGCTATAGTGAGATGATATAATAAAACCAAAATTCAAGATGAAGAAGTATTACCTCTTGACCATCATGGCACTCGTGCTGGCACTGATGCCCGCACGTGCCGCTATCTACATGGTGGGCAACACCCCCTTCGGCAACTGGAATCCGGCCGGCGGCATTGAAATGAGCAATAAAGGCAACAATGTCTATACCCTCACCGTGAACGTGAGCGGGACGGTGTGGTTTGTCTTTGCCGACGGGCAAACCGACGACTGGAACTATTTCAATGCCAATTACCGCTACGGGCCAAACGGCAACGGCAGCCAAGATGTCATCGTGGGCAACACCTACACGACACAAAAGAGCAACAACAACCATTCCTACCGATTCACGGGAACGGGGGTGGATTATACTTTCACCTTCAACCTCACGGATCTCACCTTCGGCGTCGAGGAATATCAGGAGCCTGCAGTCCCCAACCCTTACACCTTACCCAAAGGGGACGTGAACGGCGACGGGGAAGTCACGATTGGCGATGTGACTGTATTAATCGACATCCTGCTGGGTGGGTCACCAAACTACGATGTCCTGAAGCGGGCTGACGTCAACGGCGACAAGGAGGTGACAATTGGCGACGTCACTCAACTCATCGACCTCTTGTTGGGCGGCACGGTTCCTGAGCCCGTCAAGGAGGGCTACGACTATGTGTGGGACGACGATGCCCTGCCCGAGATACATCTCGACGTGAGCCTTGCCGAATGGAACAGACTGCTGACGCTCTATGACGCCAATGCCTATACGACGCAATATGTCATGGGCACCATTTCTTTTGTCAAGGGTGGCGAGACGACCGTTGTCGATAGCGTTGGCATCCGTCTCAAGGGCAACACGTCACGTCGCAGGCCCGAGAACTGGCGCGGCGAGATGCACCAGGCCGGCAACACCGATTGGCATCACGTGCACTTCGGCGTCAACCTGCGCAAATATGTCGATGATGACGCCCACACCATTCAGGGCGTGCGCAAACTCCACCTCAAGTGGTTCAAGGACGATCCTGCCTATGTGCGCGAGATGTTCTGCTACGAGTTGTTCCGCCGCGCTGGGGTATGGACCGCCATTCGCGACAACTACTGCCGCCTGTGGCTCCACGTCGAGGGTGACGCAAACGAGGTCTATTATGGGGTGTATGAGCTGCTTGAGCCCATCGACAAGCGCTATCTCAAGGACCGCAAAAACCGTTTTGGCGGCAGCAACGGCTACCTGTGGAAATGCCGCAATGGAGCAGCGGGGCTGAACAACCCCAACGGCGACATCTGGTATGACGATGACACTGACGACCGCCATGCCTATACCCTCGAGACACAGACCGAAGAGTTTGACAGTGCAAAAGTCCAGCTCCAAGCTTTCATGAATCAGCTCAACAGCTTTAATGACAATGACTTCCGCGAGTGGATTCAGGAAGTGACCGATGTGGACCTGCTGCTCAAGACCTATGCCGTCAACGTTGCTGTGGGCATGTGGGACGACTATTGGAACAATGCCAACAACTACTACATCTACTTCAACGACAGGCACCTTGAGGGCTACAAGTTCTTCTTCATCCCCTACGACTATGACAACACGCTGGGCACCAGCCTCAGGTGCGGCAACCAGGATGATGCAGGACGACAAAACCCGCTCATGTGGGGAACCGATGGCAACAAGCTTATTTCCAGACTATTGAAATTTGACGATTTCAAAGCCATTTACATCAATCACCTGAAGTTCCTGATTACCGAAGGTAACGCCATGATGGACAGGTCGATAGCCCAAGCCCGCATCCGTGCATGGCAGAACAAAATCGCTGACTACGTTAACAACGAAACAGGCGAGGATACGGTCATCGAGGACAAGCCCGCCTCGTGGGGCAACCACAGCGAGTACAACCTGCTGAAGTCCAACAGTGACAATTTCTTCACTGCCAAAGCTGCCAGCATCAACGCTATTTCTCAATAAAACGCAATAACTCATACAACAATAATTTGAAATCTAATGAAAAGGTATTTATTATTCTTCATAGCACTTGCACTTGCATTTGCTCTGCCACTGACAGCAACAGCGGCCGATGATATCGTTTCGAAGGAAGCAACTTTCAACCAAACGGTAGGCGATGTGAACGGCGATGGCCACATCTCAATTGCAGATGTATCGAGCCTCATCGACATCCTGTTGGGAGAATTTGCGAACTATGACACCCGCATACGTTGCGACATGAACTATGACAACAAAGTCAGCATTTCAGACGTGACGGTACTCATCGACTACTTGCTGTTTGGAACTTGGCCCGAACGTATCAAGGAGAGCTACGACTATGTGTGGGACAAAGACGCTTTTCCCGAGATTCACCTTGAGGTAAGCCTCAGCGAGTGGAACAGGCTCCTGGCCATGTATGATGAAAACCATTATACCCGTCAATACATCATGGCCGACATCACATACATCAAGGGCAATGACACAACGGTGGTCGATAGCGTGGGACTGCGCCTTAAGGGAAACTCCTCCCGCCATCGCCCCGAGGGCCGACAATACTTTGTGCCTCACCAGACCAACACGACCCTGTGGCGACGGGTTCACTTCGGCGTCAACCTGCGCAAGTATATCGATGAGGATGAACACACCATTCATGGCATCCGCAAGATTCACCTCAGGTGTTGCTCTAACGACCCCAGCTATATACGCGAGAAATTCTGCTATGACCTCTTTAAGCGCGCTGGTGTATGGAGTGCAATACGTGATGAGTTCTGCCGACTGTGGCTTCATGTCGAGGGCGATGACAATGAGGCATACTTTGGCGTTTATCAATTGTTAGAGCCCATCGACAAGCGTTTCCTCAAGGACAGGAAAGAACAGTTCGGAGCCAGCAACGGCTACCTATGGAAATGCCGCCATCTTGATTCAGGTGGGGCCGGGCTGAACAACCCCAACGGTGACATCTGGTATGATGATGACAGCGATGACATGCACACCTACACGCTTAAGACCCAGACCGAAGAGTTTGATACGGCACGTGCTCAGTTAGTTGACTTTATGAACAAACTCAACACCCTGAGCGAAAGCAAGTTCTACACCTGGATACAGGAAGTCACTGATGTTGACCTGCTGCTCAAGACCTATGCCGTCAATGTTGTCCTGGGCATGTGGGACGACTATTGGAACAATGCCAACAACTACTACATCTACTTCAACGGCAAGGGCTTGAATGACTACAAATTCTTCTTTATCCCGTACGATTATGACAGTTCGTTGGGAACTTGCAGCGAAGCGGGACACTTATCTGACTCGGGTCGACAAAATCCCCTGCAATGGGGAGACAACACCAATCCTCTTATTGCCAGAATTTTGAGGTATGAAGATTTTCGCCAAATCTATATCAATCATCTCTTGGAATTGATTGAAGAGAGAAACGCCCTGATTGATCGCGAGTCTGCTCAAGCCCGCATCCGAGCTTGGCATTCGCTCATTGAGCCATACATCGCCAACGACACCAATCGCGAGATGGAAATCGAAGACAAGCCTGCATCATTCAGTAACCACCCTGAATACAACATGCTGAATGACGATGAGAACAACTTCTTTACCGTCAAGGCCGAAAGCATCAACAACATGCAACAGTAAAGGCTCAGCAGATATTTCCGATCAACAGCAAGGGAGGGCCCTAACACTATGGGCCCTCCCTTGTTAATCATCACCCAAACCGGCTCAAGCCAGCCCGAGGTCGAAATCCTTTATAAACTGGATGAAGTCGGGATTGTGCTGCTTCATCTCCTCAACGATCTCCCGAGGGGACAGAATTTTTGGCGTGTCCATAGGCACATCACTGACTTTCACGTCAAGAGTCAGACGGTCGTTGCGCAAGGCATCGCAAAGGAATGACATCAAGCCGCTCCTGTGCTCTTCAACATTCTTGAGTTCGGTGGGGCTGGCAACCGTCACCACATAATGCTCGGGATTGTCACCGACAGCCTGCGGCTGGGCATAAGACATCGTTGCCAGCAAAGCCTTCTCCTGCGGATGGGTCTCAATGTATTCGCGCCACGCTTCCTGCAACTGGTCGACAGTGAACGCGGTGTCACGTTTAGGGGTAGCAGGTGCAGTCTGAGGGGCAGCAACGGCTTCCTTAGCCACATTCATCATGACGCGCGGCCTGTTCTCCAGACTCCTTGTTGCCGATTGTGCGGTCGATGCCGGAGAAGGCTGAACGGGGCGTTGGGGCGCCTGAGGGCGTGGTGGTGCCGGTGCGGCTTTGGCCTGCGGTGCGGGCGACTGCGGGGCAGGACGCGGTGGAGCGGCTTGTGCAGGGGCCGGCGCGGCAGCCGGAATCTTTTGTATAGACGGTTGAGCCGCCTGTTGGGGCTGCGGAGTCACCAACTGGCAAAGCTTTATCAGCGTCAGTTCCACCAACAGTTGCTTACTGCTGGCATTGCGGTAATTCAAGTCACAACTATTGCATAAATCGAGCGCACGGTAATAGAAGCCAGGTGCCAACCTGACGCTCTGCTCGCCATAGCGTTGTGCCACCTCATCGTTCATTTCGAGCAAACGACGCGTCTGCGGCGTTGCAGCGACCATCAAATCACGCAAGTGCTGCGCCAAGCCGTTGATAAAAAACTGTGAGTCAAAACCCTTGTCACGAATTTCCTTATAGATGAGTAACGCTTGGTTCACATCGCCAGTCAGGAACGTATCCACAAGCCTGAAGTAATAGTCATAATCCAGCACATTCAGGTTTTCGAGAGCACTCTGGTAGGTGATATGACCCTCGGTCGAGGCAGCCACCTGGTCAAAGATTGACAGGGCGTCACGCATGGCGCCATCGGCCTTTTGGGCAATGACGTTGAGCGCGGCGGGCTCGGCTTCGATGTTCTCCTGCTCACAAACATACTGCAACTGCTGTACGATGTCGGGCACCGTGATACGTGCGAAATCATAAATCTGGCAGCGGGACAGAATAGTGGGGATGACCTTTTGCTTTTCGGTCGTAGCAAGGATGAAAATGGCATATTCAGGCGGCTCCTCAAGGGTCTTGAGGAAAGCATTGAACGCGGCCTGAGACAACATGTGGACCTCATCAATGATGAATACACGGTAACGGCCCGTCTGCGGCGGAATGCGCACCTGCTCGGTCAAGTCGCGGATATTATCCACGCTGTTGTTTGATGCGGCATCCTGCTCGTTGATGTTGTAAGACCGCTGTTCGTTGAACGCAATGCATGACGGGCACTCGTTGCAGGCCTCGCCCTCGGGCGTGGGGTGCTCACAGTTGATGGTCTTGGCAAAAATGCGAGCACAGGTCGTTTTGCCCACGCCGCGAGGGCCACAGAACAAGTAAGCATGAGCCAGGCGTCCACTGGCGATGGCCGACTTCAGGGTGTGGGTCAACGACTGCTGTCCCACCACGCTGCGGAACGTCGAGGGCCTGTATTTGCGCGCCGAAACAATATATTTTTCGTCCATGGATTTCAAAAAATGATGGTCGGTTGTCTACTCTGCAAAGATAATACTTTTTCTCCAACCTCACTCCACCCCCGCCCCACTATTTTTTTGTGCATCAAAAAATATTATGGCGGGTATTGCGTAATTATCAGAAATGGTGTATTTTTGTAGCTTGTTAAGAAAACATAGACCTAGACATAAACTTTTACTGCAATGAAGAATATTCTGATTATCGGCTCAACGGGACAAATCGGCTCGGAGCTGACAATGAAGTTGAGAGGCATCTACACAGGTAATGTCGTAGCTGGCTACATCCCTGGTGCAGAACCTAAGGGCGAACTCGCCGAGAGCGGCCCTTCGGAAATCGTTGACATCACCAACGCCCAACAAATCGCTGAGGTGGTCGATAAATACAACATCGACACGATTTATAACCTGGCAGCCCTTTTGAGTGCCGTTGCCGAGAACAAACCCCAGCTGGCATGGCACATCGGCATCGACGGTCTGATGAATGTGCTTGAGGTTTCACGCGAGAAACACTGTGCAGTGTTCACGCCCAGTAGCATTGGTTCTTTTGGTCCCAATGCGCCCAAGGACGGTACCCCTCAAGATACCATCCAGCAGCCCCGCACGATGTACGGCGTCACCAAGGTGACCGGTGAGTTGCTCAGCAACTACTACGCCCAGAAGTTCGGTGTGGACACCCGCTCGGTGCGTTTCCCCGGCCTGATCAGTTACGTGACACCTCCAGGCGGTGGTACCACCGACTATGCCGTTGACATCTACTACAGTGCAGTACAGGGCAAGAAATTCATGTGTCCTATTGCCGCCGGCACCCTGATGGACATGATGTACATGCCCGACGCCCTGCGCGCCGCCATCGAGATTATGGAGGCAGACCCGTCGAGACTGGTTCACCGCAACTCGTTCAACATCGCTTCAATGAGCTTTGACCCCGAGGTTATCTATCACAAGATCAAGGAGTACATCCCCGAGTTTGAGATGGAGTATGACGTTGACCCGCTGCGTCAAGGCATTGCCGACAGCTGGCCCAACAAGCTGGATGACACATGTGCACGCGTTGAGTGGGACTGGAAACCCGAGTATGACCTCGACGCCATGACCGTGGACATGATTGAGAAGCTGCGCATCAAGTTCGGACTTAAAAAGTAAATGATGAAACGGCTTCTCGTGGCTTTGACTGCACTCGTGTGTCTGCTGCTTAGCGGCTGCTCGGGTGAGAGTTATAAGCTGGCCAGTGATTACGCCTCCCGCGACACCTTCGGTTTTCTGGTTTTCGTGAGCGAATCGGGACGTCAATACGATGACCTTTGGGTCAACATTTCAGGCCTCGACAAGACGTTCCTTGCCTCCACGGCCCAAATTGTCGACGGTGAAGTCAAAGGCACCCGCTACGGAGCACAGCAAGGCACCCGCCAGGTGATGATCCGCCAGCAGAACGAGCGGCTGCTCTACCAAGACATTGTCGAGATTTACGCGGGCAAAGACACCATCATCAAGTTTAAGGACTGACACAGCCATCAAATGAGAACACGAGAGGGCACTTCACAATGAAGTGCCCTCTTTGCTGTTTCGATTCTATCAGTTATTAACTAATCCCTCAACAACTCCAGGCGAAGGACTCGAATCGGGCGATTTTCGCCCTGGTACTGGCTCTCATCGATACAGGTTTCGCCAGTAGGCACGAAACCGCATTTCTCCATTACATGACCCGAAGCAGGATTGTCGATGAAATGGCCGCTAATAAGCGATGGAATGTCTGTCTTCTCGCGGATTTGCTCAATCATCAGCCTGAGCGCTTCGGTGCAGATGCCTTGATTCCAATAGGGTTTGGCAATCCAGTAGCCCGCAATGGGCTCATTCTCACGTGCAGGCAGTTTGCAGTCGCATGAGGGACCGTAGCCTATCGCTCCGATGGCCTCACCGGTTTCTTTAAGTTCAACAGCCCACGTTGTGGCATTACCAAACACCGTGCGGATAATCTCCAGACTTTCCTCCACACTTTTGTGAGGTGGCCAGCCGGCACGCAACCCTACGTCAGGGTCACTGGCATACTTGTAAAGCGACTCGGCATCACTCTCGCGCCACGGGCGCAACAATATCCTTTCGGTTTCCATCATAAGCATAATTTATCGATGAATGTACATTCTTGACATATATGGCTCGCCGTCGCCTTGAGCCATGCACAGGAATACCCAACCGTAACGCTCATAGAAACCCGTGTGGTTAGTGAGCAAATAAACAGGGGTGATTCCTTTAGACCTCAAATCTGCAACGGCCATATTCAACAGTTGGCCTGCGATTCCCTGGCAGCGGTATTCTTCCTCAGTATAAACCGCGCACAAATTGGGCGACAAGTCTTTCCGGTCATGGAAGTCATTCTCAATCACCCCCAAGCCACCGACAATTCTATCGTCATCAAGGCACAGGTATCATCCGTATTCGGTTTCCTGATGCAGGTATGCCCCCATACATTGAAGATAGGCCTCAAGAGGCACGCCCCATTTCTCGTGGAACCAAGTTGCAGCAGCATCCATTAAATCGGGCCTCTCTCTTAGAGTTATATACCTGTAGTCACACATCTGTCGGTTCTTGTTTGGATTCTTTATTGTCTGCCCCTCTGCTCTTGGGGCAGACAATAAAGAATGATCATTCTATTGGGATTTGGATGATGGACAGCCATTTCTCGGGGTCTTCCTGGTTCCAAGCTCCATCAACGTAGCAGGTACGAGGATGACTGGCAATCTTGTAGCCCAGCTCTTCCATATAGCGGAAGGCCTCGGTATATGACTCATAGAAACGCTCATAAGGACCATAATGCTTCATGCACAGTGCCTTGGGTATTGCCGGCAGACGTTTGAATTGGATGATGTCACTGCCAGTGCCCATTTCCTCGACCTGTTCACAATACTCGATATCAATGTCAGTCGGTTTGTACTCCTTGTTGTGCTCGATGGTGAAGCAGTAACCCGGAGGCGGGCACTTGCAGCCGAGGCGCTGCATCTCAGGGCCGATTTTCTCCACACACAAGGGCCCCAGGGCGGCGTAATTGGGGATGACTTCACGATGACTTGCCACAATTATTTCTGGCAAAAACTGAATGCTGAATTTTTCCATTGTCTTCATTTCTTTGCGAGAGTTTCTCCAGTCGAGCAGTCGTTCACGACGGGCTATGAGTTGTTGCAACTGCGCTTCCGTGTCCTTGATTTTCGCGTCAAGCTGGCAGATGCTGGGGGTGTGCGAATCGTCTTTGTACAGTTCCTTGATCTCGTCAAGCGTGAATCCGAGCCGTTGCAGATCGCGGATGGTGTTCAGACGTTGCATCTGGTCTATGCTGTAGTAGCGGTATCCTGTCCACTCATCCACCTCATCAGGCAGCAGCAGTCCCTTTTTCTCATAATGACGCAAAGTCTTTACGGTAACCTGCATCAACCGTGAGAACTCTCCGATTTTTAATTTTGTTTTCTTACTCATCATCGTACGACGTTTTGCTAAGCGACTGCAAAAGTATTGTATGCCCTAAGGGACGAGTCAAGAGCCAACAATGGATTTAACACAAGTTTAACAGTTGTCTAATTCTTCATGCGCTGCTGAGCGTCTTTGCCTGCTCCTGTGCCCTTGTACTTGCTGCGGGTGGCGTTCAGACGATAGATGACAGTGAACTGCAGTTTGTGGGTTGAGTAGCGGTTGTTCTGCTGAATCTTGTAGTAACCCATATCGCCATACTCGTTCATGTGGTTGCGCTGCAAGGCGTCGAGCAGCGCGACACGCAGGGTGAGGGCCTTATCTTTCAGGAAGCTCTTTTGTGCCACAAGATTAAGACGCACGTTGTCGTAGTCATCATAGAAGTTCAGCTGATGTCCATGTGAACGGAACATCAGGTTAATATCGAACTTCCAGTCATGTTTCAGGCTGAAAGTATTAAAGGCATTGAGCGTATAGACGGGTTTGTCGAAGTAAGCACGACGCACGCCACCCTGCACATGAGGATCCTCAAGGTCGAGATAAAGGTCCTGCTTCTCTACACCTGCCGTTGCATTGAGTGACCAGATGCCGACACGCGGTGTAAAGGCGATATAAGCACCCAGTGTATTGACTGGCCTGTCGAGGTTGATGTGCTTGATAAGCGCCGCATCATCGTCACTTACAAACGACCATTGCGTAATGACGTGTTTGCAACGCCCGTAAGAGGCCGTCAGCGTCAGCCACTGCCATGAAGCAGACAGTGTGAGGTCGTGCAAGCGCTCGTTGAGCAACTGCGAGTTGCCTGCCTGCATCGAATAGCGGCTGATGTAGGTAACGGCATCGTTCATCGCGAAGAAGCTGGGGCGGTTGGTCTTGAGGCTGTAGGACAGCGCCGTCTGCACACTACCCAAGCGGACCGAATAGGCCGCTGTCGGGAAAAACTCGTCCATGCTGCGGTGCAGATAGTCGCTATTCTTAGCGTCGTCATAATCGTAGAGCGTATGCTCGTAGCGCAACCCGATGCTTGCCCTGCCCCATCGGTCAAAGTTACAGCCATACTCGGCAAAGAGGGCAATATTGTCCTCGGTAATGTCGGCATCAGTATCGGCAATGGACTGCTTGTCAATCCAGTAAGTATTGTGGCGGCGGGCAAAGGTCATCTCGGTGCCAGCCTCCAGCGTGCCCTTCCAAATGGGATAAGCGAGTACCAGTTTGGTGGCATAGAGGCGGCTCTCGGCACCCGACCCGCTACGCACGAAGTCGTCCTGCACCAAACTCTGCTCCACGTTCTCGCGGGTTGTATTGATCTCGGTTGACAGAAAATCGAAGTTGAAGTCAATGCCCAGCTTACCTACTGTTCCATTGTAATAGGCATTGGTGAGGATGCCCAACGGCTTGGTCTCCTTGCTCGTCTGCTCGGAGTAGAGGTGGTCAATTCTCACATCGTTTTCAAACACATCCTCGTCATAGATGACCATGTTGGTACCGCCGAGGTACTGCGTCAAATCAGCACGAAGTCCCACCGACTGGTTGTCACTGATTTGCCAGTTAGTACCAGCGGTATAGGTCAGATAGTCATTCTTCCATGTCATGGTGTAAGGGCCGACCTGATGGAACAGTTTGGTCGTGTTAGTCGTCTCTTCCAGCCAACTGTACTGACGGTAATCCTGATGGAAATAATAGATGGAACCAAAGACATCTACCCCTCCCGTACGGTAGTTCATGCCGAGTTTGCCCGAAGGGCGGTTAAAGTCGTAACGCAGATCCTGCTCGGTGGTCGCAGTGAGGTCGAGGCTGAGACCGTCGCCCTGCTGCCGCTTGGTGCGGATGCGCACCACCGCCTTGACAGTCGCGTCGTACTGTGCGCCTGGATTGTTGATAACCTCCACATCGCGGATGTCCTCGCTGCGCAGGCGTTTCAGTTCGCTGTCATCGCGTAGCAGGCGTCCGTTGATGTAAATGAGAGGAATGCCCTTGCCCAGCACCTCAGGGGCATCCTCAGTTCCCGTCATTCCGGGTACCTTGAGCAACATCTCACCGAGCGATCCAGATTGTTCCAGCGGCGTGCCCTCGATGCGGGTTATCATGGCGTTCCCCTTGAGTCGGGTATTGGGAAGGCCGCCCTTGACGACGAGTTCCCTTAACTCGACCATCATATCGGTGGTCTGGAGCGTGTCAACGTCCTGTGCCCATGCCGTTAAGCAGGCCACACAAGCCACTATACCGATGAACAAACGACGTTTCATTTTCTCCACCTCTTGAGCATGGGGAAGAAGCCCTGCATCATTTGGATGTATTCATCCCTTGTCATGGGTTTGGGCATATTCTTGTTGACCTCGTCGAGGAACTGCGCGCAATGCTCAATCATTTCTTCCATCGTGCAGTCCTGCAGGAACTGGCAGTCCTTGTAGCAGTACTGGCAGTAGTCGAAGTTGATGCTGCCGTCGGCATCGGTGCCGCAGTCCTCGTTACGCGTCAGCGGCATACCGCAGCTTTGACAGAACTGGGGCAGTTGGCCTGGCTGCAGCGTCTTTTCCTTGGCGGGGAAGGTAGCCTCGTAGGCCGCGAAGTCCTCAGGACGCTCATCGGCCACAAAGTAGCCACGTGGAGGGCAGTAGGTCGCTTCGATGCCACCGAGCCAGCCGGGAATAAGTTCCTGGGCGAGGAAATAAGGAACCTCGGCCTCTCGCGGCTCGGCATGATAATGGATACCCAGTTTGCTGGCAAGGTCAAAACCGGCATTACGGTAAAAGTCGATGTTGCCCTCCATGCACAGGAAGCCTATGCCCATTTCGCGGGCTTTCTCGAGCGCATGATTCAGCAGTTTCAAGCCGTAGCCCTTGTGCTTGTAATCAGGATGGATGCTGATGGGCCCAAAGGTCCACGACGGGCGTATCGTGCCATCGTCAAGGTGCAGTTCCGCCTTGGAGAACATCACATGACCGATGATTCTGCCGTCCTCTTCCAACACCAGATCGAGTTCGGGGATGAAGTCAGGATTAATACGGAACTGGTTAAGCACAAAATGCTCGGTACAGCCGGGACGATAGACGTTCCAAAAGGCCTCTCGCGTGAGGTTCTCCACCTCACGGTAATCACTGGGTTGTTCTAATCTGATATTCATGATGCTTGATGTTCTACAACTGGAATAGTGTTGCAAAATACGGCAAATAATTTGATATAAGCAAGAGCAGGTATGTTAAGAGATGGTCTATATTCTCACCTATCGTTTTATTTTCATCGCAATTCGGTTTTGATGATGGCTTGTAACTGTTCCAGGAACCTTGCTGCGTGTCCACCGTCCATCTGCACGTGATGAAACTGGAAACTGATGGGCAGAGTGGTTTTGAACCACCCTTTGCGATACTTTCCCCACATGACCATCGGGTTGCAGAACTGATCGGTGTACTGGTTGACGATGCAGTCAAGTTCTGTGACTGTCATCGCCGAAGTACCTATCACCATCGCATCCTCCAGGAAACTGCTCTCACAGTTTTGGCTCGCCGATTGCGTCAAGCGCATGTAATCGCTGTTGAAATGGTCCAAATCGTCAGTGTATGGAATATCGCAAGAGTTGATACCGCCTTCATTGTTGCTAACAATCACATTGATAGCCAAGCGGTCATATCTATATAGCTTGCCATGATCGGGCAACACATAGAACTCCTCTATCGTGGTTGCTGCTTTACCGATACACCAGCAGAGCAACATATTGAAGCTCAAGTCGTGCTTTTTGCTATACCTCACAAGCCTTGTCACGTCCATCGTTTTTACAAGAGTCACCATGGGCATAGGTGAGGACATCCAGAGATTGAAAGCTTCCTCGCGATTACTGTCCTTTGGACTAATCTCAGTTTTCATCGTTTCTTTGATTCCAACGTTTTAAATGCTTGAAACCTTTATCTAATTACATTCTCGCTTTCTGCTTCTCGCCGGCGCCGGTGCCGCGGTACTTGCTACTGGCCTTGTTGAACCTCCAGGTGAGGTCAAGGACGAAGGTGCGGCGAGCAGGATTGCTGGTGGTCAGTTCGCGCAGGCCGAAGATGGTGGCACTAGTCTTGTTGGTGTTGAAGACATCCATACAACGCAGGTCCACGGTCAAGGAACCGAGACTCCGCAGGTTGAGATCCTTCTGTACACCAATGCCGGAATAGAACCGCGTCTTTGTGAGGCGGAAGTTGTTATAGTCACCTTTAGACACCCACTCAACGTTAAGGCTCAAGCGGAAGTCCTTTGGCAACTCGATGTCATTCAGCCATGACAGCAGGAACATCGGGCGGTTGAGTGTAAGCGTAGAACCGTCGGCACAGGGCGTTTTGTAGTTCTGGAAGGTGCCATAGGCTCGCCACGTGGGATGCCAGCAACCGAACGCAGGGCTCAACGAAGTCACGATATTCAACTGGTTATAGTCTTCCTTGCTGTTGATGGGACGCACCAGGCTGACCATCGGATCTTCACTGCCAGGGAAGGGCTCGGTGGACATCGTCTCGGAGTCCTTGATGCGTGCATAGTTCACCATCAGGTTCATCCACTTGTAGGCAGCATTCATCACCAGGCTATGGGTGTAGGTGGGCTTCAGGTAAGGGTTGCCGCTCTGATAGGTAAATCGGTTGATATATACCGTTGAACTCGTCAGGTAGCTGTAGGCGGGACGCTGGATGTCACGACGGTACGAGAGCGACAGCTGCACTTTGCCAACGGGGGCCGTGATGACAGCGGTGGGGAACCAGTCGCCGTAGTCGCGGCACATATCGTCCTCGCGCTCACCGAAGTTGAAGTAGTCGTTGGTCAGGTGCTCGTAACGCAGACCTACCTGTGCGAAGACTAAGCCGAAGCGACGGCCGAACTCCACGAATGCTGAAGTTGAGGACTCGTTAATCTCGGTGTCGGTGGCCTTGACCGCAACACTTTCCGTTGACGAGAACGTATAGGCGTCGGTGCGGTGGTTGTGGGAGTATTCACCGCCCACCGACAGGTTGCCCTGCCATACCGGGTAACTCAGGATAAGTTTCGAGGCCCAGAAGTTGTTGCGGCTGCTGGTATTGCTCTCGATGGAGCGGTTGATGGTAATGTCCTCGATAGTGGTCACCTCCTTTGTACTTCCAGGAGTCTCGGTGTTGTCAAACAGTCCGTCCACATTCAGGTCAATACCCAAGGAACCCACCTTACCATTATAATAGGCATTGAAGATGTGCTTGTGGAAACGGTCGTTCTGGATGACGTCACTCACCGAGTGCTCGGTAAGAATGCCGTTCTCATAGCCGTCGGTGATGAACTGGTCCGCAAAATCGGTGCTGGGGTGGCGGTCATACTTGTAGAAGGCACCGAAACTATGGTTCTCGTTCACCATGTAGTTCACCTGTAATTGGGGTGACCATCCCTTCCAGATGCTCCTACCATCCTGTGTAATCAGGCTCGTGATATGGTCAGGGCCGACATAGTAGGACAGATGGTTCTCCTGCAACATCTTAGTGTGGCCATAGCGGCCACACCAAAACGATGCGGTAATATCAAGGCCGCCCGTGCGGTAGTTCACGTCAAGATTATTGGTGATGGTATGCCCAAACTGGTAAATGCCCGTCAGGTTATCCTGGAAACTGAAGCCGTCACCCTGGGCCTTCTTCAACTGGATGCGCACCACAGCCTTGGTCGAGGCGGCATAACGGGCACCAGGGTTCTGGATAACGTCGATATGCTGGATTTGGTCGGAACGCAGACGGGACAACTCACTGACGTCCTGCACCTTGCGGCCATTGATATATACCTCGGCTTCACCGCGTCCCAGCACCTTCACGGCGCCGTCACGCTCTGCCTCGAGCGATGGCACCTTGGACAATGCGTCGGCAACCGTGCCTGCCTTTTCGAGGATGGTACCCTCGACAGTGGTGCGCATGGCCTCGCCCTTGACGCGGGTCTTGGGCAACTGGCTCTTAATAACCACCTCGCCGAGCATCATTGACGCCTCATTCATCTTGACAATCAACCCATCGATGGGATTGAGATATTGCGTCTCATAGCCGATGCTCGACACCTTCAACAGGCCGTCATTCTTGAGGGTAACAATCTGGAAGTGTCCCTGCTCATCGGTCATTGCGCCCTGCACAAACGATGAGTCGGGCAGCGAGAGCAGCACCACGTTCACAAAGGGCATAGGCTCGCCATTCTCGTCAAGTACTGTACCGGTCAAATCCGGTGCTTTAGCAAAAGCCGTCACGGCCATCAATACTGCAGCCATCAAGGCTGTCCACCTGTAATTCATCTTTTTCATATCATTATACTTTTAAAATCATTCTTGATTGCCAACTATAAACCTAAAGCTTATCTGCCTGTTTGACGCTTACGCCGCCAAAAAAGTTGCTCGCTGTGATGTAGAGTTTGCGAGCATTCTTGTCGGGGCTGTTCGATGTCTCGTTGCCAACGCCGCCTATAAAACTGTGGCTCTTGACGATGACGTTGACATTGTCGGGGACATACAATTCAACACCTCCAACAAACGTACGGACATCTATCTCCTCGTCCTCACAGATGACAGCCTCGCGCAAGTCCAGACGTATGCCACCGAAGAAAGCATCGAGACGGGCACCGTGGAAAGGTTCGCCACGATAAGTATAAGCATCGGCACCGAAGCGTGCAGTGCAACAAATGCGTTTGCCCTGCTCGCCCACCGGAACGGGACGCTTGAGCCACTGTGACGGGTTGTGATTGAAGCCGTATATTACGAGTTCGATACCTACATAGAGCAGGAGGAGAGGACCAAAATACTCGGTCCAGGGACGCTCAAGATTCAAATGAAGTATTCCCCACATGTCAGCCAATTTCAACAAGGCTGCCACGATGAAAATAAAACCGATGATTGTTCTTCTTGTCATAACGTTTATTTCTTAGTGCGGCACATCAAGGCCGCGTGGTTTATTTTTCGACTGCAAAGTTCCCGCCAAAGGCCCATTCCCACAAGTTTCTGGGATATTCAGCAGGGTTTTGTGATGAATGGAGGGCAATTTGGGATAATCGGAAAAAATGTGACGAATGTTTTGAGGCTGTTACCAAAAACAAGTAATCATACCTACCGGCTAAAGTAGGAGGCGCCTCGACATAAAAAAGAATAAATTCTTTTGTTCTGTGCTCGGCTTTCACTACCGATGCCTACTGGCTAAGGTAGGAGGCGCCTCGACATAAAAAAGAATAAATTCTTTTGTTCTGTGCTCGGCTTTCACTACCTTTGTCGGCCGTATGAGTCAAGGACAAAAAGATACTATCAGGACACGCGTCATCAGCACCGTTTTCACGGTGCTGGCGATTGCGATTTTCAAGCCTTTCGGGCTGGAGGCATGGCAGTGGATGGCCTACGTCCACCTGTTGGCTATCGGTGCGTTGGGTTTTGGCTGTTGTATCGTAACTGAAGGCATCTTGAAGTATATTGTCAAGAAACCCAGGTCCTATGATCATGGTGTCAATTACATCATCAAACGCAACCTGTGGTTCCAACTCATCAACACCCCGCTGGTTTCACTGGCAATATGCCTGTACCGCCATTTCGTGATGAGTGACTTGGTAGAAGGTAACGTGCTCAGTTGGAGCAACTTCTTTGAAACGCTGCTTATCATTGCCTTCTGCTCCTTCGCCATCGGACTTTACTGGCGCTTCAAGTTCCGTAGCCGCTACCTGGCAGCCGAACTCGAAGAAACCCGCCTGTTGAACGAACGGTTGCAGCAACTGCAAGAGAAAACCGAGCGTCGCGTACAGATTGCCGAAACGGCCTTGGAAAATGAGGGAACTACGATAGAGCACATGCCAACTGATGAAGCACCAGCCCCGTCAACCATCACGCTGACGGGCACGACCAGCGAAACCGTAACGGTGCGGATTTCCGACCTGCTGTATATCGAGGCGGTGGGTAACTATGTGAAGGTCTATCAGATGTGTGATGGGCAAGTGCACAACGACATGCTGCGCGCCACCTCCAAGCAGATGGAGAGTGACCTGAGCGACTATCCTATGATTGTGCGCTGTCACCGCGCATTCCTGGTCAACTTGGGACAAGTGGAGGAAATCATCTCCAAATCGGGCACCATGCAGTTGCTCATGAAACACTGTCACGACGCTATCCCCGTCTCGCGCAGCAATATGGCCCAAGTCAAGGAAGCCATCAAGGGCGTCTAAGCCCTTGAGATACTCATTGCAGTGATTTAGGCAAAAAGCAAAGTATTTAAAAACCACGAGTTGCACCAATTGTTTGTTGGCGCAACTCGTGGTTTAAGCATTTAACATGAAGGGCTTCGTTTTCAGCCCTTGCGCAGGATGTCGATGAGGTCGGCAACACCTTGGGTTGCGGGCTTCTGGATAACGTGTACCCAGTCGGGTACAGAGGCGGGCTTGGGATCAATGTAGTAGATGGGCACACCGCGTTTCACATACTGGATGAGGGCCGCTGCAGGATACACCACCAGCGAGGTGCCGATGACAACAAAGATGTCGGCGTCATGCGCCAGCTGGGCGGCGGCCTCCATATTAGGTACGGCTTCGCCAAAGAACACGATGTGTGGTCTTACAGGGTCATCGTAGGGGTCGCGCGTATCCACGCTGGTCACTAACCCCTTGTCGGTCAACTGGTCACACGGCAGGACATACTCACGCTCCTCGTGCCTGAGTGAACGCACCTTCATCAACTCGCCATGCAAGTGCAGCACGTTGGTGCTGCCGGCGCGCTCGTGCAGGTCATCAACGTTTTGAGTGATGACACGCACGTCAAAGTCCTTTTCCAGTTCCACCAGTCCCAGATGGGCGGCATTGGGCTGGGCGTTGATCAACTGCTCACGCCTCTCGTTATAGAACTTGTGTATGAGCGCAGGGTTGCGCAGGAAGCCCTCGTGGCTCGCCACTTCCATCACGGGATAATTCTCCCACAGTCCATCGGCATCACGAAAGGTCTTGATGCCACTCTCGGCGCTGATGCCGGCACCTGACGAAATCACTAATTTTTTCTTATTCATAGTCATTGAGCACTTTTTGGGTTGACGAAAAGGTGTAATAGTATAATGTGATAGCAAAAATAGTAAAATTTTTCCAAAAACGCACACCCCAATCACATAAATCACTATCTTTGCACCGTTTTTTACAAAAAAGAATGATTTTTCAATGGATAAATTGAGTTACGCATTGGGCTTGAGCATGGGAGGAAACTTCATTGGCTCAGGCATCAGAGAACTGAATATCAACGACTTTGCCGATGGCTTGCGTGCCGTATTTGAAGGCGCAGAGCAGAAGATGACCTTTGACGAGGCAAAGCAGATTGTCACTGAGTATTTCACCAATTTGGAGAAACAAGGCGCTGAGCAGAACGAGCGTCTGGGTCGCGAATACCTCGAGAAGAACAAGGACGTCGAGGGCGTGAAGGTTACCGCCAGCGGTCTGCAGTACCAGGTTGTGAAAGAGGGCGACGGCCTCCAGCCCGGCCCCAACGACGTGGTTACTGTACACTATACCGGCAAGCTGATTGACGGCACCGTATTTGACAGCAGCGTAGAGCGTGGCGAGCCCGCCACTTTCGCCGTTGGTCAGGTGATTCCCGGCTGGGTAGAAGGTCTGCAACTGATGCGCGAGGGCGCTGCCTACAGGCTGTTCATCCCCTCCAACCTCGCCTACGGTCCTCACGGCACTGGCCCCATCCAACCCAACTCCACCCTTATCTTTGACGTGCAGTTGCTCAAGGTGGAAAAGAAGAACTAAACTACAACTATTCAATAATTCATACAATGAAAAAGGTATTTGTGATTGCAATGGCTGCCCTGTTCTTCATGGGCATGGCAAGCTGCAGCAACAACACATCTAACGAGGAAACAACCGAGCAGGCTACCCCTGATTATGGCCAGCAGATCAAGGACAATAAAGAGCTGGGCCGTGAGTTCCTAGAGCAGAACGCCAAGAACGACAGCGTCGTTCAAACCAAGAGCGGCCTGCAATACATGGTATTGAAAGAAGGCACCGGTGCCAAGCCCGGTCCCACCGACATGGTGACCGTACACTACACCGGCCGACTGCTTGACGGCACCGTGTTTGACAGCAGCGTCGAGCGTGGTGAGCCCGCAACCTTCCCCCTGGACAAAGTCATCCCCGGTTGGACCGAGGGTCTGCAGCTCATGAGCGAAGGCTCGGAGTACAGGCTTTTCATCCCCAGCGAGCTGGCCTATGGTTCCAAGGGCGCTGGCGACCAGATTCTGCCCAACTCCACCCTCATCTTTGACGTGCAGTTGCTCAAGGTAGAGAAGAATAACTAACAAACATTTTATATATCAACATTCAATTCATTTTTTAAAACAAGTTTTATTATTATGAAGAAGATTTTAGCATTTGCAGTAGCCGGTCTCCTTTTGGCTGGTTTTGCAGGCTGCAACAGCAAGTCAGTTGGCAGCAGTGAGGCTATGGACTCGCTGAGCATCGCTTTCGGTGACCTCTATGGCGCTGGTATGGGTCAGCAGATGCGCGCTATGGACTCCACCATCAACATGGAACAGGCCCTCAAGGGTATGGAGTACATCGCTAACGCCGACACCAGCAAGGCTTTCATGCAGGGTCTCCAGATGGGTATGCAGATTGCCCAGCTTTATGCCGGCATCGAGCAGCAGTGTGGTATGCCTATCAACAAGAGCCTGTTCATGAAGCACCTGCGTGAAGGTCTGTTGAAGACCACTCCCGTGGGTCAGGAAGACTTGATGGCTCTCCAGAGCAAGATTGAGCCCCTGCTCAACAAGGCTATGGAACAGTCACCCAAGGCCATCGCCAACAAGAAGGCTGGCGAGGAGTACATGGCTAAGCTGAAAAATGACAAGAGCTACACCTTTACCAAGAGCGGTATCGCCTATAAGGTGATTACCGAGGGCGAGGGTAAGAACTTCAGCGACAGTGACGTAGTAAAAGTGAACTACGTAGGCCGTCACCTCAACGATAGCGTATTTGACAAGAGTGGTGAGCAGCCCGTGCCCTTCAACCTCAAGCAAGTCATCCCCGGCTTCGCCGAGATGATTCAGCTCATGAAGCCCGGCAGCAAGGTTACCGTGGTTATCCCCGGTGAACTCGCTTACGGTCCTCAGGGCAACCGCGGCATTGAGCCCAACGAGACCCTGATTTTCGACATTGAGACCCTCGGTGTTGACGATGCCAAGCCCGCAGGTCCCCGTCCCGGTGCTCCCCGCCCCGGCGCACCCCGTCCCCCGCGTCCCGTTAAGTAATCAAATGAGACATAACAAATGACATGAACCGCCCGAGCCAATCAAGGCTAAGGCGGTTTTGTTTTTGTTCCTTTATCCAATGGCACATCAACATATTCATAACGGCCCTATAGAAAAATTCATTATACCTACTGTTTTGTATTTGATTAATATTTAATACCTTTGCAACATTCATTTAACCCTAGTTGCGTGTATCACCCTATTGTCACCCCTTGTGCAAATGGCATGAATACCCGCCATATTGCTTATCGTTGTATATGAAAATCAATAGAATCATATTGTTTTTACTCTTGGGCATCTTAAGCACCTCGAGCATCCTGGCCGACGAGAAACTTACAGGGACCATTATTGGGACCGAGTTGTCCTATAATTACAGCACAAACAGCAGTTCTACTACCGTCAACACTATAGCTGATGCGTTCGACGGTGACCCCAACACGTTCTTCGCCGGTTATGAAAGCAGTTATACTTGGGCAGGGCTTGACCTGGGTTCTCCCCACATCATCACTATTGTGGGCTGGATGCCGCGCAATAACGCTTCAGGACCCCAAAATGTTGTGCTGGGTATCTTTGAGGGAGCTAACAGAGAAGACTTCATGGATGCTGTCCCCTTGTATATGATTACCTCTACAGGCGGCGCGTTGAAGATGTCTCATGCCAATGTGCGATGCAGCAAAGGCTTCCGTTATGTGCGCTATGTGGGCCCCAGCAATGCGCATTGTAACATTGCCGAACTGGAATTCTATGGTCGCGCAGGTACAGGCACCAATACAAAATTCTACCGCATGACTAATTTGCCCGTGGTGACCATCCACACACTGAACGGAGAAATCCCTCACGACAAAATAACGCCAATCGTAGCAGAGTTGACCATCCTGGGCGACAACGGACACGTTGCACTGCTGACGGGTCCTGGCAACATACGTGAACGCGGTAACGGTTCTCTCTCTTTTCCCAAACGTCCTTACCGCATCAAGTTTGACTCCAAGCAACAAGTGCTTGGTGCTCCTGCCAAAGCAAAAAAATGGACATTGATTCCCAACTATGGCGACAAAACACTGATGCGAAACATGCTCGCCTTTGAGCTCAGCCGCTTGTTGAATATGCCTTACACCCCCTATTGCACTCCAGTTGATGTGATACTCAACGGCGAATACAAGGGCTGCTACCAACTGTGCGACCAAGTGGAGGTAAACAAAAACCGTGTGAACATCACCGAAATGACGCCAGCAGACATCAGCGGTATCGCCCTTACAGGCGGTTATCTATTTGAAATTGACGCTTATGCCTATGGGGAAACCTCTTGGTTCATATCTCAAGACAACAATTATGTTACCATCAAATCACCCGACGATGATGAGATAACACCTGAACAATCTGAGTACATCAGAAACCACTTCAACCAGATGGAGGCTAACAAGAAAGAGTATCTTGACATGAACACCTTCTTGCGCTATTTCATCGTGGGCGAGCTATCAGGCAACACCGATACATTCTGGTGCACTTACATGTATAAACAGCGTAATAACGACACCATCTATACCGGCCCCGTGTGGGACTTTGACCTGGCTTTCGAAAATGATGTACGCACCTATCCCATCAACGATAATGACGACTACATCTACCGCACCACAGGCAGCTATTGCGGCAATATGCGCAACTTTGTCGATGAGCTCATAGTCGATGACCCCGAAGTGCAACAACAGCTAAAAAGCATCTGGTGCCATGCACGCCGCCACGGTTTTAATGCCGATGCCATGATAGCCTATCTTGACTCGCTCGAAATATTGCTGGACCAAGCCCAGACATTGAATTTCAAGCGATGGACAATCATGAATCAGGCAGTGCAACAAAATCCCGTAGTCTGGGGCAGCTACAGTGCCGAAGTCGAGAATGTGCGCCGCTTCATCAGGGAGCGCTTTGAATGGATGGACAACAAGCTGGAATATCCCGGCGATGTTATACTGGGTGACGCAAACGGTGACGGCATCGTTTCCATCATCGATGTCACCACTCTGATTGATTACATGCTTGGCAGTATCGATGACATTAATATAGGGGCCGACTTCAACGAAGACGGCAAAATCAGTATCAGTGATTTGACTTCAATCATCGACTTCCTCTTGGGTAATTAACGCTATTAGAGGATTGGTTCTTTGATGTAATTCTCCTTTACTATAACCAAAGGAGAAAATCCTCGCGTTGCAGTTTGGGATTCGGGTTAAGGATGGCGGTTTTTCCGTTGGTATAGGTCTGTCCCATCGGCATGTAATCACAACAGGCCTCAAACAGCGTCCACATCGCCTCATCACGATGCATATTGCGCAATATAACAACCGCACCAGCATCCAGCAGACGTTTCAACACGGCTTCCTCGACGGTAACGTTGACCAGTGCCATACGTTCCCCTGCGGCCTGCAGAAACTCCTCGGCTGCCACTTGTGCATCATCATAGCACGCTACCCTATTCATTTGTCTTTGCAGCACACGCACGGCAAGGGCATTGTGCTCGATGTTTGGGTCATATAGCCACAAGCGGCTTTCGCTATTCACCTCGAGCATAGCGACACTTTCAATGCCTGTGGCGGCACCTATTTGCAGGATATGCTGAGGATTAAAGAAATTAGTCACCCTGAACAGCAGCCGCGCCTCACGCTGGCTGAGGAGGTCCATCTCGCGGCGCTGGCCGGAAGTGGTGTTTTGCTTGACGGTTGAAATCAGTTCACCCATGCCCTGATAGGCATAGTAATGCTTGCGTTCACGAAGCACCGTTCTCACAAACCTGTATGCATAGGGTGAATGTATGCCGAAGCCGCCACTGCGGTGGTGGCGGCTCCAAGCACTCATATATCTCTTCCAACGTTTCAATCAACCGAAGTATACTATCAGTTCTACTCTTCTAACTGTTGCTCTGCATTTTTCTTGCGGAACTTGTCACCGAACAGGACATAGTTCAACGCCAAGAGCAACAACAGATAGATGATGATCACCGACACGGTGGCCCACGTCTGCGTCTTGTTCACCTCGCTGGGAGCAAACTTGAAGTCGATTTCATGATCGCCGGCAGGTACTTGCAGGGCACGCAGCACATAGTTCACGCGACCCATCTCCACAGGCTTGCCGTCGATGGTCACGTTCCAGCCCCACGGGAAATACACCTCGCTGAAGACTGCCAGACCGCCAGCGGCACTATGGCTCTTGTAGGTCAAGTGGTTGGGGGCATAGGCAGTCTCGTAGATGGTATCACCGGGCTGAGCGGCTTTTGCCTCACCCAACTGCTCACGGAACTTGGCATCGGCAACGGCACTCACGGCAGGATTGAAGTTATCCAGGAACGCCATTTCCTGGTCAGCGTTATCGACATAGGTAAGCGAGTCAACAAACCACGCATTGCCCAGTGCATCGGGATTGCGCTGTACAGTCGTCTCGTTGATGATGACGTAGCGGGTGTTGAGCATATTCAGCACCTGGATGTTGTTCTTGGCAATCTGGACATTGATCAGGTCATTGTAACGCGACAGCTTGGCAGCGTGATAACCGCCCACGGTCTTGTGGAAATAGCTGGGCATAGCCTCACCAAAGTGTTGCACATCCATCACGCGGTAATTCATATCCTTGTCCTGAAGAATCTGCGTGTCGGCAGGACGCGGAGTGAACGATTCCTCAGGCAGGTCATAATGAGAGGTGAATGAATCGCTGTCGATATAACGCTTGTTTACAGCATACATATCGACCAGCACAATACCCGCAACGATGAGGACAGTGGTCAACTCGTTGAGTTTGCCTTTCAGATAAACGAAGATTACGGCAAAACCGATAAGCAGCACAATCAGGCTGCGCCAAGCATCACCGCTCACCATTGCGCCACGCACAGCGGCAATGGCGGCATCAACACTGGGATATTGCTGAATTTGTCCCGAGGCAACCAATTGCTCATGCTCCTGGGCCGAGAAGTGGCCAAAGATGCCGGGAGCCAACGCCGTCAGCAGACAGATGACAGCACACAGACCGAAGCTCACAATCAGAGCCACTTTATGTTTACGCCATCCGTCGGGCTCTTTGAAGAGTTCGCGCAGGCCCAGCACCGCCAGAATGGGCATCGCCACCTCGGCAATGACAAGGATGGACGCCACAGTTCTGAACTTATTGTACATGGGGAAGTGGTCAATCATCCAGTCGGTGAGCCACATCATGTTGTGACCCCACGAAAGCAGGATGCTGATGATGGTGACAATGAGCAACGCCCACTTGACAGGTCCCCTGACGATAAGACAGCCCAACAGGAACAGGGCACAAATGAGAGCACCCACATACACGGGACCGTTGGTCATCGGCTGGTCGCCAAAGTACTGCGGGAACTGGCTCAAAATCTGGTAATCCTGCTGGCTCATTTGGCCGGTGTTCACCATCTTTTCGGCCTTGCTGGTTGCACCCAGCGAGAGCATTGTGTTGTCACCATGCTCGGGCTTGATGGTAGCACCACCCTTCACATTGGGGATGAGCAGGGTAAAGGTCTCACCCTTGCCATAGCTCCACTGGGTGATGTAGTCCTTGTCCAGACCGCCCTTAGTGGGCTTGGCGTTCTGTGCCTCCTCGCCCGTGGGGGTGAGTTCACTGTGACCGCCACGAATGGTCTCCTTTGAGTATTTATAAGTCATGTACAGGTTGGGCGAGTTGGCCATCAGGGCAAGCCCGGCTGCCACAGCAAGTGCAGCAGTGGCGATGCACCAGCGTCCCACCTGCTTGTCGATGATAGCTTTGACCAGGTAGGCGATGACCAGTGCCACGACAATAAACATCGAGTAATAGGTCATCTGTACATGGTTGCTTGCCAGCTGCAATGCGGCAAAGAACGCTGCCACAGCCATACCGCCCAGATACTTGCCGCGATAACACCACACGATACCGGCCAGCGTGGGCGGGATGTAGGCGAGCACCATGAGTTTCCAGATGTGGCCCGCGCCCATGAGAATGAAAAAGTAACTCGAGAACGCATACCCAATAGCACCCAACACAGCATAGTACCACTTGACCTTAAACGCCAGCATCAGCAGGAAGAAGCCCAGCATGAGGATAAAAATCCAGCTCACAGGCGTGGGGAAATACAAGCGATAGAGTGCCGAAGCGGGCTTGAGCATCGTTGTGCCCTTGTAAGCAGGCGAAATCTGGAATGTGGGCATACCGCCGAACAAGGCGTCGGTCCACAGGGGTTTCTCGCCCGTCTGTGCCTCAATGGTGTTGATTTCCTGATTGTTGGCGAGGCCCTGCATGATATCGTGTTGCTGCAGCACGTCACCGTTCACATCATTGGGATAAAAATAAATCCATGAGATGGCGGCAAATATCAATACCGCAATCACAAAGTGGACCACGTCGGCAAGCGACAGCGACCCAATCAATTTTTTCTCTAAGTCAAGTTTCATTATAGTATCTTTGATTTCTTTGTTGGCTTTCCAATACAAACTGCAAATTTAGGTAGAATTATCGAAAGAGCACCAATATTCAGCCCGGAATTTCACGCCACCACAACCATTGACAGCATCAGGCATCCCCTCCACACACCTGCATCAACCGTTACAGCAGCCCACTGAAAAACAATCCGCCGCCCAGGTTAAAGGCGGCGGATGAGCGTGTTTTCACTTTTTGTAAATGATTGCTCTAAAACTATAACTTTGGTTATGAAAATGTAACTGATGTACCTTTGTGTTTTCGTTATTGCTGTTTACCGACCGGTGGTGTACTTCTTGGCAATGTAACCCGTATAACCCTTATAGGTCACCTTGTAAAAGTTGCCACTGGTCTTTACATATTTGATGGATGCTCCCTTGGGAATCACCACAATTTTACCGTTTTTGTATTTCACCGACGTCGAGTTGGACGATGCATTCTTGCGCAGCTTCACTGCGACAGTGGTGCGGAAGCCCTTGCCAGCAGTAGATTTCTTCACCTTAGAAGCCTTATTGCCCTGAGGCTGGGACTTTGAAACTTGCTGAGCGGGCTGGGATTTAGGCGCCTGAGTAGCCGTGGCAGCGGGTTGAGACTTCTGTACTTGCTCAACAGACTGCCTTTGGGTCTGGGCATTCTTGTTGCCGGGCTGCGACTTCTGCGCCTGCGCATCAAGGCTCGTGCAAAGCATCATTGCCATGCCGAACACCAAAACCTGAAATAATTTTCTTGCTTTCATACGCTTTCAATTTTAAACAGTCTTCGAGTATTATTTCTCGATATGCAAAATTACATCACGCCATGCGGCACGTGCAAATAAATTAGACGAAGTAGTTATTTTTATCGACAAATCTGCATCTGCATGATTGACATATCAATCGCTTGCGTAAATACAATATGATAAAAGCTTCCATATATTTTGTAATAAGCCTAAAAAACACTACCTTTGCAGTCTCTAAAGAAATCAACATTTTAATAACCAAAAAGTTAAGAATCATGTATATTGAACAGATTCATGCCAGAGAAATTCTGGATTCGCGTGGTAATCCTACTGTAGAAGTTGAGGTAACCCTCGAGAGCGGCGATATGGGCCGTGCTTCGGTCCCCAGCGGTGCTTCGACGGGCGAGAACGAGGCCCTCGAGCTGCGTGACGGCGACAAGAAGCGTTACGGCGGCAAGGGTGTTCTCAAGGCCGTTAAGAACGTCAACGAGGTAATCGCCCCCGAGATTGAGGGTATGGATGCCTTTGACCAGCGCGCCATCGACATGGCGATGATCAAGCTCGACGGCACTCCCACCAAGAGCAAACTCGGCGCCAACGCCATCCTGGGCGTTTCGCTCGCCGTAGCTCATGCAGCTGCCAACTACTTTGGTGTGCCCCTGTACCGCTACATCGGTGGCACCAACGCACACGTGCTGCCCGTGCCCATGATGAACATCATCAATGGTGGTGCACACAGCGACGCTCCCATCGCTTTCCAGGAGTTCATGATCCGTCCCGTGGGCGCCAAGACCGAGGTCGAGGCCGTTCGCATGGGTGCCGAGGTATTCCATGCCCTGGCCAAGCTGCTCAAGAAGCGCGGCCTGAGCACTGCCGTGGGTGACGAGGGTGGTTTCGCTCCCGCACTCGATGGCATCGAGGATGCCCTGGACAGCATCGTTCAAGCCATCAAGGATGCCGGCTACAAGCCCGGTAAGGACGTGAAGATTGCTATGGACTGCGCAGCCAGCGAGTTCGCCGTGAAAGAGAAAGGTAAGTACTACTACGACTACCGTCAGCTCAAGAGCGGCCAGCCCAAGGATCCCAATGGCAAAAAGCTTACTTGCGACCAGCAGATCAAGTATCTCGAGCAGCTCATCACCAAGTATCCCATCGACTCTATCGAGGACGGCCTTGACGAGAATGACTGGGACGGCTGGGTTAAGCTCACCAAGAAAATCGGTGACCGTTGCCAGCTCGTGGGTGACGACCTGTTTGTGACCAACGTGAAGTTCCTCGAGAAGGGTATCCAGATGGGTGCTGCCAACTCCATCCTCATCAAGGTGAACCAGATTGGCTCGCTCACCGAGACCCTCGACGCCATCGAGATGGCTCACCGTCACGGTTATACCACCGTGACCTCGCACCGCAGCGGTGAGACCGAGGACACCACCATCGCCGACATCGCCGTTGCCACCAACAGCGGCCAGATCAAGACCGGTTCGCTCTCACGTACCGACCGCATGGCGAAGTACAACCAGCTCATCCGCATCGAGGAGGAACTCGCCGAGGCTGCTGAGTATGGCTACAAGAAGCTTATCTAATCCTTTGTGATTAGACTCTCCAACAAAATCGGGGCGGCCTTGAATGGCTGCTCCGATTTCATGTTGGTGCAAGGTAGCACAGGTTTTAATCACTCCATTTCCTGATGTAGATGCGTTTGGGATAGTAGCCCAGAGCCAAGAGCGTGGAGGGACAAAGCCACACTTCGCCCTTAAAGCCCGGAATACCTTTCACCTGATAGTGTGAACCACTGACCAGGGAGTGATGTCCGCGCACGAGGCAGGCATATCCTGTTTTGTCATATGGCTCGTAACCGGGATAGGCCTCGATACGGACCGTACGGTTGTCATTGCTCAAAAAAGAGCACAACTCGTCGGCACAAGCCACCATCACCTGGCGATGGAGACCAAACGGCAAATAGGAGTGATTTACATACCAATGCCCGTCCTCTTCACGGTTGAAAAGCAGGATGTAGGGCTTGTTAAAGGTGCAAACGATAGTGGATGCAGTTTGTGCTCCGGGGAGCAAAGCATTGATTGAATTGTTCATTTTCGTTTCAATTAAATGTTACACGTTAATTATACTGTCTTCTCGTCACATGGCAAAATTACCGTCTTTCGCAATAGACACGCATTTTCTGCAACCTTGCCGTCTTGCCGTGGGGTATGTCTTGTTTGATTTTTGCATCTAAAAAAGCATGCAGGATTGTCTATGAAATGTTGGGATTTAGGGCATTGATTGCGGGGATTCATCTTCAAAAGCCTCAAAAAAATGTGCCGAGTGTTGCATTGGTATAAAAATTGTGATTACCTTTGCGGTGTTATCAAAAAACAAATTCATTATGAAGAAGATCTTATTTTCACTCGTAGCCCTGATTTCGGTCATGACCGTGCAGGCACAATCCATCTGTGCCACATGGCGCAGCATGCAACCCATCGTAGAGACTGCCGAGGACGGCACATTCGAAGCTCAGAACATCATCTACACCTTTAATGAGGATGGCACTTACAGCTTTGTTGACGAAGTCACCGAAGCCTCACAGCCGGCCCCCACGATGGCCATGGAAATCGCCATGTCAATCGAAGTTAAGGGAACTTACGTCCTTGAGGGCGACCAGCTGAAGCTTACCCCCAACCTTGATACCTATAAAGCAGAACTGATTAGCGTGTCAATGAATGGCAAGGTAACCAGCAATCCCATGGTAACGTCTCAGGTTAATGAAATGCTCAACAGCGCCGAATTTAAGGCACAGTTTGGTGAAGTAGAGACCAATACCGTCAAGGTAAGCGACTCGATGCTCGAGATGAACGATGGCGAGCAGACGCTCACTTTCGTGCGCTTCGCAACCATCGCTAACTAAATCGTTTAACAAGAATTCAAATCCCGCAGGGCAAGTTGTCGCTCTGCGGGATTTTGCTTATATTTGCGACCTGAAACCACATTTGAAAGCATGAAATAATCTGTTGAGAAGATTCTGGTCATGAAAGTTTTATATGATTATCAGGCTTTTGCCATGCAGGCTTTTGGCGGTGTATCTCGCAGCTTCGCCCAATTGATCAGTCACCTGCCGCGTGATATCCAATACGAGATTGCCATCAATAAATGCCGCAACGAGCATCTGCACGAGAGTGGCATTGCCCCTGACGTGTGGCGCCAGCAATACCCTTTTGCCGGCTTGTCGCGTTACAGCTGGGGAAACAAAGCCTTCAAAGCCTATAATCATTTCTTTGAGAGAATGCCGGGGCAACGAGCCTCCATCAAAGCATTGCAGCGAGGAGACTTCGACGTGTTTCACCCTACATTCTTCAACACCTATTTCTTGCGCTATCTCAACAATAAGCCTTTTGTATTGACAGTGCATGACCTCACCTATGAGGTGCTGTCGGTCAAGCCGCACAGGAATGATGACCAGGTCGCCCAACGGTCAATCCTGTGCCCGCTTGCCTCACGCATTGTCGCTGTGAGCGAGAACACCGCTGCCGACATTGTGAAATACTACCATGTACCTGAGAACAAAATCAAGGTCATCTATCATGGAGCCCCTGAGACGCACGAAGGCCGTTCCCTTAAGCCGATGTTTGATTTCCGTTACATCCTGTATGTGGGTTCACGCGGGTCCTACAAGAATTTCTCTTGGATGCTCGACGCCCTGCACCCGTGGCTGCGGCAAAGTGAGGTCAAACTCGTTTGCACCGGGCCCGAACTCAATGCAGCAGAACTGGAGCAGATACATTCATTGGGCCTTGATGACAAAGTGCTTCATCGTTTTGCCGACTCCGAAGAGCTTTACTGTCTTTACAACCACGCCGAAGTATTCATCTACCCCTCCAAGTACGAAGGCTTCGGCATTCCAATCCTTGAGGCGTTTGCCAATGATTGTCCCGTCATCCTGAGCTACGCCAGCTGTTTCCCTGAGATTGCGGGGAATGCCGCCTTGTACTTTGACTTGAACGACAAGGCATCACTTCTAAGCCAGGTTAAGGTCATCACAAGCGACGACACTACGCGCACCAAGTTGGTTGAGAATGGCAGACAGCGACTTCTACAATACTCATGGCAGAAATCTGCCGAGGAACTGGCAGCCGTTTACCGCTCACTTTAGTCACACTCCCCGAGCACAAAACAAAGTGGTATAAACAATAACAATGAGGGCGATTCCCATAACAGGAACCGCCCTCATGACTATAATAATCTGTTTTATTATTTCCTTGACAGATTAGAGCTGGGGACCGGCGGCTACCAGAGCCTTGCCTGCCTCGTTGTCCTCGTACTTGACGAAGTTCTTGATGAAGCGTCTTGCCAAATCCTTGGCTTTCTCTTCCCACTGTGCGGGATCGGCGTAGGTGTCGCGCGGGTCGAGGATACCGGTGTCAACGCCCTCAAGCACGGTGGGCACCATCAAGTTGAAGTAAGGAATCATCTTGGTGGGAGCCTCGTCGATGCTGTGGTTGAGGATGGCATCGATGATACCGCGGGTGTCTTGAATCGAGATACGCTTGCCGGTACCGTTCCAACCGGTGTTCACCAGATAAGCCTTGGCACCACTGGCTTCCATACGCTTCACGAGTTCCTCGGCATACTTCGTGGGATGCAACTCCAGGAATGCCTGGCCAAAGCAAGCGCTGAAGGTGGGAGTAGGCTCGGTAATACCACGCTCGGTACCTGCGAGCTTAGCGGTAAAGCCGCTCAAGAAGTAGTACTTGGTCTGCTCCGAGTCAAGAATAGATACGGGAGGCAGTACGCCAAAAGCGTCAGCACTCAAGAAGATTACCTGCTTAGCAGCGGGAGCGTGGCTGATGGGGCGCACGATGTTCTTGATGTGATAGATGGGATAGCTCACGCGGGTGTTCTCGGTCACGCTCTTGTCGGCGAAGTCGATTTTGCCGTTCTCGTCAACGGTGACATTCTCGAGCAATGCATCGCGGCGAATAGCGTTGTAGATGTCAGGCTCGGCCTCCTTGTCAAGGTTGATGACCTTGGCATAGCAGCCACCCTCGAAGTTGAAGATACCGTTGTCGTCCCAACCGTGCTCGTCGTCACCGATAAGCTTGCGGTTCGGGTCGGTGCTCAAAGTGGTCTTGCCGGTACCCGACAGACCGAAGAAAATAGCGGTATTCTCACCGTTCATGTCGCAGTTGGCTGAGCAGTGCATGGCAGCGATGCCCTTGAGCGGCAGGAAGTAGTTCATCATCGAGAACATACCCTTCTTCATCTCACCACCGTACCAGGTGTTGAGGATAACCTGCTCGTTGCTGGTCACGTTGAACACAACAGCGGTGTCACTGTTCAGACCCAGCTCCTTGTAGTTGTCCACCTTGGCCTTGCTGGCGCAGTAAACGGTGAAGTCGGGCTCCTGGTCAAACTCTTCCTCGTTCTGAGGACGGATGAACATGTTGGTCACAAAGTGGGCCTGCCATGCCACCTCCATGATGAAGCGCACCTTCATGCGGGTGTCCTTATTGGCACCGCAGAAACCGTCAACCACAAACAGCCTCTTGCCGCTCAGCTGCTTTACAGCAAGGTCTTTCAGGGCTGCCCAAGTGGCCTCGGTCACAGGCTTGTTGTCATTGGGGTAACCAGGAGTGGTCCACCATACCTTGTCGTGGCTGTTGGCATCGTCAACGATGAATTTGTCCTTAGGTGAACGGCCGGTATAGATACCGGTCATTACGTTGATGGCACCCAGCTCAGTCTCCTGACCACGGTCATAACCTTCCAGACCGGGCTTCATCTCCTCGTTGAACATCACCTCATAACTGGGGTTGTACTGAACCTCGGTAACGCCAGTGATACCGTACTTCTCTGCTAAGATAGCTTTATCAAATCTTGCCATAACAAATCTTTAATTATTAATGTGTTAGATAATACCTATTTAAAAACCGATGCAAAATTACGCATTATTTTATTCTGAGCAACACGAATTAAAGAAAAATTTCCTTAATTCGAGCCCTGTTATACTTTTTTAGCACTGCAACCCTGTTTTTCCGACAACTTCGGCAACCTAAGAATTTCTCTAATCAGCCGACAGGAAACAGGTTAGCAACCGCCGCAACCGCAGTCGCAGCCGTCACCGTGGTCGTGGCCGCAGTCGCCGTCTTTACAGTCCTCACATCCGCAGCCGCAACCGTGATGCCTGGGCTGTAACTCCTCGGGAGTAGCGTCACGCACGAGCTGTACATATCCGCTGTAGCGAACGGTCTCGCCTGCCAACTGGTGGTTGAAGTCCATGAACACCTTGTCGTCGGTGACCTTGATTACCTGGCCCTCGATGCGCATGCCTTCCTGCGTCATCATGGGCACACGAGCACCGGGACGGATGTTCTCGTCGTCAAACTTGCCCTCGATGTGGAAGATTTCCTTCTCCAACTCATAAATCAGGTCGGGATCCTTTTTGCCGAAGGCCTCATGGGGCTGAAGGGTAAAGTCAAACTTCTCGCCCTGCTCCAGTCCCATTATGCGGTTCTGAAAGCCCTCGATAAGCGACAAGTCCATACCAAAGACAAAAGCATCGGGATGCTCCTTGTTGAACTTGAAAACACTGACGCTCTCTTCACCGTTGACAACAAAGATCTCATACACGAGCTCTACATATTTTCCTGCTTGAATTTTCTCCATTGATTTTTTGCAATAATTGATTGATAAATATTTTTCGGCAAAGATACGTTAACTTTCGCTATTATTCAAGTTTTTACCGTAACTTTGCAATCTCTTAGAGTAATATTTCGAACATGATGACTGACAGATTTGACATGGTGGCAAAAACCTTCCTCGGACTGGAAGGTGTGCTTGCCGACGAATTACGCGCCATGGGCGCCGAGGAAGTGGTCGAAGGCAACCGCGTGGTTGCGTTCAAGGGTGACAAGGAACTGCTTTACAAAGCCAACTTTGCCTGCCGCACAGCAGTGCGCATTCTCAAGCCCTTCCTCTCGCTGCGCTCCAACAGTGCCGATGACTTGTATGAACAACTCAAGTCATTTGACTGGGAACAGCTGATGACAGTGGACACAACCTTTGCCATCGATGCTACGGTGTACAGCGAAGACTTCACCAACTCGCGTTTTGTCACTTACCGTGTTAAAGATGCCATCGCCGATTTCTTCAACGCCAAATATAACAAACGGCCCAGCATCCGCTTGACCAATCCCGACATCCGCCTCGACGTGCACATTTCTGGGCGCGACGTGACGTTATCGCTCGACAGCAGCGGTGATCCTCTGTTCAAGCGCGGCTGGCGTGTGGCACAGACCGACGCCCCCATCAACGAGGTGCTGGCGGCGGGTATTATCCTGCTCAGTGGCTGGAAAGGTGATACCGACCTAGTTGATCCCATGTGCGGCTCAGGAACCTTCCTTATCGAAGCGGCACTTATCGGCGCCAACATCGCCCCCGGCGTGTACCGCGACAACTATGCTTTCCAGCAGTGGCCCGACTATGATACCGAACTGTTCGAAAAAATCTATAACGACGACAGCGGCGAGCGCGACTTCGCCCACAAAATTTACGGCAGCGACATTGAGGGCAAAGCCATTGCCATTGCCCGTGCCAACGTGAAAAACGCTGGCCTGAACAAGTATATAGAACTGGAGCGCCGCGACTTCAACGAGATTGAGCAAGTGCCCGAGCACGGCACGCTCATCACAAACCCGCCCTATGGCGAGCGCCTGTCTATCGAGGACATCGAGCAGTTCTACGGCGACTTGGGCTTTGCGCTCAAGCACACCTTCAGGGGCTACAATGCATGGCTCATCTGCTACAATAAGGACCAATACCAAAAAATCGGCCTCAAGCCCTCGGTGAAATACGCGCTTAACAACGGCGGACTGGACTGCGAGCTGCTGCAATACGTCATCTTTGAAGGTAAATATGACGAAATGCGTGAGCGTGGAGAGCACATCCGTAACGAGGGATTCCGTGCCAGCGAACGCAGCAAGGGCAACTATAACAAGGTGGGACGAGATGAACGTGAAGACCGGCCGCGCCGACGCTCCGACGACAACAGGCGCGACAGGGGCGATGGCGAACGTCCACGACGCCGTTTTGATGATGACAGGCGCCGCAGTGATGACCGTCCCCGCCGACGCTTTAACGATGAACGCCCGCAACGTGACGACACGCCCCTGACCGATGAGGAACGCCAGCGTCGTGCCAAGGTTGCACGCGACCGTCGATTGATGGCCGATGTGGACAACCGTGACAGGGAAGGTCGTTACGACAATGACTTTGACCAGGAATTCCGTCATTCCCAGACGTTTGCCAAGCGCATCCTGCGCGACCGCAAGCCCACGCTGAGCGCCGACAAGGAAGTTCCCATCATTCATGGTCGCCGCAAGAGCTGGAAACGTCGTGACCTTGACGAACACCAAGACGATTAACATTAAGCTTTTTAGAAATTAGTCATTAGCAGTCAGAGCAACTGATGCCTAATGCCTAACGCCAAATAATGACTACGCGCGAACACATCAACGAGTATTTCAATGGGCGGTCATTCATGGTGCTGTGCACTGTCATGCTTGTGGCCGTTGCTGCTCTTGCTATGTCGTTTGGCGTGAAGCCTCTTGCCGACAAGGGCAACGGGCTGCTCTTCTCGTTGGAGACACCGCTCATCGGCGACAAGGTGCTGTCGGCAACCGTCAACGTGATTTGCCTGTTAGCGTCAGGATTCATCATGCTCGCACTGAACAAGGTCTTTACCTTTGTGCGCACGATGACGCGCCTGTTTGCCTCGGCATTCTTCCTGCTCATGATGGCAACGCCTGCGGCGCTTGTCTCGTTCAACATGGGCACAGTGATGTGTTTGATTACCGCGGTGACAATGATGCCGTTGTTCGCCTCGTTCCAGGACAGGCATGCACAGCGCAGCATCTTCCTCGTTTTTGCCCTGGCAGCAACGGGTGCCATGTTCCATTACGGTTTCCTGATGCTCATCCCGGCATATATCATCGGCTTTGCCAACATGCGGGCGCTGGATGCCAAAGACATCATAGCGATGCTTTTAGGCCTGCTGACACCTTTCTGGATTGTCCTTGGCTTGGGCATCATCAACCCCTTTGACATTGCGCTCCCACAGTGGCACCTGCTGGGAAAAGCCCATGTGGATTTACCGCTCGCGATAGCGGCAGCGACAGCGGTTGGAGGCATCACTCTGGCAGTAATGAATCTGTTCACCATCCTCAAATACAGGGTGCAGACGCGTGTCTATAACATCTTCCTGATGGTTTTGCTCGTGATAACGGTCATCGCCTTGGGAGTGGATTACCATGACCTAGCGGTATTCCTGCCGCTGCTTAACCTGTTGGTGGCGCTACAAGTGGCTCAGGCCCACACCTTGCGTTCTTCCTTTGGTCACCGCTATGTGTTCATGATATTGTTTGTTGTCGCCTGCATCGCTGTGGCGGCAGTTAATCTAGTAAGGCCGTGAGAGTCGTTGTTGATAGCCATATCCCGCACATCCAAGGACTAATCGAGCCTTTCGCACGGGTCGATTATTTAGAGCCAGGCGATATCACGGCTGTGGCCGTGCGTGACGCCGATGCGCTCATTGTGCGCACTCGCACGCGCTGCAATGCCGCCCTGCTCGACGGCAGCCGTGTGCAGTTCATCGGCTCGGCGACCATCGGCACCGACCACATAGACCTCGACTACTGTTCCAGCCACGGCATCACCGTGCGCAACGCCCCCGGCTGTAATGCCCCTGCCGTGGCACAATGGGTATTCTGTGCTATTGCTGCTTGGATGCGTCAGCAGAATATCTCCTCACCCGATGGCCTTACCCTAGGCATCGTCGGCGTGGGACACATCGGCTCCATCGTTGCCCGCTGGACTTCACAACTGGGCTTCACAGCCCTCCTCAATGACCCGCCCCGGGAAAATAGGGACAGCTCTTTTGATGACATTTTCTCCTCGCTCGAGGAGTTGCAGCATCGTTGCGACATCATCACTTTCCACACACCGCTCACCCGTGACGGCCAGTGGCCTACCTGGCACCTGTGCAACCAGGCTTTTCTTGATGGCCTGATGCGTTGCCGACTGCTGCTCAATGCCTCCCGCGGAGCCGTTGCCGACAATGCCGCCCTGCTTAGTTGGCATGGCGACATAGCCCTCGACTGCTGGGAGAACGAGCCCAACATCTCCCTACCTTTACTGGAAAAAGCCATTGTCGCGACGCCCCACATCGCGGGCTACAGCCGCGAGGGCAAGCTGCGAGGCACTGCCATGATGTTAAAAGCCCTCAACGAACACTTCGGCTGGAACATCCCCATCCCGACAATCGACAGCCCCGCCACAGGCGCGGCACAGGTAACCCTCTACGGCATCGCCGCCAGCTACGACATCCTTGCAGACACCACCCGCCTGAAAACCAACCCCACCGACTTCGAATCCCAACGCAACAACTACCCCCACCGGTTGGAATACAGGAGTTAGGGGTTAGGAAATAATATTAAGGAGACGCAAGGTATTGCGTCTCCTTAATTATTGTCGAATTAAAAGAAATCAATCTCTGAGATCTCACTCGAGACCTAAAGCCTCACATCAGGAGAGCTTTGCGAGGGCCTCGGCGATGCGTTTGGCGGCTTCGCACAGGTTCTCGTCGCTGGTGGCGTAGCTCAAGCGGATGTAGCCCGGGCAGCAGAAGGCGCTACCGGCAACCGTGGCGACATGAGCCTCGTTGAGCAAGTAGAGTGCTAGGTCATTGTCATCGTTGATGACGGTGTCGCCGTAGCGCTTGCCATAATAGTGTTCTACCCTGGGGAAGGCATAGAAGGCACCATCGGGCATGTTCAGTTCTAAGCCGGGAATCTGTTGCAGCAGACCCACGATAAGGTCACGGCGACGCTGGAAGGCGATACGCATCTCCTCGACGCAATCCTGAGGACCGTTATAGGCAGCCTCGGCAGCCTTCTGGGCAATCGACGAAACGCCGCTGGTATATTGGCCCTGCATCTTGGTCACGGCCTTGGCAACCCACAAGGGAGCAGCGATGTAACCGATGCGGTAACCGGTCATGGCATAGGACTTGGACACACCATTGACGATAACCACCTGGTCCTTGATGGCCTCAAACTGAGCCAGCGACTCATGACGGCCCACATAGTTGATGTGCTCATAAATCTCGTCGGCAATGACCATCACATCAGGATGACGGGTAAGCATTTCGGCGATTGCCTTGAGTTCCTCATGGTTATAGATGGCACCGCTGGGGTTACTGGGCGAGCACACGATGATGAGACGCGTCTTGTCGGTCATGACGGCTTCCAGATCGGCGGCAGTCACCTTGAAGTTCTTCTCCATGCTCGAGGGCAGCAACACGCTCTTACCACCGGCCAGATTCACCATCTGCACATAGCTAACCCATGCGGGGGTGGGAATAATCACCTCGTCGCCAGGGTTGACAAGCGCCATGATAGCATTGCAAAGCTCATGCTTGGCACCATTACCGATGACAATCTGGTCGGTCGTGTAATTGAGTCCGTTCTCGCGACGCAGTTTATCACTGACTGCTTGAAGCAGCGAGAGATATCCGGGCACGGGAGAATAGAACGAGAAGTTGTCGTCAACGGCCTTCTTGGCGGCAGCCTTGATGTGGTCGGGAGTGAAGAAGTCGGGTTCTCCTACCGAGAGGTTGATGACGTCCACGCCTTGAGCACGCAGCTCGCTGCTCTTTTGTGACATGGCAAGGGTGGCACTCGGTGCCAGTGCGTTGATTCGGTCCGATAATCGGTTCATGATTTGTGAGTTAAAATATTAAGATGTGAGTTAATTAGTCTAATTGATTGGCAAAGGTAGTAAAAAAGCTTTTAGCTTTTAGCTTTTAACCTTTAGTTTTTTTGTTTAAGTCAAAAATCAAACTCCTAAAGCCTACTTCTCCACTACCCTGCCGTTCACGACCTTGAAACGGCGGTCAAACTCCTCGCGCGTGCGTTTCCATCGGTTATGGCTCCACAGCCAGTACTGCGGTGCACGGTTGATGGTCTGCTCCATGCACTTGAAGTAGATGTCGGTCAACTCAAACTCGCCCATTGTGGACGGGTCGCGCGTGATGACCTGGAACTCGCATTCATAGCGTCCGCGTCCCACGTGCTTGACATCTACATAGACTACGGCTTGGTTTTGGGAGTGCACGATTCTCTCGATGCCGGTGAACACAGGAGTATCGGGATGATTAAGGAAGGTGAGCCAGTGGTGGATGTTCTCCCACTTAGGCACCTGGTCGTTGATGTACCCCAGTATCGTGGGGCGGCCCTCACGCTTGTTGCCGATAATCCATCGCAGCGTCTCCTTCATTGCCACGCTGTCCGATTTCATACGGTCGCGAGCCTTCAGCACAACGCGGTTGATGACCTCGTTCTCAAGCGGATGGTAAATCTGTCCCATGACAGTATTGTTGGTAATCAGCGGACGCACCCACAACACGAGCGAGGACACCCATTCCCAGTTGCCGTAGTGTCCCAGCAGCAGCGCGATAGACTGGCCGCTGTTGAGAATCTCGGCCACCTTGTCGGCTCCCGCAAACGTCATGCGGCGCATGATGTTCTTATCGGTGATGGACGTGTACTTCACCGTCTCGACCAAGATGTCGCAGAAGTGGCGGTAGAACTGCGTCCGCAGCTTTTTCACCTCTTTCTCGCTTTTGTCGGGATAGGCGGTGCTCAGGTTCTTGTCTATCACGCGATGGCGGTACCGCAACACATAAGCGACAAACACAAACAGCACGTCGCTGAACAGATAGTGTATCCACATCGGCAGCAGCGACAGCCCGTACCATGTGCCGTAAAGCACCCAAAACGCTATGTTGTTAAAGAATTTCTTCATTTCGCCCGCTAAAGTACAACAAAAAAGCCGCCCCCACAAATCCTTACCCCACCATTTCCCGCAAGTCGATAAAAACCATATCCCTCACACCGATGATGGGCACGAGGGATATGGTCGTATAGGATGCTTAAACAGTGTTAGCCTGTTAATTGTTGCTCAGCAGCATGTCGATGAGTGTCGTCACGTCGGCGATGTTAACGTTGTTATCGGCGTTGACATCGGCATTCACTGCAAAACCGACGTCAGAGCCCAGCAGCATGTCGATGAGCGTCGTCACGTCAGCAATGTTGATGTTGCCGTCATTGTTCACGTCGCCCCGCATCCGCACATAGCTGTAACCTATCTCGGTAACAGGCAGTTCAACGTTGGTGCCGCAACCCAGTATGGCGGTGGCGTTGGGGAAATTCGGGCCCATTGCATAATCCACAAAGCTCGTCCAGTTGTTAGTGTAGGTCATCGCCTTGCCACGGATGCCCGAGGTATAGAACGGTGCGTAGTCGCTGCCCATCGTGCAGTTGTCGTCATCCTCAGCGTCAAAGACGATGGTCACCAGCAGGCTCTTGCCCAGCGTCAAGGTAAACGGTTCCTCAATCTCTATGGCCAGCCCCTGGTCCTCGCCATAGAACTCAATCAACTCAATGTCATACTGGCCCTCGGCGACAAGTTCGCCCAAGTCGAAGAATTGCTTCACGCCATTTTCATTGACGGCAAACTCGGTGGCATCGGTCTCCTGAAGATAAACCTTGACATTGCGGATAATCTCTTCGTACGATTCACCGTGGAACATGAAATTAAAGTACTCGATTTGAATACCCTCCTTGCCTTTCATGCCGGTCAGCAGGTCGGGCGTGTAAATCATCTGGGCACCGGTATGAGCCAAATAGAAATTGGTCGGTGCCATATCAAAGTAGGAGCCGTTGTAAGTCTGGGTGGGGTTGTAAAAGTCGCCCACCTCAATCCAGCCATAAAACTCGGCATGGGCCGTCATTGTCACTGCAGCAAGGACTGCAAGAATCATGTAGAACTTTTTCATCACTTCAATTATTTAAGGGTTAAACTAAGTAAATTCTTTATTGTTGATGAGCACAGAATGTCCCATTTTCGCATCGGTTATGATGACGCAAAAATAATCAAAAAATCCCATGCATCAAAAGAAAAACCATCCCAATCTACTTTTGCCGCCAAATAAAAAAACATCACAAAAAAAAATTCTTCATGTTTACCTTTTCGATATTCTTGGCATAAACCTCAAAAAGACAAAACAACAATAGCAACTCAAATTTGCAACGAGTCAAAAATAGTGCTACTTTTGTCATCGACAAATGATTACAACAATGCCTGTAGTACCGTTTATAATAGATGACAAATTCCTCAGTGACGCACGAGACAAGGCGTTGCGTTTTGCACTGAATCATTACTCAGACTGGGCCTCAAATGACGAATGTGAGGACTTGGTTCAGGAAGCGATGATGACTATGTACAACAGAGTCCACGAGGGCACCCTGACCGAGCTGACCAGTAACCTGTCCACCTTGGTCATTGGCTTTGTAAAAAATATCGCCAAAAAGAAAAAAAGCAAACAGTCTACAATCGCAACCGCCATGCCTTTTTCTCAGGATGAAGATGACGTTCCAGATCCAGTAGCTATCGCAAGAGCCCGAGAGGCCGTCAGCAGATGGCATGACACGGAGAACGACACAGAGAGTGCACAACTCCAGAATGCAGTTCTTGATATTGTCGAGCATATGACCGAACCCTGCAGAAGCATCCTTTGGGCCTACTACTGGGAGGGCAAGACAATGAAAGAAATCGCCGAAGAGCTGAATTACTCGGGAAAAGATGTGGCCAAATCGCAGAAAAGTCGTTGTATGACCAAATTAAAAACAGCAATGGAAGAAATCCGCAATCAATTAAGATCATGACAAGAGAAGAAAGATATATTGAATATGACGAGCGCATCGACCGCTACCTGCGTAACCAGATGACCGATGACGAACGTTTGGTTTTTGAACAGGATGTAGATAATAACCAGGAACTGCGTGAGCGTTTGGTGACTACTTCCATGCTCGTCCAAGGCATTGCTAAAGAAGGCATGCGTCGTGAAGGCCAAGCACAACTTGATACCATCAAACAAATGGATGAACGACAGTTCAAGAAAGCCGCCCAGGGCCGTAAACCATTTAAATCATTGATGCATTGGGCCGCTGGAATTGCCGCGCTTGTGGCTCTTGCAGTGGGAATACACGAACTGTACCCCACCCGCAACATTAAAACGCCTCCCATGGCACAGGCTGAAAAAACTAAGAAAGTGAAAAGCAATGTAACAAAGACTCCAGCCGAGCCTACACTTGCCGACATTGCCAATGAATATAACACGCCTTTTGATTCCGAGCCAGATGCTTTTGCCGATATCAGAAAACAACTCCAGCGGAACGACAGTAAAGACATGATGGCCGTGGTTGAAGACATCGACAAAATAGCGTGGCCGATTGCAAAAGATGAGCCAAAGGGTGCCGCTGACGAGGACGCCGTGAAAGAGACGCAATCAAACTATGAGGACTGCACACATTGGTACAAAGCCCTGGCTTATCTCAAAGCGGGAGAGAAGGAAAGTGCTATCAAGGAGTTGAATGAACTCATCGACCATGGCACAGTTGAGGAATTGGTGAACCGGGCCACCAAATTGCTAGAAAAACTCAAGTAGTAAATTACATACATTTAACACCCGTTGGCGGGATTAAGCGAGCGCATACTTGATCCTGCCGATGGGCTTGTGATTAATCTTGTTGATGTATTGTGAAACAGTAAAGGCGCTCACTTTACTGATGATTCTCGTGAAGAATCCCTGATAATCCTTAGCATAG
>JAFRRT010000003.1 GCA_017427945.1 Muribaculaceae bacterium | reverse complement strand
TTGGAAGCGTGATCCTGTTGGGATTCGAACCCAAGACCCACAGCTTAGAAGGCTGTTGCTCTATCCAGCTGAGCTACAGGACCATACCTGCATAAATTGCCCTTTAGAAACGGGCAAAAAAATGCGGAGAGAAAGGGATTCGAACCCCTGGAGGTAGTTAGCCTCAACGGTTTTCAAGACCGCCGCATTCGACCACTCTGCCATCTCTCCGAAAGTGAATTTGCCATGCAAAGACACTCATTTGGGCTGCAAAGGTACTGCCATCTTTCGTTTTGTGCAAATTTTTTGCTGAAATTTTAAAGTTGGAGCAACAGATAATCCTGTGATTCGGGTGTAACAGGGTAGAGTGCAGAAGCTCGATGTCCCAGCACCCACAGGATTTCTCCGTCGGCTTCCAAGAGCCAGGTGTTGCGTTTGTCGGCGTGGTCCAGTTTGAGGTCGGCGAACAGGTCACTCACAAGTTTGCTGCCTTTCAGTCCGAAGGGTTTGAAGCGGTCGCCTTGCCGCCAGTGGCGCAGGACGATGCGCTCGCAACGTAGCACATTATTATTAAATGCAACCTTTCGCTTGCCGTCGCACATCAGCGGCGAGAAAGGGGCATTGTTGCTCGACACCGTGATGTTCACAGGCGTTATTACATCATGCGTCAGGTCAATGGGGATTTCGACATCGTTGTCACCGCCCTCAATCTCGATATCAATCGTATGGCGATTGACGTGCATCACATAATTATCCTTTCCCAGGAACCAACGCCCGCTGTGCTCATGCTGTGCTGCAGATACCGCCTGGAAGCACTGATCGCGATTAAAACCCAAGTGGCGGATACGGTGATAAAGCAAGGTCGTGGGGTCGGACATGGAAAGCAGCGTTTTAATGCTGTAATGGCGCTCGTCGGGCAGTACCTGGGCGGCGAGGTTGGCAAGCAGGTCTCGATCGCTTGCCAGGTTTTTCATCGTGACGAGGATGCGCTCCCGCCCGTTGGGGAACTGCTGTTCGATAACGGGGAGCACGATGTTGCGCAGGCGGTTGCGTCGAAAATCATTCTCGTCATTGGTGCTGTCGGTCACATAGTCCTGCCCAACGCTCTTCAAATAATCAAGGATATCGTTTCGCGAGATGCCCAAAAACGGGCGCCAGATGTGGCCGCTCAGCCGTTCCATGCCTGCCAGCCCTCGTGTTCCAGTGCCACGCAGCAGATTCAGGAAGAATGTCTCTACCTGATCGTCGTCATGGTGTGCCACCGCAATCAGGGCACATTTTTGTTCTACGCGCTCCTGCTCGAACCAAGAGTAGCGAAGTTCCCGACAGGCCATCTCGATGGAGCCGCCATAAGTCTGTTGATAAGCTGCCACATCAAAGTCCTTGACCACAAGTGGCACGTCAAGGCGTTGGCACAGGTCGCGCACGAAGCGCTCATCGCGCATCGACTCCTCGCCCCGCAGGTGGAAGTTGCAGTGAGCGGCACGACAGGCAATGCCCCGCTCCAGCAATGCACGCAACAGTGCTACTGAGTCAGCTCCGCCGCTCAGTGCCACCAACACGGGTGCCCCTTGAATAAGACTCAGCTCCTCGGTGTTATGGTCCGTCAGATATGTCAAAAACTCTGTTTTGTCCATTTCTATGGGCAAAAGTACTACATTTTCACTTCATTTTTGTAATTTTGCGGCAAATTCTGATGGGACACAAGCATAGCGACTTTTGGTATCATGTGGCGGCTTTTGCCATGATTCTGGTGTGGGGAATCTCATTTCTCAATACCAGGGTGCTGCTTGATGCCGGTCTGACACCCACCGAGATTTTTGTGGCCCGTTTCACCATTGCCTACCTGTCGCTGCTGGTAGTTTGCCGCTTCAAGGTGAAGTATTGTGGCTGGCGCGACGAACTGTTGTTTGTGGTGTGCGGTGTGGCCGGCGGCTCGGCCTATTTCATCGCTGAGAACACGGCGTTGGAGCTGACGCTCATCAGTGATGTGGCGGTGTTGGTAAGTACTGCACCGTTGACAACGGCTTTGATGGGTGCGATTTTCTACCGTGACGAGCGCATCACGTTCATGACGTTCGTGGGTATGGTCATCGCTTTCATTGGCTCGGTGATGCTGGCCCTGAAGGACGGTTTCGTATGGGGCGACAGCATTTTGGGTGATTTGCTCGCATTATTGGCGGCGTTTGTATGGGCGTTTTATTCGATGGCGCTGAAGCGGCTGAACCGCACTTATACGACCTTGTTTATCACACGCAAGCTGTTTTTCTATGGCGTATTGTCGGCATTGCCTTTTCTGGCTCTGGAGGGCAATCATCTCGATTTGCAGCTGTTGAGGCAGCCTGAAGTGTGGGGAAACCTGCTTTATCTGGGATTGATTTGTTCGCTGGCGGCCTACTTCATTTGGGGCATTACCGTCAAGCGCATTGGCGCTGTGAGGGCGAGCAATTATTTCTACTTGAGTCCTATCATCTCGATGATTTCGGCCGCCATCTGGTTCGGAGAGCGGACTAATGCGGTGGCATATATCGGCTGTGCGCTCATCTTGGCGGGCGTCATCATGGCCGAGAAGTTCAAGCGCACGCCCGTCAGTCAATGACCGTTCTCATCCAACGCTTGGAGTTGAGCCACAACAGGTAAATCAGGCCACGCACACACAATTCTATTGCCATAGCCATCCATACGCCATACAAGCCCATCGATTTCACCAAAAGGGCAGACAAGCCCAGTCTTACGACCCACAGGCACACCAGGTTGATGCCGCAAGGTGCCAGTGTGTAACCGGCCCCCACAAACACGCCATAGCCGATGATTGATGCCGCGAACAACGGCTCGGCCCAGGCTTCTACACGCAGGCAACGGGCACCCAGTTCGACCACTTCGGGCACTGGTGACATCAAACCCATCAACTCAGTGACGAAGGTGAACATCAGTGTAGCTAACAGACCCATGATGACCATGCCTGAGAGAACCGAAATCCATGCGAAACTTCTTGCAAGGCTCTCACGGCGGGCGCCAAGGCTTTGCCCGACAAGCGTCGTCGCAGCATCGGCAATACCATAGCCCGACATGTAGCATAGGCTCTCAGCAGTGATGCCGAATGAGTTTGTCGCTAGCGCAATGCTGCCAAGCGGCGCGACGATGCCTGTGATGACAATCAAGGCAGTACACATCATGATGTGCTGTAATCCCATGGGTGAGGAAATCTTGATGGATTTCTTGAACGGTTCCCACGCGGGTTTGAACGAACCTCGGTCGGTTGTGAGCTTGAGCTCGCGGGAACGGAACACGAGGTAATACATCATGAGCATCGAAATCACGAGACCTGCGCTGGCAGTTCCTAAGGCGGCTCCCACGACCCCTAAGCCCGCACCGGGCATGATCATGGCTTGCCCGAACACAGTAATCTCGCGGGTGGGGAAGATGAGGAAAAAGTTGAACACCACGTCCAGCACACACATCAGGATGTTGAGTGCACTGGGAATGCGCATATTGCCGCTGCTGCGCAGCAGGGAACTTGCCATAATGTCGAGCATGAAGAACGGGACAAACAGCATGAAGGTGCCGAAGTAGAGTGTGGCATTGCCCCTAATGTGTGGCTCAGCACCCAGCCAGACGGGTAGGGGACCGCACAAGGCCAACCCAAGGCCCGCCATCAGCAAACTGAAGATGAGACATACCACAATGGCCTGACGGACCAACTGCCGCGCGTCGGCATTGCGTTTAGCACCCAGCAGATGTGCTACCTGTACGGCATATCCTGCTGCAAAGGCGCTCAACACGCCCTCAAAGAGCCATGATGTGGCACCCATCAGCCCCACCGACGCCGAATCATCAGCGCCAAGCTGTCCCACCATCGCTGCATCGATGAACTGCATCACCACTGCCGAAGCATTGGCAAGGATAGCGGGCAGACTCAACGTGACCGTGAGGGACAACCGTTGCTGGAATGACAAGGGTTGCCCGTCGCGGATGAGCTTCAGCAGTGTATCTTTGCCTGACAGGGAGGCCATGGGGCTCTCTTTGGGTTTAATCTATCGTTTTATAGACAATAAAAGATGTCCCACCAAAGCATAGTGAGACATCTTTTATAGCTTTTATTCTCGTTGAGAATTACTTGCGGTGAATCGTCACGGCGCGGTCAAGTGATGCGCACTTGGGACCATAATCGGTCAGCTCGCCGTTGTTGATTTCGGTTTCCAGACGGCTCTCAGCAACACCCTTCTTGATGAGCTCTTTCTTCACGGTAGCTACACGACCCTTGCGCAGACGCACGTTGATTTGGTCGTTACCGGTGTAGTTGTCAGCCCAACCAGTGAGCAGGTAGTTGCGGTTCTCGTTCTTCATCACCTCAGAAACGGCATCGAGGACGTTGCGCTGTACGCCAAGAACCTCAGTGCGGTTGATGGGGAAGTAGATGGTAGCGAGAGGAGCCTCGGGAATTGCACCAGGAGTGAGCGAGTTGGGCTCGGCTTTCTTCTCCAAGCACTTGCGCAGCTGGTTCTCGAGGTCGCTGATGCGACGGTTTGCATCGTTCAGGTTGGCGGTCAAGTCATCACCCTCGGCGTCGGTGTATCTCCACTCGGGGCACTGGGCCTGTACGGGAGCGTTCCACTCGCTCTTGCCGATCTTGTAGCTAATACCGACCATCAAACTGGGATACTCGTTCCAGGTCCTGTAACCCATACCAGCACCGTCGGTGTGCTCCTGCATGAAGTCGAAGCGGGCGTCGAGCAAGAGGTCAAACTTCTTGCTGAGTGCAAATGCATTGAGCAAACCAGCGTGGAGGCTGTAGTTACGACTGTGGTCCTCATCATCGTTAGCACCATATTTCCACTTGCCGTGAGAAACGGGACGGGCGCCAGAGCGGGCATATACCCAGTTAGCATCCAAACCAACGTAGAAAATGGCGTTGTAGAAACGGTGAGGCTTGTAGCCTACCAGCCAGTTCGAAACATTGAACAGAACATCACCAGTCAAACCAGCATCGTTGAAATGCGTGGGGGCATATTTGCCGTCCTTGTACATTTCGGGCCAGTTGCGGTAACCCAGGGCTGCATAGTTACCAGTCCAGGTACAACCCTTAAGCTGTTCGAAGTCACCACCAAAACGTAAACCGATGAGCGGTGAGAACCACTTACCGATGTGGAGGTTAACCTTGGCACCAATTCTCTTGCCAAAAGGAGCATTAGCATCATAGGGAGACATGAGCAAACCAACACCACCTTCAGCGTCGATAAACCAATTGTCCCTCATGCGATTGAACAGGTAACCCTGTGAGGGGTCCTCAACGTAAACAACCTCTTGTGCGTTCGAGAAACTCGGAGCTAAGGAAACACAAAGGAGAATCAATAATAAAACCTTTTTCATATATGTGCTATAGTTTAAATGTTTGATATACTCTTCTTTAAGTTTAAACACGATTGTTATAATTTGCAAAAGTACAAAAATAATTGTTTCCGTGAAAACTTTTTCAAAAATATTTTTTAACAAGTATAAAAAATCTGTACAATTGCTTTTGATAGTGCATCAGCGATTATGCTTTTTTGAACATCTCAAGAATCTTATTTGCGACATTTTCGGGCGTGAAGCCGAACTTCTCGTCAAGCACTTTATAGGGTGCCGAGGCACCAAAGTGATCGAGTCCGAAGATGGTTCCGGCGGGAATTACGCGCTGCAGTGTCGAAGGCAGTCCAGACGTGAGACCGAAGGTGGGCACGCCGCACGGAATCACCTCGTTGCGGTAACCGGCTTCCTGATTAAGGAACAGGCCGATAGAGGGTACTGACACCACTTGGGCCTTCATGCCCTTCTCGCAGATGATGGCATTGGCTGCAACCAGTGTGGCCACCTCCGAGCCGTTACCCACAAGCACGATGTCGGGTTTCTCCTGCTTGATGACGATATAACCGCCTCGCTCGGCTCCCAGTGCGTCGGCATAACGGTTGCCCGATGCCGAAGGCAGATCCTCGATGTTTTGACGCGAGAGGATAAGTGCTGTTGGGGTGAGGTTGTTCTCCATCGCCATTTTCCATGCTACCGAGGTCTCGGCGGCATCGGCGGGGCGCAGCACAAGCATACTGTTGCGGCCATGATGGTTCTGCAATTCTTCCATCAGGCGGATCTGTGCTTCCTGCTCTACGGGTTCGTGGGTGGGTCCGTCCTCACCCACGCGGAAGGCGTCGTGGGTCCAGATGAATTTGACGGGCAACTCCATCAGCGCCGACAGGCGGGCAGCGGGTTTGATGTAGTCGCTGAAGACGAAGAACGTGCCGCAGGCGGCAATCACGCCACCATGCAGGGCCATACCGTTAATGATAGCGGCCATGGCGAGTTCCGAAACTCCCGCATGCAGGAACGCGCCGTTGAAGTCATGACGCTTGAACGCGCCGCGCACCTTGAGGAATCCGTCGGTCTTGTCACTGTTGGCGAGGTCGGCCGACGAGACAATCATGTTCTCCACATCCTTTGCAAGGGTGGCGAGAACGTTGGCGCTGGCTGCACGGGTGGCAATGCCGGGCTTGTGCTCGATGGTGGCATAGTCCACTTGAGGCGCTTTGCCGTCGATATAGTCCTGCAAGCGCTTCATCGCCTCGGGATTCTGCAGGGCCCAAGCTTCGATATCGCGTTTGCGATGAGCAACCAGTTCGCGTTGTTCATTGGCACGCTGGGCATATAACTCGGCGACTTCGGGGAAGACAACCCATGGATTCTCGGGATTGCCGCCCAGATGCTCGATGGTTTTGTCATAGTCGGCACCCGACTTGCTCAGCGGGTTGCCGTGGGTGCTGCATTTGCCCTCGAAGTTCTCACCTTCAGCTGTCACGGCACCGCGGCCCATGATGGTGTGGCCGATGATGATGGTGGGACGCTCGGTCTCGGCAAGAGCTTTATCAAGGGCTCCGGCAAGTGCGGCGGGGTCGGTGCCGTCACACTCGATGACGTTCCAGTTCCATGCACGGTATTTCATGGCGCTGTCCTCGTTGCTTACGGCATCGCAGTCGGTCGAGAGCTGCACCGTGTTACTGTCATAGAACATGATGAGGTTGCTCAGCCCCAGATAGCCGGCAATGCGGGCGGCCTCCTGAGAGATGCCCTCTTGCACGCCGCCGTCACTGATGAAGGCGTAGGTCTTGTGGGCAAACACCTCGCTGTAATGTGTTGCGATGAAGCGTTCGGCAATGGCACATCCCACGGCCATTACATGACCTTGTCCCAACGGGCCAGATGTATTTTCAACACCATGCTCCACATCGAGCTCGGGATGACCGGGCGTAATGCTGCCCCAGGAACGGAAAGCCTTAAGGTCATCGGTCGTGTAACGGCCTGCCAAATGCAGCACACTATAGAGCATGGGCGACATGTGGCCGGGATCCAGGAAGAAGCGGTCACGGGCGAACCATGTGGGATCATCAGGGTCAGTAACTATGTACTTAGAGAACAGTACATTGACGTAGTCGGCTCCACCCATGGCACCACCGGGGTGTCCTGATTTGGCTTGCTCGACCATCGAGGCGGCAAGGATGCGGATGTTATCTGCCGCGCGTGTCATCAACTTGGAATCCATCATATTTTAAATTATTGTGAGGTTTTTATATAGTATGCTACAAAAATACTTCATTTTTTTAATATAATGAGTATGATTTGCAAACATTTTATTGACAAAAAAATAAATGTGGCAATGCCGTCAACGCATTGCCACATTTAGTAGGTTGATTATCAGTTAATGACAATTATTCGGCTTTCTTGCTTGGCTTGCTGCCGACGAGTGCATAGAACAACATATAGGCAAGCATGGCAATAACCAGCCAATAGCTCTGGATGTCACCCACCTTCTCGGCCATGAAGTTCTGGATGAGCGGCATCACGCCACCACCGACAACCATCGTCATGAACAGACCGGATGCGGCAGCAGTGAATTTGCCCAAGCCTTCGGTAGCGAGATTGAATACAACACCCCACATGACCGAAGTGCAGATACCGCACAGGATGATGAACAGCACCTTGACAGGTACCTCGGCGCCCTTAAGCGTCATCTTGACATCCTCAGGCATGAAGATGGCAATCAGCAACAGGATAATGGCGAGTGTCGTGGTGCAAATCAACTGGGTGCGGGGAGATACCTTACCCGAAATGAGCGAACTGCTGAAACGGCCAACGAGCATGAGCAGCCAGTAAATGCCTGCGATAGTACCGGCAATGGGGGCGCTTCCGAGCACGCCGCCCTCGGCAACGGGCTCTGTAAGATAGAACAGCAACTGGCCAGGGATGCCAACCTCGATACCCACATAGAAGAAGATAGCGATGATGCCGAGCACGAGGTGACGATAACTCAGCGCACCTTTCACGCCTTCCATCACGTTCTGGGCTTCGGTCTCAGGCTCCTGCAGCTTAGTGAAGTAGATGATGCAGAATGAAACGGCGAAGATGGCCATGGCGATAAGCAGCAGCGGTTGTACCGACTCCATGGTGGTCTTCTCGACAGTCTCGCCAATCAGCATGCCTACCAGCATAGGGGTCAGCGTTGCTGCCAATGAATTGAGTGAGCCACCGGTCTGAATCAGCTGATTGCCGCGATTGCCGCCGCCGCCCAACTGGTTGAGCATCGGGTTAACGACCGTGTTGAGAATGCAGACGCAAAAACCGCAGATGAAAGCACCGATCAGGTAAATCACATAAGTGCTGATCTGCTCTGCATTCATCGTACTTGACAGATACTGGACTGCCATGCCGATAAAACCGAGAGCCAAGGCCAACAAGGCTGTCTTTTTGTAGCCGATTTTAGTGATGAGGATACCGGCGGGAATACCCATGAACAGGTAGGCCGCGAAATTCATCATGTTGCCCATCATGCCGGCCCAGCTGTAATGGTCGTCCCAGATGGTGCCGAATGGTGCTGCCATGTTGGTTACAAACGCAATCATAGCAAAGAGGAACATCATGGCAATGATTGACACCAATGCTCCATTTTTCTTTTCTTGAGTCATCTTGATTATGATTAGTTGTTAATAATGTTAGTTTCTGTCATATTTTTTGCAAAAATACGACATTATTTTTGAAAATGCCGTATTTCACTGATTTTTTTGTAGTAAGTCAGTATTTTCGTGGGCCGAAAACCGCTGTGCCGATGCGAACGAGTGTTGCTCCGTACTTGACGGCTACTGGCCAGTCGTCGCTCATCCCCATGCTCAGGTGGTTGAAGTAGGGACTCTCGTCAAAGCAGCCGTCCTTCAACGTACAGTAGGTGCGGCGCACAAGGTCAAACTCCCGTGCCACCTGCTCCATGTCATCGGTGAGCGAAGCCATCGCCATCACACCGCACACGCGCACGTGAGGCAGGTTCTCGGTCAGTTCTCCCGCTTCGGCGGCTTCGAGCACCTCATCGATGCTAAAGCCGCTCTTGGTCTCCTCCTGAGCCACATGTAGTTGTAGCAACACCTCGACAGTGCGGTCGATGCGTGAGGCCTCTTTCTCGATGAGTTGTAGCAGTTTCACGCTGTCCACACTCTCTATCACGCTCACGTGCGGCATGAGCATGCGCACCTTGTTCTTTTGCAGGTGACCGATGAAATGCCAGCGGATGTTCTCGGGCAGTTGCGGGGCTTTGGCAACCAGTTCTTGGACACGGTTTTCGCCAAACAGGCGTTGGCCAGCGTCATAGGCTTCACGCAGCTCCTCTACAGGGTGGAATTTTGACACCGCGACCAACTGGACGCCTTTGGGTAACTGCGCCGTTACGTGCTCGAGGTTTTCTTTGATGCTTGCCATGGCAATTATTTCACCTGTTGCTGTGCCTTCTGACGCGCCTCACGGTCGGCGCGGGTCTCGTCAAGATCAGCGGGGAAAACGTCCATGAGCGGAGTCTCGGTAATTGAGGCAATCTCAAAATCGGCCATCGTGTCATGCATCCCTTCCAGGAAGATGGCAAGTGCGCCCTTCAGGTCGCTGGCCTGTACCAATTGGTAGCTGGCAGTGCGCTTTTCGACGGCAGTCTTCTCATCGATGGTGATGAAGTTGGTTTTCACTTTGTACCAGCGATCGCCGTCATCATTATAGAAAATGTCGCTCAGGTTGACACGCTTCACGGCATCAACTTTGAACTCACCGCTGATGTAGGGCTGCATTTTGTCGGTGATGCGGGCCTCGGCCTCGGTAAAGGACAGGGCATCAACAAGGTAGGGTTCAGAAACGGTCTTCATCGAACCGTTTTCCATATTGCGGTCATATTTTACCTTACACTCAAACCACTGTGGCATAATTGTTTGATTTTATAATTTTAAAGTGAATGTTTAAGTTGTTCTTACATTAAAGTTCTTCTTGAAATCTGCTCCTCCATCGCTTGGTTGATGAGCTGTTTGCGGGCAACATAATACTCCTCGACAAAGCGGCGCATCACAACATCGACGGGTTCAATCTCGCGGCCTTTCAACAAGCTGGTAGCTTGGCCGATTTCCAGCTCTCCGTTCTCGACATCGCCTTCAAAAATGCCTGTGCGGGTCTTGCCGATGCCGATGAGTTCCAGTAACTCGTCTTCGGTGGCACCACGGTTTTCGGCCTCTTGTACGGCGGTCTGGAAACCGTTTTTCACCAGGCGGGTGGGAGAGAGTTTCCTGAAGTGGAGCAGGGTATCGCCCTCGTTCAGGTTAAGGCACAAGCGTTTGAAGTTTTCGTGGGCGGAGCTCTCTTGAGTCAGTGCGAACAAGGTGCCGATTTGCACACCGTCAGCACCCATAGCTTCCACCGCCAGCATGGCGTCGCCGGTAGCAATTCCGCCGGCAGCGATCAGGGGCAGACTGGTGGCACGTCTTACGGCTGGAATCAGGCACATGGTCGTGGTCTCTTCCTTGCCGTTGTGTCCGCCGGCCTCAAAGCCTTCGGCGACAACGGCGTCAACTCCGGCTTCTTCGCACTTGGCGGCAAATGCCGACGAGGATACCACATGGGCCACCTTGATGCCGCGCTTGTGGAGCCACTCGGTCCATTTCTTGGGGCTGCCCGCCGAGGTGAACACGACAGGCACCTTCTGCTCGGCAATGACTTCCATCAGCTCAGCCGCTTGTGGACGCATCAGCGGCACGTTCACGCCAAAGGCGTAGCATGTCGCTTCACGGCATTTGATGATATGCTCCTTCAGCACATCGGGGGTCATAGACCCGGCGCCAATCAGGCCCAGGCCACCTGCGTTGCTCACGGCTGAAGCAAGTTCCCATCCGCTGCACCAAACCATACCGCCAGAAATCACCGGAAAGTCGATTTCAAACAGTTCGGTGATTCGAGATAGCATAGCCATAATGTTCCCTTTCTTTCTTTTAGATGATGCCGAATGCCACGTCCATCATCTGGGTGAAGTTATTCTGGCGTTCTTCGGCAGTGGTCACCTCACCAGTTACCAGCGAGTCGCTGATGGTGCACAGGCACAGGGCGCGGGCACCGCTGCGGGCGGCGTTCATGTATAGGGCGGGAGCCTCCATCTCGACGGCAAGCACACCCATTTTTTGCCACTGGTCGGTGTCCGGGCTGTCATCGTAGAAGGTGTCTGACGAATAGACGTTGCCCACCTTGTAGCGATAGCCCAGTTCCTCGGCTTTCTCCACGGCAGCGCGCAGCAGGCCGAAGTCGGCAATCGGTGCATAGATGCCGGGCAGATGGAACTGCATGGCGTATGCGCTGTTGGTGCAGGCACCCATCGCCATCACCAGGTCACCGATGTGCAGGTCGGGGTGCATCGAGCCGGCCGATCCCACGCGGATGATGGTCTTCACGTCATAGAAGTTGAACAACTCATAGGAATAAATGCCTATCGAGGGAATACCCATGCCGTGGCCCTGGACCGACACTCGCTTACCCTTATACGTGCCGGTATATCCGAGCATGCCGCGCACCTGGTTGTAGAGCACGGGATTTTCGAGGAAACGTTCGGCCATCATTTTGGCGCGCAATGGGTCGCCGGCCATAATCACAGTGGGTGCAATCTCGCCGTATTTGGCGCCGATGTGCGGAGTAGGTGTTTTATCTGCCATAATCTATCAATTTAGTTGGTTAGGTTTTTCGTCTGATAGTTCTGGGCAAAGATAGTGCAAATCGAGCGCAGAACAAAGAAGTTTTCTTGTTTTTATGCCACGGTGTAGCCTGTCTTCGCCATTGAATGGCAAAGATAAGCATTTTCTGCCGAAATTCACTAATATCCGTGAAAATATTTCTTTCCCTGTCAGTTGGTAATCGGGAATGCCGCCTTGTGCTGGTTCAGCGCCTTGAGGGCGGCGAGGACGGTCTTGTCGCTACGGTTGACAATGGCAGAATAACCCTCTGGGCCGAAGATGTCGTGAGCGATAATTGCCTTAATTTTGGTCAAAATCAGGTCACGGGACTTGTTGATGTAGTACCATCTGGGAACTATGCCGCCTTCAGCGGCAAATTCGGCAAATTCCTTAATGATGTCATTGTCGATCGGCGTCGTTCGCAAGAATTGCTTGTAGTCGCTCATTTTTTCAAGAGTCTTGCGGTTTTTCTCGCAATAGGTGAAGGCGAAGCGTTGTAACAGACCCGCATTTTCCACATCAATGTAGTAATTGGTGATTCCTGTCGTGTCTCGTGCAACAAAGATATCAGGGATGATGCCGCCACCGCCATATACCGTGCGGCCGTGGGCTGTGGTGTATTTCTGACTCTTGTCAATCTGGATACTGTCACTGTTGTAGGCTTCTCCGTGCTTGTATCGTTCCAACAGCTCCACGATATATTGATTGAGGTCATATCCTTTGTATTCCTTCTGGATGCAGCGGCCGCTGGGCGTATAGTATCGGGCTACCGCAAGACGCAGGACACTGCTGTCAGGCAACATGAAATCCTTCTGAACCAGACCTTTGCCAAAGGAGCGCCGGCCCACGATGAGCGCTCGGTCATTATCCTGGAGGGCGCCTGCAAAAACCTCACTGGCGCTGGCGCTGTACTCGTCGATAAGCACTGCAAGCTCGACATTCTGGAATGCTCCTTTCCCGTTACTGTTGTAAGGATGATTATACTGCTTGCGCTTGCCGCGTGTGGAGACGATAGGTTGTCCTGATGGCAGGAACTCGTTGGCCATGAGCATCGCAATTTCCATATAGCCTCCACCATTGCCTCTCAGGTCAATGATGAAGCGCTTGGCGCCTTGGGCTTGCAGCTGGGTCAAAGCCTCCAAAAATTCTTTATGGGTGTTGCGCTCAAATTGGTTGACCTTGATGTATCCCGTGAACTTGTCAATCATGTAGTGGGAATCAAGGGTTTTCTTTACAATCCTGTTGCGCGTCACGGTGAAGTCAAGAATATTGGGATAGCCATGACGTAGTACGCTCAGTTTGATCGTGCTGCCATTGGGCCCACTTAGGAGTTTGTAGACCTCACCTAAAGATTTCTTGATGTTGGCCGTCGGTTGTCCGTCAATCTTCACAATACAGTCACCAGGCTGGATGCCGGCTACATCGCTTGGACCTGCGGGAACGATACATTCAGCACGTATCGTGTCGTTGAAGACGATGAGGACAGCGCCGATGTCAGGGATGACCCCATCGGGATGATCTCGAGTGATCTTGGAATTTTTGGAATCAAAGTAACTGGTGTGGGGGTCAAGTCCTCTCAGGATGAAAGGGATGCTCCTCTCCATGAGGGTGTCCAGGTTCACAGTGTCCACATATTCCTGGGCAACAAGGTCGAGAATCGTTTTGACCTTGGGGTCGCTGACTTCAGGCCTGTAGGTGGTTCTCGAGTAGTGGCGGTCAATGAGTAAACCTGCCGCAAACGCAATCAGAGCGATGGCGATTGTTAACCAAATTGGCAGGTTTCTTTTCATCGTGGTCTATTGTTGGATTTTTAGTCGGTAATCGGGAATGCCGCCTTGTGCTGGTTCAGCGCCTTGAGGGCGGCGAGGACGGTCTTGTCGTTGCGGTTCAGGATGGGGTAGAAGGCCTGGTTGCCTAGGATGTCGCGAGCTATCAAAGCCTTGACGTTGGTGACAATCACGTCGCGTGACAGGTTTATGTAATACCATCTGGGCACGACGCCATGGGCCGCGGCATAGTCGGCAAAGTCTTTGAGCAGGGCCTCGTCGCTGGGAGCCATCTGCAAGAACTGCTTGTAGTCCTCAGCCTTGCTCAAGGCGGCGCGATTCTTGTCGCAGTACTTGAAGGCGTAGCTCTGGAGCAGGCCGGCGTTGGCGGCTTCGATATAGTAGCTGGTGAGGCCGGTGGTGTCGCGCGCCACAAAGATGTCGGGCACAATGCCTCCGCCGCCATAAACGGTGCGGCCATACAGTGTGGTGAACATCTGGCTCTTGTCTATCTTCATGCTGTCGCGGCTGTACAGCTCGCCGTTCATATAGCGGTCCACAAGTTCCTTCTCATAGTTGAGCATGCCCTCTTTGTAATCTTTCTGGATGCAGCGTCCACTGGGCGTGTAATAGCGAGCGGTAGTCAGGCGCAGGGCACTGCTGTCGGGCAGGACGAACTCCTTTTGTACAAGACCCTTGCCGAATGAGCGGCAGCCCACAATCAGGCCGCGGTCATTGTCCTGCAGGGCGCCGGCAAAAATCTCGCTGGCGCTGGCGCTGAACTCGTCGATGAGCACTGCCACCTCGGCCTCCTGGAATGAGCCGTTGCCGTCACTCCACACCTCGCTGTCGTTTCGCTTATCGCGGCCGCGGGTGAAGACGATGGGCTGATTGGCTGGCAGGAACTCATTCACCATGAGCACAGCCATCTCCATGAATCCGCCACCGTTGCCGCGTAGGTCGATGATGTAGCGCGTAGCGCCTGTCTCGGCAAGGCCTGCCATCTGGGTGATGAATTCATCATAGGTGTGTCGCCCGAACTGGTTAATCTTGATGTAGCCGGTGATATTGTCGAGCATGTAGGCGGCATCAACGGTGTTGACGGGGATGTCACCACGCGTCACCGTGAAAGTCAATGTTTTGTCGGTGTTCTGGCGTTTGATGCCAAGCTTTACCTTACTGCCTTTAGCGCCTCGCAGGCGTTTCATCACCTCGCCGTTGGTGATCTTGTCTCCCGTAGCAATCGAGTCGTCGATAGTGACGATACGGTCACCTGCCATGAGGCCCACTTTCTCGCTGGGACCACCGGGGATAACCTCAACGACGCCAATGGTGTCATTTGTCAGCACAAACGAGATGCCGATGCCGCTGAACGAGCCGTTTAGGTCGTCGGTGGCGATTCTCAGCTCCTCAGCCGTGAAATAGCTTGTGTGGGGGTCCAGGTTGCTCAATATCTCGGGGATGCTCATCTCAATGAGGTCCTTGAGGTTGGTCGTGTCCACATAGTCCTGCGCAATGAGGTTGAGAATCGCGTTCAGCTTGCGGTCATTCTCGGCAACAGGCTTGCTGGTGGTGAAATGGCGGCCCAGATAGATGCCGGAAATCACCGCCAGGGCGATGATAATCGGTAACCAGATGGGATGACGTGTGGACTGCTGTTTCATAACTGGCTTGAGGCGTGTTGCTTGGTGAATGACTGGTGTGAGTTGTCAATCCTGTTGCGCTGTTGGGCAATGGACTTAAGGTTCAACGTTTCGGTGATCGGGAAGACGGCCTTGTGCTTATTCAGCGCTTTGAGGGCCGTCTGGACCGTCTTGTCGTTGCGGTTCAGGATAGGATAATATGCTTGGCTGCCGAAGATTTCACGGGCAATCAGCGCCTTGATCTTCGTCACAATCATATCGTGGGACTGGTTGATGTAGTACCAGCGCGGGGCAATGCCGTTGGCACTGGCGAAATCGGCGAAGTCCTTCAGGATGGACTCGTCACTGGGCGCCATGCGCAGGAATTGCTTGTAGTCGCTCATCTTGCTCAGACCTTGGCGATTGTCGTTGCAGAGGTTGAAGGCGAACTGGTGCAACAGTCCGGCACTCTCCACCTCGTTGTAGTAGTTGTTCAATCCGCCGTTGTCAAGTGGAACGAAGATGTCAGGGATAATGCCACCGCCGCCATACACGGTGCGGCCATGCGCGGTCTTGAACATCTGGCTTTTGTCAAACTTGATGCTGTCGGGGTTGATCATCTCGCCACGCAAGTAGCGCTCCATCAGCTCGTTGTCATACTCCTCGTTCTCGCCACGCTTGAACAGCTTTTGAATGCAACGGCCGCTGGGCGTGTAGTAGCGGGCTGTCGTCAGGCGTATGGCGCTGCTGTCGGGCAGGATGAACTCCTTTTGCACAAGTCCCTTGCCGTAGGAGCGGCAACCCACGATAAGGCCGCGGTCATTGTCCTGCATGGCGCCTGCAAAGATTTCGCTGGCGCTGGCGCTGAACTCGTCAATGAGCACTGCCAACTCGGCATCCTGGAAGGAACCGTTGCCCTCACTCCATGCCTCGTTGCTGTCACGTTTGTAACGGCCCTTGGTATATACGATGGGCTTGCCTGCGGGCAGGAACTCGTTTGCCATACGCAATGCCACCTCCATGAAGCCGCCACCATTGCCGCGCAGGTCGATGATGTAGCGGCTGGCACCCTCGCTCTCGAGGCTCTTCATCGCCCTGAGGAACTCCTTGAATGTATTGCGGCCGAACTGGTTAATCTTAAGGTAGCCCGTATTCTTGTCAATCATGTAGTGGGCATCGACCGTGTTGACGGGGATGTCGCCGCGAGTGACGTTGAAGGTCATGGTCTTGGCAGTGTTGCGGCGCTTGATGCCCAGCTTCACTTGGCTGCCCTTGGGGCCGCGCAGCTGTTTGGCGATGGCGCCTTTGCTGGCTTTGCCTCCCGTGACGTCCTCGTCGTTGATGGACAAGATGAGGTCGCCAGGCATGATGGCAGCCTTGGAACTGGGGCTGCCGGGTATGACTTCAATCACCATGGCGGTGTCTTTAGTCATTTCAAACTGTATGCCTATATCGCTGATCGAGCCGCTGGCGTTCTCGGCTGATGCCCTCAACTCCTCGGCACTCATGTAGGTCGTGTGAGGATCCAGATTGCTCAGAATCTCGGGGATGCTCATTTCGATGAGGTCGTTGATGTTCGTCGAGTCAACGTAATCCTGGTTGATGAGGTTGAGGATGGCGTTGACCTTGCGGTCGTTGTCTGCCGCATAGTTGTTAGGGGAGATGCGGTTACCAATGAATAGACCCACCACCACCGCCAATGATATGGCGATGGGCAACCAAATGGGTTGACGAGTCGATTTGGGTTTCATCGGTGGCAAAGCAGTGTGTGATGGTTTATCGTGATTGTGATAAAAGGTATTTCTCCACTTCCTGGAAATGGCTCTCACTGGTCTCGGTGGTGAGTGTCACGGGATGGTATTCGCCGTCGCGTTCCCACAGGTGGATAATCTCGATGCCGGCACGGCACAGCAGGTCCACGCCGTCATGCATGCGGTAATACTCGCCGAAGACGACGCGGCGGATGCCGGCTTGGATGATGAGTTTGCTGCACTCCATGCAGGGCGACGTGGTGACATAGAGCGTCGCGCCGTCGCTGCTGTTATTGCTGCGGGCCACTTTGGTGATGGCGTTGGCCTCGGCATGCAGGACGTAGGGCTTGGAGTGGTCTCCCTCCTCGCACACATTCTCAAAGCCCGATGGCGTGCCGTTGTAGCCGTCGCTGATGATCATTTTGTCCTTGACCAGCAACGCCCCCACCTGACGGCGGCGGCAATAGGAATTCTCGGCCCAAATCTGCGTCATGCGCAGGTACCTGGAGTCGAGCAGCAACTGTTTTTTCTCGTGAGCGTCCATTCGTTTCAGTTTTAATCTGCAAAGTTACTATATTTCTTTGCTATTTTCCATGATGTCGCACTTTTTTTATTCATTTTATTTACTTTGCCCGAAATAAAGCTGAAATCGGCTTTCATTTCGCCTTTTTACGGCATTTGGCGGGAAGGGTATAAAAAGCAAGTCCTTGACACCGAGTCAAGGACTTGTTTTAACTAATTAACCTTCTAATACCATTAACATAAACCTTAAACATTTTTGGAAAATCTACGGGTCTCACGATGCTCGATTTTCCTCAATCTTAAAAACTAATACCATGAAAACCGATGCAAATATAAGGCCAATATTTTATTCAGACCTAATTTTTCGGTAAAAAATGACTGAATTTAACACAAATTAGCAAAATTCGCACAAAAATAACCGAAATGATATTAATTCCCAAATATTAATTACATTTTGAAACCGAAAAATGGCCTGATTTCAATTATAGCGTTTTTGCGACACGATAAAGATGAGATTTCCTGTATATAATATGCAAATCGCTTCAGTTTCGCATGGCTTTACTTGCGGGCGGCCATCATCAATGAACACGCGTGTTTTTGCCTGATTCAACCCTCGGCTACTTTACTTTTTTGCTCGTTAAGGGCCGTGGTTCAGTGATTTTTATGTACTTTTGCCGATATGAATGAGAATAATGGCAAAACCGAGTTGAAGCGTGTACGCATCACGGCCATGCGCCAGACGGTGTACACCGACTTGATGGAGCAATATGAGAATCCCATCGAGCATGCTTGCGACATCTGTATGGGACAGACGTTCACATCGGTGGACTGCAAGCGTCCTGAAGGGATGTGCGAGAGCGCTTGGGAGTCGATGCGTCCCTTTGTCGAGGCTCTGGCGCGCGGCGAGGGGAATTTCTTTGACGGGTGGATGCAGAATCCCCACTCGGCTATGATTTCCTGCAACGACGGCTTCAGGCCGGTATCCTTTTATATTGAGACTATAGAATAACTTCAATCATTATAATAACAATGAACATCAAATCCGCCGAATTCAAGATCAGTAACAGCGACTACCGCAAGTGCCCTGACACCACTTTGCCTGAATATGCCTTCATCGGGCGAAGCAACGTGGGCAAGTCGTCGCTCATTAATATGCTCACGGGACGTAAGGCGCTTGCCAAAACCAGCGCTACCCCGGGCAAGACTTTGCTCATCAACCATTTCCTCATCAACGGCGAGTGGTATATCGTCGATCTGCCGGGCTATGGCTTTGCCAAGCGCAGCAAGGAAGCCCGCGACCAGTTGTGGCGCATGATTCAGGGTTATGTGCTGGGACGTGAGCAGATGACCAACTTGTTCGTGCTTGTGGACAGCCGTCTCAAGCCCCAAAAGATTGACATGGAGTTCATCCAGTGGCTTGGCGAGAACGGTGTGCCCTTCGCCATCGTATTCACCAAGATGGACAAGCTCGGCAAGGTCGCTGGCCCTGCTGCCGTCGAGGCTTACAAGCAAGAACTGCTCAAGACGTGGGAGGAGCTGCCCCCCGTCTTCATGACCTCGGCCGAGGATGCCCGTGGCCGTGATGAGCTGCTGGGTTACATCGATTCTATCAACCAGCAACTGAAATCCAACCAATAACTATAGCGTCTATAGTTTCTATAGCATTTATCATTTTATAGCGAGTGATGAAAAAGATATTGATATCTCTAGTTATGGCCCTTATGGCCATCACCGCAATGGCCCAGAGCCACCGCGAGGTAACCCTCAGCGAGGGCTGGCAGTTCTCGCGCGACCAGCAGCAATGGCAGCAGGTCACCGTGCCCCACGACTGGGCCATCGACGGACCGTTTGACAAGAAGTGGGACCTTCAGGTGGTCGCCATCAAGGAAAACGGCGAGAACGTCGCCACCGAGAAGTCGGGCCGTTCGGGCGCCCTTCCTTGGATTGGCAAGGGCTACTACAGGACTTCATTTACCGTTCCTCAAGGCTATAGCCGTGCCCAACTCGTGTTCGACGGGGCAATGGCCGACCCTCATGTCTATGTCAACGGTCGTGAGGCAGGCCATTGGGCCTATGGATATAACGCCTTTATCGTCGATATCACCCCTTACATGACCGTTGGAGACCTGCCCAATAACTTGTTGGTGTGCCTCGAGAGCCTCGAGGAGAGCAACCGCTGGTATCCCGGCGGAGGCATTTACCGCCCTGTCAAACTGGTGATGACCAGTGAAAAGGATGCGGCACTCGACACTTGGGGCCTGTATGTGCGCACACTGAGCATCGAGGGCGCCAAAGCCACCCTACAGGTCGAGCATCAACTCGATGAGGCCACCGTCATTGATGATGACTTTGAATTGAACATTACGCTCGCCGATGCCCATGGCGATGTGGTCACTACCTCAAAATCCCGTCCTGACGGCATGGGACATTTCGCCACCCGTTTTGACGTCTATGTTCCCTCGCTGTGGTCGCCCGAGGATCCTTACCTTTATACTGTTACCGCCACACTGCTGCACAAGGGTGTGGAAGTGGACCGCCAGACTCAAAAGGTGGGCATCCGTACTGCTACCTTCAGCAAGGAGGGCGGTTTCCAACTCAACGGCGTGCGCCGCAGCATCAAGGGCGTCTGCCTGCACCATGACCTGGGTCCGCTGGGCGCTGCAGTTAACAAGGCTGCACTCATCCGCCAAATCAAGATGATGAAAGAGATGGGCGCCGATGCCATCCGCACCAGCCACAACATGCCCTCCACGATGCAGATGGAGGTCTGCGACAGCCTGGGCATGATGGTCATGGCCGAGAGTTTCGACGGCTGGAAGGAGCCCAAGGTGCGCAACGGCTACGGCCGCTACTGGGACGAGTGGTGGCAGCAGGACATCCGCAACCTGGTCCTCAACCACCGCAACCACCCCAGCATCATCATGTGGAGCGTGGGCAACGAGATTCCCGAGCAGTGGAAGCCCGAGGGCGCCCAGCGCTACAAGGACCTCATTGCACTCTGTCACGAATTGGATCCCAGCCGCATGGTGACCTGTGGCATGGACCAGCCCGACGGCACCATCTGGAGCGGCTTTGCCCAGGTGGCCGATGTGCCGGGCTATAACTATCGCCTCCACAAGTATGAAGAGATGATTCAGCGTCTGCCGCAAGGTTTTATCCTCGGCAGCGAGACGGCATCGACCGTCAGCACACGCGGCCATTACTGCTTCCCCGACACCTGCGCCACCAACAAGGCTTGGCCCGACGGCCAGTGCTCGGGCTATGACGTGGAGTATTGCTGGTGGAGCAATCTCCCCGACGATGACTGGAAGATGCAGGATGACTTCGACTGGACGGTAGGCGAGTTCGTGTGGACGGGTTACGACTATTTGGGCGAGCCGACACCTTATGACGAATACTGGCCCTCTCGCAGCAGTTACTTCGGTATCTGCGACCTCGCTGGCCTGCCAAAGGACCGTTTCTACCTCTATCGCAGCCACTGGAACAAGACGGAACACACCATCCACCTGCTGCCGCACTGGACATGGCCCGACCGCAAGGGAAAGGTGACGCCGGTCTATTGCTATACCGACTATCCCAGCGCTGAGCTCTTTGTCAACGGCAAAAGTCAGGGACGCATCACCAAGAGCGACACCGCGCGACTGGACCGTTACCGCCTTCGTTGGCGCAATGTGGTCTATCAGCCGGGAGAACTGAAGGTCGTGGTTTATGATGAGCAGGGTAACAAGGCTGGTCAAAAGATCATCCGCACGGCAGGTAAGCCCAAGCGTCTTTTGCTCGAACCCGAGCGCAAGACCATTACTGCCGACGGCAACGACCTCGCTTATATCACCGTGAGCCTCGTGGACAAGAACGGCACCCTGTGCCCCGATGCGGCCAACCGCTTGCAATTCACCGTCACGGGAGCGGGCACCTATAAGGCTGCATGCAATGGCGATGCCACCTCGTTAGAGCCGTTCACGCAGCCCCAGATGAGCCTCTTCCACGGCCAGTTGGTTGTTGTGTGTCAGGCCGGCAAGACTCCCGGAGTTATGACGCTCACGGTCAAAGACCCCGCCACCGGCATGAAATCCAGTGTCAACATCAATGTGAATTAATAAATATGTGAAAGGCGGCATTGCCGCCTTTCTGCTAAAATGACCGACGTTTATCTTTTCAATCCTGAGCATGACCTGGCGTTGGCCCATGGGGCGCACAACTACACCGCGCCGCCGTTTGCCCGCCAGTTGAGACATGACCTGCGGTTGTTGCCCGCTTGGCTGGCGCCAGCTAGAGCCTTTATCGCTGTGCCCGATGATGCTCCGATTGAGGATGACCGCCGTTGGCTGAGGGACCATAATCTTGATGTGGCTCCAGTCCATGTGAGTCAAATCGCCGAACTGGGGCCTTGCCGCATCCATCCGTGGGGCTGGGATGCCGCCTTGCGTTACAGGCTGCTCCAGGCGGGTGTCGCTCCCGAAAATATGCCTACAAACGAGCAGTTGGACAGCATTCGCCGCCTGTCTCACCGCCGTACCAGCATCGCGGTCCATCAGGCGCTTGGCGAGGCGTTTTCGCCATGTCCTGTTGAACTCAACACGCAAGAAGATGTCGTCGCTTTCATGCGTCAGCACCCGGGTTGTTACCTCAAAATGCCGTGGTCGGGCAGCGGCAAGGGCATTTACCGTGTAATTGACCCGCAGGGCGACAGGCATGTCCTCCGCTGGATAGAGGGCGCGCTGAACCGTCAGGGCTCGTTATTGTGCGAAGTAGGCTTGGACCGTGTGCAGGACTTTGCCGTCGAGTGCTCATGCTGTGACGGCAAGACGCTGCTCATGGGCTACTCGGTCTTTGACAGCGATTTCCACAGCCAGTTCGGCGCGGGTAGGGTAGCGCCCATGGAGGAGCTGCACCAATACCTCATTGACATGTACCCAGGCCTTGACCAGGTAGTGGCGTCTACAATAACAGCGCTCGACGATATCATCGCCCCGCACTACGACGGTCCTGTAGGCATCGACATGATGCTGTATAAAAAGGAGGACGGCACGATGGCGCTCAATCCCTGCGTCGAGGTCAACCTGCGCATGACGATGGGCATGGTCACCGCCGCCATGGGCGAGCGTCACGGCCTGCGCGGCACATTCTCCATCGGCTTCGACGGCACCCGTTATGTCGCCAACATTCCAAGCAACTGAAACAACCCCTAAAATCATTCCTCGTTAGTGTTTTCTGGTAGCATGTGATGCTGTTCGGAAAAAAAGGTGTACCTTTGCGGCCGATTTTTAAAGCATGAGATAATGATTAAGATTGATCCAAAGAGAAAATTGTGGCGTGAAGTCCTGGCTTACTTCCTGCTCACGGTGGGCAGCCTGTTGTTCGCTGTCGGCGATGTGATGTTCGTGAACCCTTACCTGATGGCCCCTGGCGGTACCTATGGTCTGTCTAACGTGTTCAACACGTTGTGGCCCTGGAAGATTTCGTTCTACGCCATCTGTATGGATATCCCCTTGCTCATCATCGGCACGTGGATTCTGGGACCCAAGTTCGGCGTCAAGACCATCGTCTCGACGGCGTTGATATTCCTGTTCACATTTGTGCTCGAGAGTAAGTGGGGTTATAATCCTGTCATCCACGACGGCGCCATCACCGCGACTGCCGACCCCACGATAGTCAAGTCTTTGGTCGAGATTCCCCATCACGGCGGCTGGTTCCACCCCGACTACTTCCTCAATACCGTTGTCGCAGGCCTCATCTACGGCGTTGCCATCGGTCTGATCTTCCGCTCGGGCGCTACCAGCGGTGGCTCGGACATCATCTCGATGATTCTGCACAAGTACACCAAGATTTCCTTGGGTACCCTTGTCATGATTGTTGACGGTATCATTACCCTGAGTACGCTGGTTGCCTTTGGTGACATCCGCCTGCCCATCTACTCCATCATTATCATCTTCATCGAGGGCAAGGTCATCGACCTCGTGGTTGACGGTATGAAGAGCTATAAGACGATGTTCATCATCACCGACAATCCTGACCCCATCCGCGACTACATCATCAACGACATCAAGCGCGGTGGCACACTCATCACCGGCAGCGGCCTTTACCAGGGCAATGAGCGCAAGATGCTCTATGTCACCCTTGACCGCTCCGACATGATCAAGCTGCGCTCGGTGCTTTACCACATCGACCCTGATGCCTTTGTGAACATCATGGAGAGCAACGAGATTCTGGGCAAGGGCTTCCGCCGCCTCCCCCAAGAGTAAAGTCGTTTCGATATACATATTTAAATAGAAAAAAGGACGATGAAACGATTGTTGATAGTCACGCTTATGTTGATGGCGCTGCTTATCGTCGTTGCTTCATGTAACAAAGATGAGCCCGACGGCAAGTGGCCCATAATGGAGTGGGAAGTACCTGACGGCATAGTTGACTTGGGTGGTGCCTATGTCGTTCCCGCTTCGGGCGCTACCTATAAGTTCACTTGCACGAACTACAAACCCTGGATTGCCAATATTGTAGAGGCTGTCGAGGATACTGTGCAGATGGCAACTTTGAATGACTTTTACTTCTGCGAGGGCTCTTGGTATAGTGTGAAGTGCACGGGCAACGATGTGATTGTCACTTTCAAGCCACGGCCTGCCGATGACTATAACCATATTCTTATGGTTACGCTTACCGCTGGCGATATCTTCGACTACTTCGCCTTCATTCAAAATCCCAGAATCCTGGATTAGAGAAGACACATTCAATAAAGAACAAAAGAAGAAGCCCGTAAAGGACTTCTTTTTTTTCATTTCAGCGGAAAGGGAGGGATTCACTTCGTGCATCCCTCTGCGCCCCGGCGGGGCGCAACAAATTCAATGAACGACACTGACGTGCCACTTGTTTCATTTCCTTGTACAAGGCCTTTAAGCAAGCTCAAGCCCTCGCACAAAATAA
>JAFRRT010000037.1 GCA_017427945.1 Muribaculaceae bacterium | reverse complement strand
TGACGAAAAGACCTCGCTGCTGCGCACTGCACGCTTTGAGATGCAGGACAAGTCGGTGTATATCATCAAGATACAAGGCTACTCACGTCAATCGCTTCCCGCAAAGACTTTTACCTTTGACAAGTCACAGGTGCCCGCCGGGACGCAAGTCGTGGACTTGAGGTAGTTGATAGTTATTAGAGAATAGTTAATAGTTGACGGCTAATTGCTAAAGACTAAAAGCTAAAGAACAATGTATCATTATCTTATAGGGCCTGCCGTAGGTGCGGTAATCGGTTATATCACCAATGATATCGCCATCAGGATGTTGTTCAGGCCTCATCAGGCAAAATACATATTTGGTGTTCATGTGCCGTTTACTCCCGGCATCATCCCCAAGGAGAAGGCACGCATCGCGGGCGCCATCGGCAAAGCGGTGAGCGAGAACCTCATGAACCGCGAAGTGCTGGAGAAGAGTCTGCTGAGTGACGACATGCTCACCAAAATCAACGATGCCATTGACGAATTTGTCCTTACCCAGAGCACGAACGAGGAGACCATCGAGCAATTCGCCAGTCATTACCTGACGGCCGATGACATCGCCGCCATGCGCAGCAATGCTACCGAAGGCATAGTCAAGATGATTACCGGAAAGCTACAGGATACCAACCTGGGCGACAGCATTGCACACATGGCCACCGAGCACGCTGTAGAAAAAACACGCAACAGTGTTGCAGGACTTTTCGGGGCCGACAAGCTGGTGGCAGGCTTTGCCCAGCCCATCGAGAAAATCCTGGCGAAACACATCAACGAGATTCTGCAGACCAATTCACAGCAGATGGTCGAGGACCTGGTGACCAAGCAGTCCGACGACCTGATGAGCATGACCATGAGCCAACTGGTGGGCAACCACGATGAACAGGTGGCACAGATCAAGAGCGGCATCATCAACGCCTATCGCGTCATCATCACCGAGCACCTGCCGCGCATCCTGCAAGACATCGACATCAGCGGCATCATCGAGCAACGCATCAACGACATGGACATGAACGAGGCCGAAGCCATCATCCTGGACGTGATGAAGAAAGAGCTGCGAGCCATCGTGTGGCTGGGCGCCCTGCTGGGAAGCATCATGGGCACTGTCAACATGCTCCTCCTGTAAAAAATAGCCAGTTCCAAAGGCTATCAAATTTCTTTATTTTCTTGCATAAATAAGATTTTACAACTATCTTTGCAGCAATTCATTGCGGCCACAGCGGTGGCATGGTATTATCCCGCAATGATGACATGTAATTAACGAAGCGTTTTTGCTTTATCCTGGTATAGAAATTCGCCAATTTTCAATCACAATAGGATAACAGCAGTCAAGACGCTCTCGCTTGCCTGTATTCACCCATCCACAATCTCAGGAAGGGTGCCGATATACCGGCAATGCGTGGGTGGGCTGTTTATGATTGTGATGGCGTTTGGCGATGCCTCTATACCGATAAACAGAATACTGTCCCACGCTTTATTGTTTTCATTTCAAATTATCTTCTTGAGGGACATCGAGGATAATGTCGTAATACTCATTTTCACTAACTTTTAATAAACACAACATTATGAAAAAGACATTATTTATCTTGGCTTTAACGGCATTTGCTTCATGCCTGATTGCCCAAGCAAATCAGGCGGTTGGGATACCCGAACAGTACACAACCGGCAAATGGGTCGTTGTTCTCGACAAAAACAACAACGAAGTATGGAAAGAACTGACACAATATTCAATACCTGAAGTGTATATCACTGATATACTTGCTGATACGACATTCGCCGATTACGACCCTTGGGATGAAGTTTTACCCAAAATCAGTTTCCATTTTGCTATTGACGGCACTTTTTATGGGCCCGAGGATAATATGACTGAGGTTGTACTGGGAGATCATGTTGATAACCCAATGTTCCAAAACGATAATTATTATATTTGTGATGTTGACTTCGACTATTTCTTTGGTATTTACCTTAATGAGGAAATAGATACCATCTACGCACTTGCATTAAGGGGGAGCGGCGGTATTGATAGAATAGAAACTCCGACAATAGATTACGAAATCAACGACGAAACAGTTCAAATCTATGCTTCTGGAAAAGGCAGCATCAGATTATTCGTAAATGGTGAAAGAGTTGACAATCCATATTCAATAGCAAGAGGCACTGAAGATGTAGAATATGTTATCACAGCAGCTGCCAGACCATATTTTCATACGGGGATGGAAAGTGAAACCGCCACTCTTACACTCATTGTTCCTGCCAAGGAGGACCACTCCACAGGCTATTGGATGGAGTGCCTTGATGAACAAGGCAACAGTTCATGGTATGAGCTTAAAGAGACAGAAGCCAATCCAGGTATAACAATTCATGGTGTCGTCATCGCAAATGATTCAGAAGAACAAGAAAGTACCATTTATTTCAGGTACCTCATTGATGGTGTAATGTATGGTGCCGAGACTAATCAACTTGAAGCGATGTTTGGCGAATATGAAATGAATCCTCTTTTTGAATGCGATAACTATTATTGCATTCCATCTAATAGACTAATTACAATGGGGGTATACACGGAGGACGGCTTGATGTATGCTTATGCGGCAATCGGGGATGCGACCCAACGGTCTGCGCCCCCTGTTATCAGCTACACAATCAATAATACGGACGTTACAATCACAGCCACCTCATCTGAGCCATTTACCCATATTTGTCTTTATGTCGATGGTGAACAGGTTTCAAATCCCTGCAATATTGAGCGTGAATACGAAGACAAAACTGTCACCATTACTGCCACAGCTGAAGAGAGATCCAAACTCATCAGTGAAACCGTATCCCTTGTCATCACTATTCCTAGACTAACATCTGTCGTTGATGAGATTAGCGCAACAAACAAATCCATCGCCAGCACACGTTATTATAACACGTCTGGTCAGGAGATTCAGGTGCCAAACGGTATGACTCTTGTCGTCACCACCTATTCAGATGGTTCTACAACCACCACAAAGATAGCAAAATAGGCACTTCAAGTACAAACACGAAGAAGCGACTCCATAATTGGGGTCGCCTCTTTTTTTCTTGTATTATGCATCAGCAAGAAGGCTACTTGATGGTGCGGTAGGTATCGTCGTCAAGGTGCTCGACGAAGCCTTCATCGACCAGAAAGGAGAGCATCGAGATGATTTCATCGCGCGGGAAAGACAGGGTGTTCAGAAATTCTTCCAGTCGGCGCGGACGCAGCCCAGCCATGTAAAGAATGCCCTGCTGCACGTCCTCGGGCTGATGGTCGCCACGCTTGCGGCGGTCGATACACAGGTCACAATGGCCACAGTCCTCATCGGCCCGCTCGCCGAAATACCCCAGAAGCATGCGTTCACGACAACCCTCATCGCTATAGGCATAGTTGATGGTTGCCTCGACACGCTGCGTCATGCGGTCCCGCAGGTCTTCATAGACAGCCTTTGGGATGAGCACATGCTTGGGTTCCTCGCGTGATGTGGTGTAAATGATGTAAGGCGTGCGCTTGCGGGGCACATAGTGAAGGATGTGCATGCGGGTGAGTTCGAGCAAGGAGTTGTAGATGGTTTCCTGGTCAAGGCCCGTACGGAAGGCGATGACGTCCTCGTTGATGAAGACATAGTCGGCAAACAGGCCCGTATAAAGCCTTAAGATGGCTTGTAGCACCTGATCGGCGCTGTGCAACATTTCAAGACGGCGTTCAACATGAAGAAGGCAAAAGCCAAGACTGCCAACACCTACGTCATCAAACTCACGCCCAAGAAAAAGGACAACATTAAGACACTGTGGCTGTACTTTGACGAAAAGACCTCGCTGCTGCGCACTGCACGCTTTGAGATGCAGGACAAGTCGGTGTATATCATCAAGATACAAGGCTACTCACGTCAATCGCTTCCCGCAAAGACTTTTACCTTTGACAAGTCACAGGTGC
>JAFRRT010000036.1 GCA_017427945.1 Muribaculaceae bacterium | reverse complement strand
CTCGGGCGGTACCGACAACCACTGCATGCTGGTTGACCTGCGCACCAAGTATCCCGAGTTGACCGGTAAGGTTGCCGAGGCTGCCCTCGTTGCTGCCGACATCACCGTCAACAAGAACATGGTTCCCTTCGACGACCGCAGCGCCTTCCAGACCAGCGGTCTGCGTCTGGGCACTCCCGCCATCACCACCCGTGGCCTCAAGGAGGACAAGATGGGCGACATCGTCGAGCTCATCGACACCGTGCTCCGCGCTCCCGAGGACGAGGCAGTGATCGCCGCCGTTCGTGGCAAGGTCAACGAGATGATGAAGGACTATCCCATGTTCGCATGGTAAAAAGTTAGAAATCAACATTAATCATTAGGGACCTTAAAGACCTTAGCGCCCTTAAGGTCCCTAAAAAATGACAAGACAAATGAAGATGTTAGAAGGAAAAGTGGCGCTCATCACGGGTGCCGCCAGGGGCATCGGCAAGGCCATCGCCCTGAAGTTTGCTGCCGAGGGCGCCGATGTCGCCTTTACCGACCTTGTTATCGATGACAGCGGCAAGCAAACCGAGCAGGAAATCGCTGCCCTGGGCGTGAAGGCCAAGGGCTATGCCAGCAATGCCGCTAATTTTGAGGAGACCGAAGCCGTTGTGAAGCAAATCCATGAGGACTTTGGCCACATCGATATCCTGGTTAACAACGCCGGTATCACCAAGGACGGTATCATGCTGCGCATGACCGAGCAGCAGTGGGATGCTGTCATTGCCGTCAACCTCAAGAGTGCGTTCAATTTCATCCATGCCCTGGTGCCCATCATGATGCGCCAGCGCGCCGGTTCCATCATCAACATGGCTTCGGTTGTGGGTGTGCACGGTAATGCCGGTCAGGCCAACTATGCCGCCAGCAAGGCTGGCCTCATCGCTCTGGCCAAGAGCATCGCCCAGGAAATGGGTAGCCGCGGCATCCGCGCTAACGCCATCGCTCCGGGCTTTATCGACACAGCTATGACCCAGGCCCTCAGCGAGGAAGTTCGCAAGGAATGGGCACAGCGCATCCCCCTGCGCCGTGGTGGTACTGTCGAGGATATTGCCAATGTGGCTACCTTCCTTGCCAGTGACATGTCAAGCTATGTTACAGGCCAGGTTATCCAAGTCGATGGTGGCATGAACATGTGATTCGTCAACTAAACTGAATTCCAACAGGCGGGGGTGCTCTATCAAAACGAGTGCCCCTGCTTTTTTTCTGTTGTTTTTCACAGCATCGGAGTTATTTTTTACTCTCAAAATTTTGAAAATCAAATGTTTTTCTATAATTTTGCGGTCATTGAGTAGTTATTTCCAAATTTTAATCATAATTATTAATTATTTTTAATCTAAAGAATTATGAGATCATTACTTCTTATTCTTGCGACACTCATGGTGATGAGTGCTGGTGCCCAATCTGGAAAGTCTGTGGCACCTCGGTTGATGCATCAACCGTCGCTATCGCGAGTAAATCCTCAAATCAATGTTCAAGAGATGCAGATGCGCACTCCTGGCACTCCCGTTGCCGCGCCCGCCAGGAAGACGGCCCCCTTAGTGCCGTTCTATCGTCGTCCTGCAGGCGCCTTTTACTGCCCAACGATTGCTATTGACGGCGTGGGTGGATATTATTATGGACATGAATTCGCCTTATTCAAACCATTTTCAAAATACACGTTCTATGGTTCAGTAGAAGGTGCTGATGAAAACACTTTCTGCGCATGGGACGTTTATCATGGCGATGAATATCAGGCAATCGATAATGAGCTGGACTTGACAACCTCCTATGGATTATCGGTGCAGGATATGCCCATTTTCTATGCCGTTGATGGTGATCCTGAAGACTTGTCATCAAAGTGGTATTCCTATCAGATGCCCTATCTCAAACCCCAATATGGGGCTGGCACAGTGGTGCCAGATGAGAGTGCTTGGGTTATGGCCATACCTGAACCCAGTGTTCTTGGCGAGGAGGGTGTTGAATATCTTTTATCAAGCAAGACGGCTTGCAGGAAAGGCCGATACGGGAATTTGGAACAGGCGTCATGGGTATATTTTGCCACCGGATTTACCATTCCAGAGGATCCTTCTTGGTGGTTTGGAAAAAACTCTCGACACATTGACGGCATGGCTCAGGCGTTTGAAAAACCGGAGCATCCCTACTTGCTCAAGAAGGTATATATGCAAGCAGCACGTCTTAATTGTGCCGCTCCCGTTTCTTTGAACTGCAAGATTTATAGATTAGATGAAATTCCGTCCTATCAGGAAACAGAATCGGCGCTTTTACCCGAAGATCCAGGAGAACTTGTTGCTTTTGGAAAAGCCCTTATAACTCCCACAACTGGTGAAGAAAAGTCGGGTTTGGTTGAATTCATTCTCTATGACCATGAAGAGGATGATCCTGAGTTGATTTTTGAGGTTACTCCCACTATTGACTATCCCATTCTTGTTGTGATTGAAGGCTACAATGACCCTGAGGCTGACGATTTGGTCGATTTTTCAGCAATGGTTTCTGCCGACTATCTGGTTGACGAAGGTTATGGTGAACTGGCTTACCTGAAGTGCCCAATCAATGACAGCGATGGCAATTTCACGGGTAACTATGAATGGACGGGTCTCAATAATTTCTTTTCTACGGGCACGATGAAAACAGGTTTTTCTGTTTTCATCGTAGCCGAACACCCCTTCGTCACTTTCAATTATGACTGGGAAGACGGGGAGTACATTTTCCCAGTCGAAGGTGGCAAATTGATGAAGGATATTCATGTGGAAGACCTATTCGAGCCGATTGAAGGCATCTGGTTTTATTCCTGGACGCCAAGTGAAGACGGCGATTGGGAAATGTTATGTAACGGATCTGATGACTTGCCCGATTGGCTTGAAATTGAGCTGACTGACGATATCAATGACGGAGAATTCACAGGTCTTGTCCATGCCAGCGTGACTGCCGATCCTTTGCCTGAAAGTTTGCAATATCGTGAGGCTATAGTGAGATTCCAGATACCGGGCGACTATATTGACTACAAGTTTATGCAGGGCGAAATGATCGGACCCCTTCCTTGCGGTATTGGAGACGACGGCGAAATCAATATCTCAGATGTGAATCGTTTGGTCACTCTTATTTTGAGTGGTATGTATGATGATTGCTATGACGTGAACGAGGACGGTGAACTCAACGTTGCTGATATCAATGCGCTGATTGACCTCATTATAAGGTTTTAGATCCTTTGGAATCCTGATAATTTGTGCTTGAGGGTTAATCCTCGCCCTCGGCGACTTCACACTGGCACATTTCGCGATATTCCTGCCAGTCAGGGTCTTCTTCGGCTTCAAATTCAAGGGGCAGGGTGGGGAACGGTGTCATCACCTCGTTGAACTTGCGTTGGAAAATGTGCAGGCTGCGCGTGTAGAACACCCAGTTGCGTTGTCCGTCACCGGTATAGATGCCTGTGAGCACAGCAACAGGGTCGCGATCGAAGCAGTTGTTCAGCGCATCAGTCACCTGCTCCATCACTTTGCTGTCGGTGAATGAGGGTAACCCTTTAGCGTCTGGTTCATAAGGCCAGGTCACTTCTACGCGGTAGCGGTAGAGTCCCGTCTCAATGACGTTATCGAGGGCCCTGCGTCCGGTGACCAAGATGAGATTGCCACTCTCGCTTTCGGCTGGAGCGGTCCACCACTCATCACTTATCTTTAGTTTTGCCATAATCTTGATTGATTTGAACAAAAAAGTGCGACGTTAGTCCTTGTTCACGTTGCACTTTTTGTGTTTTTAAATGATGTCTTTAGTAACGTTATTCCGCGTTGGCTTTGGGATACACTAAATCAACTGCCTCGTATTGTAATGTGCGGTCATTACCCTGCATGCGCGTCGCGGTGATGCTGAATTGTGCCTTCACTTGAGCGCTGGCGCCATAGCCACCTGCTGCAAGTTTTGCTTCAACTTCGGCGAGGTAAGCCTTGAATTTTGAGGCAAATGTTCCATACTTGTTGCGGGCTTCGGTGTCACTTTGTGCATAATCAGACTGCTCTCCGGTCGAGTTGTTGATTTTAACGTCATAGATGAGTTGATTGGCGTTTATCCATTCCTGTATGTCAAGCAGTAACTGCTCAGGCCCGGTGAATGAGATATCGGTGGCAGTGATGGTATAGCTCACATAAACGGGATGATCGTATTCAGGACTGTCGTCCAGGTTGCATGAAGAGAATGCTGCGGAAAAGAGAAGCATCAAAGCACAAGTCATGCAGGTTTTGTAGAATTGTTTCATGTTGTCAGGTTGTAGTTGATTAATTTTTGCAAAGATAGTGTTTTTTTATGGACACGGGCAAGAATTGTTGATAATTTTGTCATTATTTATCTCGGTTTTTATGTCGCCAGTTGAGTATATAAGGGCCCAAAAATCAAAAAATACCACTGAAATTGCTTGTTAATAAGTTTTTTTATTTAATTTTGCAGGCTCTATTGGAAACCGTTAGGCCGATAGAGTACAAGGTAAGGGCTATTAATTTGATGTATAGTCTATTGCTTTAAGATATTGAGAACCAATACTAAGATTGAATGAATAAGACATTATTGACGATAGCTGTTCTGGGATTGCTGACCTTGCTGACCTCGGCCTATTACACGGCTCCGGCCGATAGCCGCATTGGTTTCAAGTCACCTTCTTTGGAATTAGGCTCCGACAATAACAGCCTGTCTCCTCTGCTGCAGCATAGGGGTGAGGTTGTGTTGCTCACGTTCTGGTCTTCGGCCGACGCTGAGTCCCGTCTCGACAATATGCGTTATGACCGTCTTTCCAGACTTGATGACGTGGCTTTCAGTCATGTTTCAATCAATCTGGACCGCAATGTGAGCGTCTTTAACAGTATTGTTGCTGTTGACAATCTTGATAGGACGGCCCATTTCAGTACCTCACAGGATGTTCAGGAATCCATCATTAAGGCTTGGCGTCTCGATAACGGTTTTCATTCATTCCTGCTCGACAAGGCTGGCAGGATCATAGCCATTGACCCTGATGAGCACACGCTGATGACTCTTAAGAAAGGGGCGTGAGCCAAAGGCATTAATCAATCGTTTTTATTAGGAATCGCTTTGTTGCGTCGGCTTTAGGTCGGCTTTTTACCGCTTGCTTTAGTGAGTGGTGTTAAGGGGTCCATAATCCACTTGAAAACAGGTATTTTGCTGATGGCGAATACCATCGCTGTGATGGCAGCGGTATAAAGGAGGATGAATGGCAATGTGCGAGGCCAATCATAGGTGCTGACAATAGGATAAACCACCTCGGTTATGAACAAGAAATGATACAAGTAATAGAAAAGGCTCTCCTTGCCGATGGCCCTCAATGGCTTGAAGTCCCTCATCAAGTTAAACACAAGCAGCGACATGGCGATGGAGCATGCAAGAATGAGAATTTTCTCAGGAAGATCCTTCCAATCATAGTGGTCTAGGCCATTCATCACATTGCCGCACCTGGGATAGAGATAGAAGATGAGGGGCAGCAAAATTACTGCCACAGCGACATGAAGGATGTTATTGCTCCACCATTGCTTGTTCAGGGCGTTTTGTCTGTAATAGTAACCTAACAGGAAGAACACGTAGAAATTAAGAGTGCGCTGTATTGAGAACGGCCTCCCCAAGTGAGTCAAGCCACACAGGATTGAAACAATCAGTGCAATGGCAATGTACACAGTAGGCCTCTTCAATAGTGCTTTTGGAGAATAATACAGCATGATTCTCCAAAAAATCAGACTCATCAAGTACCATAAGATACCACTTGGGAAATTCTTTAATACTGTGAGATAACTATCAATGCTAAAGCCAAGTTTGTATGCATTGTGAATACAATAGATGAGATGGAAGATGATGAGCGGCACAAAAATCTTGAGTACACCGCACCACATGTCTTTGCTCTTTTGACTCTCAGGCGGTTTTGTGAGGTAACCTGAGAGAAGAATGAACAGGGGCATGTGGAAAATGTAAATGAGACCCATGACGGCATGATTGACCACATTGGTGTTGTCCAACGAGGTGATGACATGGCCCAGAATGACCAAGATGATGAGAAATCCTTTTAGAGAATCGATGCGCGGGTCTCTTGCCATGGTCAAAGTATCATTTGCATTAATGCTACATCGTGATAGGATGAGCCGCGTTTAACCCAGGATTGCAGGATACCCACTTGACGGTACCCGTAGTCCTCAAACAATTTAAGGCAAACCTCATTGTCGAGGGCGATATAAACGTAGAGCTGACGAAGTCCGATGTGTTCGCGGGCATAGGCGGTCAGCAGTTCGAGCGCTTGACGGCCGAATCCGTTGCCGCGCTGTTCGCTTGCAATGAACAGGCCCAATTCGGCACGATTGTTCAGCGGATCAAAATTGATGAAATCGACGGTGCCTATTGGGGTGCCATCTTGAGCCAACGTAATCATCAGGCGAAGCTGACGCTGGGAATAGATGTCGCCGGTATCCTGTTCCAGATAGCGCCACAAAGCCTCGCGGGAATAGGGGGCGGGGGTGTCGCTCACAATCCACAGTGCGGTGTCGTTCTCCCAACGGTAGAGCGTGTCAAGATCGGTGGGCTCCAGGGCTCGCAATGTCAATAGGTTATTTTTTAACAACTGACTCATAATCAAGACATCTTGGGAGAAATAACGATGTTGTGCCTGTCTGCGAAAATGTGGAATGCCAGACGGCCCTTATCGCTGTGGCTGCGGATGTATTCCACTAATTGGGCGTAAGTATGGCAGCCATCATCAATAAGGACATTGTAGTTTCCTTTGTCGGGAAGGCTGTCCATGAAGAAGTTAATGCCGGCACGTTCTGCCACCTTGTCGGGGTAGTCACTGATGATGACCCAGGGCCAGCCTTCCGATTCTGAGACGCCGTCGCTGGGCAACAGACGCTTGAAGAGTCGCTTGGCCATAGCCATACTGGCACGCATCACAACGCCCAATTTGACGATGGGATAGAAGATGACGTTGAAGCGCGGGAAGTGCTTGCGGTAAAAGATGAGCATGGCATCATAGAATATCCGCACATAGCGCATCGAGTCCTTGTGGGTGCTCTCGCCCTTATAGTGAATCATAGGCGTGGGCAGGAACCAGTTCTCATAACCCGCTTTGACGATACGATAACTCAGGTCGATGTCCTCACCGTACATGAAGAAGTCCTCATCAAAGCCGCCTAAATCCTGCAACACACTGGTGCGGCACAGCATGTAGGCACCCGACAAGATGTCAATGCATTGCGGTTCCAGATCGCTCAGATAGCGCAGATGGTATTTGGCGAACCACGGCGAACGCGGAAACAGTTTGGAGAGGCCGAAGATTTTGCAGAACGACACCCATGGCGTGGGGAATGCCCGTTTGCTCTCGGGCAGGAACACGCCGTTACCGTCCATCATGCGTGCACCAATGGCGCCGCATTTAGGGTGTGACCGCATCCAGGCAATGCCATCTTGCAGACATTGCGGAGTGATGATGGTATCTGGGTTGAGAATGAGCGTGAATTCACCTCGTGCCTGCATGATGGCTTGGTTGTTGGCACGGGCAAAGCCCACGTTTTCTTGATTTTCGATGTATGTCACCTGTGGATGCCGTTCTCGTGAGAAGGCTATACTGTCATCACCCGACAGGTTGTCAACGACGATGACCTCGCCATCCATTCCTTGCATGGCTTGCTCTACCGAGCGCAAAGTCTGCTCCAGCAGGTACTTAACGCGGTAGTTGACGATGACGACACTCAGTTCCATATCTATATAAACGTCAAGGTTAGTCGTTTTAGTGTTTAAAATTCAAGGCAGCACCCAGCGCGGTGCAGTATGGCGCGTATTTGTGGGTGTGGAAATGTACATCATATAGCCTTTCAATTTCATCGAAAACCTGCTTGCGCAGGGGCAGTTCAGACAGTTTCCCGATAAGCATAAAGTCCTTGAATCCGCTGTTGAGTTGTGAGAGGACGGCAGCTGATCCTATGGTTTCGAGAACCATATAAATGAGACCGGCGGCTATATCATTCTTTGATGGATTTCCTTGTGTTGCCTTAGCGAACAGCGAAGCGGTTGCTTCCCCGAATAATCCTTCAATCTGTTCATTACAGATGTCCATAATTCGCAGGTTAACGGCTTCGGGCTTCCCGTCGCTGGCGAGTTTGATGAGTTCATGGATGTCGCTGGTATGGAGTAACAGCTTTGACAGCCCCAGCAGCGTGCCGCCGCCCATCCCGATGCCTCCTATGTGACTGATTTCATCTCCATCGACACGCACTAGTGAGGTACCGGTGCCCATTGATACGACAATAAATTGGTCCAGCCCGCTGTCGAACCGTGCCCCCAGGCCATTTGCCTTGAATTCGTCAACAATAGTCACATTTCGCAGGTGGAGATGCTCCTTTACATTGCTGGCACCAACGCCGGTAAGCATGACATGTTCAACCTCACCCAATGAGAGATTGTTTTCCAATAGATATTGGTTCAGGACTTCACAGATAGGCGAGGTTGCGTCGCTGGCCGCTATGGACATGGGCGCCATGATGCACTTGCCGTTCTCGAGACCAATAATTTTGGTCGAACTGATGCCTGCGTCTATGCCTATGATGATGCTCATTTTACTTCCTGGTCCTTGATTTTTATCGGGTTTAGTTCCATTCTGGGTCGCTGGGCATAGTAAGCCACAGGCGGTAACGGTCTCCAAAGCGGCTGACCGCATCGCGCCATGGTTCGTCGTCGCCTTCGCTCATGAGCAGTTCACGGTCTGCGTTGTCGAGCACGGCCCAGTCGTATCGCTTTAATTCGCTGGCAATCTGGTCCTTCTCCCAGCCGCTATATCCCACGATGAACTTGATGCGCCCCTCGACAGGACCGCCTAATTCCACATAGCGCTTGACGGCGTCAAAATCACCGCCAAACCACACTCCGTCGCCCACTTCAATGGACTTGGGAATGACGTCGGGACCCAGCGTGTGGAGGTAGAAAAGCATTTCGGTACCAACAGGCCCGCCAAGATAAAGCGGAATTTCTTCGACGGTTTCAATCTCGGGCATGATGTCACGCAGGTTGTATCCCATGTAGTGGTTCACGACAACACCCATCGCCCCTTCTCCCTCGTCAGGGTCAACGATGAGTATCAGCGACCGCTTGAAAAAGAAGTCGCCCACGGTGGGCTTGGCCACTAACACGGAACCCCGTTGTGGCTGCGGCTGCTGGTCATGGAGGTGATAAATGTCGTGGTCCCAGTCATTCATGTTTGCAAATGTACAACAAAATCCCTTTCACAAACCCTAAAACCTTAAAAAACTTAATCTCCCCCATGCCTTAATGCTCTTTAGAACCGCTTATTTCATGAAGGACATAGTCCTTCATGTTTTTTTGCATTTCCTGGTATTTTTTTCTTGCTTTTTCTCTAATAAAACGACCTTTTTTGCGTTATAATATTAGAGTAATACCTGATAGCAATGAAAGTGATGAAATTTGGCGGTACCTCGGTAGGTTCTATCGAGAGTCTGCTCAACCTGAGAGATATAGTAAAGGCCGAATCAAGGCCCGTGTTGGTCGTCGTTTCGGCGATGGGTGGATTCACCAATCAACTGCTTGCCATGTGTGAGCAAGCGCAGCAACGCGACACTTCATGCCTTGACACGCTTGAGGAAGCACGTAAGCGCCATCACGATGCCATCGACGGTGTAGTCATCGAGTCGATGCGTGACGAGGTGCATGCCACCATCGACCGCTTCATCGACGAGAGCCTTAAGCCCTATTATCTGGCACTTGCGACCAATCCCAAAATGCCTGTTGACGAAATAGCGCTCGTGTGCGATGCCATCGTGGCACATGGCGAGATTCTTTCGTCGGCCATCGTAGCGGGTATGTTCGAGGATGGTGTGCCTCACCTTTCTCTCAATTACATGCGCACTGTGCCTGATGGTACAGGTCGTGTGCTTAACTGGGAAGAGACCGAGCGGCTCGTCAAGGAAGACTTCGCGTCAATGAATGAGGGCGTCCATGTGGCACAGGGCTTTATCTCTAGGGATAAGGAAACCGGAGCGGTGACCAATCTGGGACGCGGTGGCAGTGACTATACTGCCGCCATCCTTGCCGCTTTGCTTGATGCCGAGGCACTGGAGATATGGACCGATGTGGACGGCTTCATGACAGCCGACCCGCGCACCCACCCTGATGCCGTTGTCATTCCGCAGATGACCTATGCCGAGGCCCAGCGGATGTGTGATGCAGGCGCCAAAGTCATTTATCCGCCAACCATCGCTCCAGTGGCGATGAAGCACATCCCCGTATGGGTGAAAAACACGTTTAATCCCACAGCACCTGGAACTGTCATTCTTGATGAGGAATGAACTATTTCACGACTACAAACAAGCATAGTATTGCGACGCTGGAGCAGGCTGTAACCAGGGCGTTGTCACCTGACGGCGGCTTGTACATGCCTGAGCGTCTGCCGCGATTGCCAAAGGCTTTCCTTCACAACACCACGTCCATGACACTGCAGGACATGGCGTACGCCATCGGAGCCTTTGCTTTCAATGGCGATGTGCCGCCCGATGTGTTGCACGACATCGTTTTTGAGGCGCTTGATTTTATTATTCCCTTGGTCAAGACAGCAAGCGGTCGCTATGTGCTGGAACTTTTTCATGGCCCCACGATGGCTTTCAAGGATGTGGGGACCCGCTTCATGTCAGGGTTGCTCGATTATTACCGTACCCGCCACCCCGAGTGGAGACCGCTCAATGTACTGGTACCGACGAGTGGAGATACAGGTGGCGCGGTAGCCAACAGTTTCCGTGCTAAGCCTGGGGTGAATGTCTTTGTGCTGTATCCACATGGTGCTGTCAACGAGATACAGAGGTCCCAGTTCGCCACCTTGGGAGGCAATGTAAAGGCCATTGAAGTCAGCGGTTCTTTCGACGACTGTAAGTCACTGGTCGAGGAAGCATTTCTCGATCCTCAACTCAACGATGCCATGAGGCTGACAAGTGCAACGTCCATCAACTATGCCCGCCTTGTTCCGCAGATGTTCTATTATTTTTGGGCATACGCCCAATTGGTTAGCCAGCATGTCGACACCAACAATCTTGTGTTTGCGGTGCCGTGCTCCAATCTGGGTAACCTCACAAGCGGTCTGATGGCCCAAAAGATGGGACTGCCTGTCAAGCGCTTTATCAGCGTTGAGAACCAGAACAATATCTTTTACAACTATGTCAAGACGGGCGTCTTCACACCCAAGCCCACACAATACAGTATCGCTCCGGCACTGGATTCCGGATGTCCCACCAACTTCGGCCGCATTGTGGAACTCTTGGGGAGTCATGAGAACGTGTGCCGCCACATCCACGCTTATAGCTACGATGATGACCAGATAGTCGAGACGATTCTCAAGACATATCATGAAGAGGAGTATCTGCTGGATCCGCACACTGCTGTTGCCTATCGGGCACTTCAGGATGACCTGCAGCCTGGAGAAGTAGGCATAGCCCTCGGCACTGCTCATCCCGCCAAGCTCAGGCCTTTGATGGAGGGCATCATCAACAAGCCTATTACCCTGCCCCAAAAACTTAGCAAACCACTCCAAAGGAATCTACAAGTCATCAAGATGAACAACGGTTTCTCGGCCTTCAAGAACCTGTTGCTTTCTAACCAATAAAAGTATTTAAAATCATTCTTAAACCGACAGTAATGAAGACCTTTTTATTTTCGCTTGTAATGGTGTTGACCTTAGTGGCTAATCCCAGTCAATTGAATGCTGCAAGTCCTGAAAGTCAAACCACATCGGACGCATCCATGGCTCAGACTTATGTGGCCAATGGCGTGACATTCAGAATGATTGCTGTAGCAGGCGGCACATTTACTATGGGGGCGACAGCCGAACAAGGGAGCGTTGCTCAGAGCAATGAGAAACCGGCTCATCAGGTGACCTTGTCGGACTATTGCATTGGCGAAACCGAGGTGACACAAGCTCTATGGTTGGCGGTTATGGGTGATAACCCGAGTTTCTATACCAGCGCCAATGGCTACAGCGATAATTTGAACCGTCCCGTTGAGCGTGTGTCGTGGAACGACTGCCAGACTTTCATCACCAAACTGAATGAGTTGACAGGGCAGAAGTTCCGTCTGCCTACTGAGGCCGAGTGGGAATATGCTGCACGTGGCGGGAACAAGAGCAAGGGCTGTCAATTCTCTGGAAGTAATGACATCAGTGAAGTTGCATGGTACTGGAATGATATTCCTTCCCGCTCAAAGGGCAAGTAAGGCTATGGTACGCAGCCTGTATGCACAAAGGCTCCCAATGAGTTAGGAATTTTTGATATGACAGGTAACGTGTGGGAATGGTGCCATGACAAGTACGGTTATTACAGCAGTCGTGCCCAGAAGAATCCCTCAGGTGCTTCATCAGGCCCCTACCGCGTGTATCGTGGTGGTTGCTGGGATAATGATCCTGCGGGCTGCCGTGTGGCATACAGATATGGAGGTAAACCTAATGAAAAAGAAGATTTCATAGGATTGCGTCTTGCCCTCTAATTTTTTAAAGGGCATCATCACCCCTGAAATAATAACAATACTTGTCGCCATGCGTAGGAGAAGGATGTCTCCTGACTCGCATGGCGGTTTGTTTTGTGTCGCTTTACAGCAGGAAGAAGAGGGAAACGCCGATGACCGAGATGACGGCACCGAGCAGGCTCTTGGCCGTGATGGGTTGCTTGAACAGCCACCATGCGGGCAGAATAATGATGATGGGCGTCAATGCCATCAATGTGCTGGCGATGCCAGCTGCGGTATATTGAACCGCAAGCAGGGACGCGCCCACGCCGACAAACGGGCCGAAAATAGTTGTAGCAATGGCGGCTGACATGCCCTTGCGGTCGCGCACACCGCGTTGCAATGGCTTGAAACCCTCACGCAGTGCCATCAACAGCGCAAAGCCGATGGTGCCGGCTATGCAACGGAAAAAGTTGGCGTGGAAGGGCAATAGCCAACCCGCCAGCGGCGTTGCGAGCGATGCCTCGTAATGGTCCATGCCGATTTTGCTCAACACCAATCCAACACCTTGGCAGACAGCCGCTCCGATGGCGAACAAGACGCCTGCCAGCGGCAGTTTCAATGATAGTTTGTGCTTGTCGCCGCGACCCAATACGCTGATGGCGATACCTGCCAACGTGACCAGCATTGCCAGCATGGCTTGAGGACGAATCTGCTGTCCCAATGTGAACCATGCGGTGACGGCGGCAGCAATGGGGGCCAGAGTCATGAAAAGTTGGCCGAACTTGGAACCGATGATGATGTAGCATTGAAACAGGCAGAAGTCCCCTATAACATATCCTACCAAGCCCGAGAGCATCATCCACAGATAGGCCTCGGTGCTGGCGCCTGCGGGTAGGGGAGTGCCGCCCATTACCCAGAACAGTATGCCCGAGAAGATGAGCGTGATGACCATGCGCATCAGGTTGAGCGTCAAATTGCCCATCCGTTTGCTGCCGAACTCGCTCAGCAACGCGGTTGCCGTCCATGAGAACGCAACACCTATTGAAATCAGTTCTCCAACATATTGCATGGCTGCAAAGGTACAATTTTTTGCGAAATGAATGTTATTCGGTGAAAAATAGAATTCGTCGGCTACGGAGTTTTGTTTTTTTGGCCAGATGTAGGAAATTGTCAATAAAATACATTATATTTGCGACATCAATGAGAGCCAAAGACGAGATAACTATGTTTCGAAAATTACTTTTATTCGCATTAATTGGCTTACTGTCTCTGTGTGCCACTGCTCAGGACAGTAAATTCATTGTGGCTGGCAAGTTGAAAGGCCAGGGTAACTGGGCCAGTTATTTCTTGACCAATATGCAGAACGAAGTCCTCTCGAACAACACTACTCTTGTGAAAGACGATAAGGTGGATTTCTCGTTCGATTTGGAAGAGTTGGGTTGGTTCTCGATTTTTACCGGTAACCGCCGGCTGTATATGCCTGCCATTCCCGGGGAGACAATATCAATTAATGGAGATATTGACGATTACACTGTTGACGGCTCTTCTCTTTACAAAGAATATAACGAGAACCTTACTGCAACCAGACCGCTGTTGCAGAAATATTGGAAATACGACTTTAAGCAGGAGTGCCAAGGCGAGATAGCAGGCAAGTCCAGTGAGGAGGTGTTTGATTTGTATCAAAGAAAACTGCGTGAGAACTATCAGCCTGTAACCGAGTCGGTTCTGTCCTTCATCAGGAACCATGCCGATCATGAGTCTTCCATGATGGTGCTGGACTTCCTGAATTATGTCGAAGACATTGAAAGGGCTGGTGATATCATCAGTGAGCAGGTCCTTGATGGTCGCATGAATCCATATTATAAGGCTTCTCTGGAAAGAACTACAAGTGGCGCCTTCCTTCTTGAAAAGATGGCTCCCGACTTCAATTTGAATGATGTTGACGGCAAATCGTTGCCGTTAAGTTCGTTACGTGGCAAGTGGGTGCTTCTCGTCTTCTGGTCCTCGACTTGTGGCAATGCTATTTCACGGTTTCCCGCAATGAAGGAGGCTTACGCCAAGTATAAGGACCAAGTGGAGTTTTTGGGTGTGGATTGTGAAGATGATGAAGCGGGCTGGAAATCGGCGGTCAAGGGTTTTGCTCTGCCTTGGCTAAACGTGTATGACGTTTTTGGTTATGATGATCCTCAAAGTCCATTCACCCTCTATGATGTAACCGCCCTGCCTTCCTTTTATCTCGTCGCTCCGTCAGGAAAAGTCGCGATGAAGGGAGGCTCGGTTGATGATTTTATGCCTCTCTTTAAGATACTGTTTGAATAATTGACTATTAAATATTTTAGAATGATGAAGAAATTGTTTTTGACCATGCTTGCGGGCATGATGGCACTGGGCGTGATGGCTCAGGCTGGTAAATTTACGGTACGCGGCACCTTTGAGGACGTCGGCGACTCGGTCTCTTTCATGATTAGATCCACTTCCCTTGGTCAATGTTATCCTGTTACGGGCCAGATGATGGAAGCAGAGTTTGATCTCAATAATGCGGACTATATCAGTATAGGACGTTGGTTTGCCGGGCGTAATCATTCCGAGAAAGGTGATGTCACATTTCCAGCTATTCCTGGTGAAACACTTGTTGTGTCGAAGGATGCTGATGGAAAGATTCAAGTGGGCGGCTCGCAGTTCTATGTGGACTATAACGAGGCCCAGAAGAGCGTTGAAGCGGCAAACCAGGCTGCTGAAGATTTTGTGGAGCACATCAGAACGAAACTGGCTGAGGGTGTGCCACAGGAGGACTTGATGGATGAGTTCCAGACAAAAATGCCGATACTGATTGATGACTACGTTAATGCAGTGAAAGACTATGTCAGGGCCCATCCTGACCAGGATGCTTCTGCTGCGCTGATTGCTGAACTTCCTGAGGAAATAGAATACTTTGAAGATGCAGCCGCTCTGCTCACCGAGCGCGCACGTGGCAGTGTTGCCGCCAACCTGTATAAGAAGACCCTTAAATCCATGAAAAAGAAAGCCGAGGAGGAAGCCTATCGCTATGCCCTTCAAGGCTGTGACGCTCCCGATTTCACGTTGATGGACATCAATGGCAATCCGTTGTCACTGAGTAGCCTGCGTGGCAAGTGGGTCGTTATCGACTTCTGGGGCTCATGGTGCGGTTGGTGCATCAAGGGTATGCCCATGATGAAGGAATACTATGCCAAGTATCAGGGCGAACTCGAAATCCTGGGCGTGGACTGTAACGACACTGTCGAGAAGTGGAAAGGCGCCGTTGCTCAGCATGAACTGCCGTGGTTGCACGTGTATTGCGACATGGAAGACGAAAACAGCGATAATCCAGTGGACCTCTACAATGTTCGAGGTTTCCCCACCAAGGTGGTTGTGAACCCCGAGGGTGTTGTGGCAAAGATTATCATTGGTGAGGATCCCACATTCTACGACTATCTCGACGAGGTGCTGAAATAATTAATAACACTGATTTATAATTTTATATCCATAAATTGAATAAAGAATAATGAAGAAGTTATTTTTTTCCATGCTCGCGGGCATGATGGCGCTGGGCATGGTGGCCCAGGAGGGTAAATTCAGGGTAAACGGCTCGTTAAAGGGGCTGGACGACTCAGTGAAGGTTTTTGTCATGAACGCAAACGGTGATATGCTGGTTCAGGAGAGTCGTGCTATCGATGGTGACAAGTTCGACATGACATTTGACCTGGATGATGCGGCGTTTCTCTATATGTTCGGCCTGAAAGATGGCCAATTGAGTGCTGAAAATGGGTTTGCCATTCCTGCTTTGCCTGGCGAGCATGCAGTCATTGAAGGCGAAGGCGACGATTACACCATGGGCGGCTCACAGGTCTATATCGATTATTACGAGGCATCTGAATTGATCAAGGCTCCTCAAAAGGCTCTCAGGGACTTCGTAAATGAGTGCCGCAACAAGTTTGCTTCGGGTGTGTCCGAGGAAGAGATCAATAAGGAGATGGATGAGAAATATCCTGCCCTGGAACAGGCTTTGGCCGATGTGGCGCTGGGCTATGTCAAGGCTCATCCTGATCAGGATGCGTCGGCTCTGCTGCTCTCCGATTTGGGCAGTGATACCGAGCACATGAAAGAGGGTGCGGCTTTGCTGACCGAGCGTGCCCGTGTTAGTGTTGCCGCCAATCTTTATAAGGCAATGCTTGCCGCTGCCGAGAAGGAAAAAGCCAGTCAGTCACTCCAAGAGGGACTTGAGGGTAATTTGGCACCCGACTTCACGCTTAATGACATCAATGGCAAGCCGCTGGCATTGAGTAGCCTGCGTGGTAAGTGGGTGATTCTCGACTTCTGGGGCTCATGGTGCGGCTGGTGCATCAAGGGTATGCCCAAGATGAAGGAATACTATGCTAAGTATGCAGGCAAACTCGAAATCCTGGGCGTGGACTGCAACGACACAGTCGAGAAGTGGAAAAACGCTGTTGACAAGCACGAGATTCCTTGGCTCCACGTTTATTGGGACAAGGAGAAGGGGGACAATCCCGTGGAACTGTACGGCGTGCAAGGTTTCCCCACCAAAGTTGTGATTGACCCCGACGGCAAGGTGGCCAAAATCATCGTGGGCGAGGATCCCGCCTTCTACACATTCCTCGACGAGGTGCTGAAATAGAAGATAAAAGGTCGCACGACGTGCAGTTACGGTCTTCTGTGCCGTGGCTATGACGCGGCAGTTAACAAACAGAAAATAGAGAACAGAACATGAATGTCAAGGTCAGAATGCCCAAGTTCGGCATCAGCAAGAAACCTAATGGGCAACGCGGCTGGGTGAAGGAGTTGTTGCTGACAATCCTCGCCACGAGCATCTCGATTGTGCTTACATTCGGCACCGCCTATCTGATAGAGCGTCATCAGAAGTTGGCGGCCCGGCATCAGATGGCGATGATGATCATCCACGACATCGACGAGAGCATCAATCAGATGGAAAAGGTCGACAGCATCCTTAGGGATTTTGACGATTTGCAACTCAAGATACTTCAGGGCAAGTACAGCGGCCCCCTCATGATGGCCAAAGCCGAATTGATACAGAGAAACCCCGCCCAGATTAAATTTGCCGAAACCACCGAGCGCATCTTCACCTCTAACGTGGACACATGGAGCACGATTGGCAAAGCGGACTTCATTGATAATGTGAGTCGCTGCTATATTAAACGCGCCGAATTCCAGAAAGAGGTTATTGAGGCCTTCCATAATCAATTGTGGCTCAATAACTCGGAATTGAAGGTTGATGATCTGGATAGCTTGCTGAATATTGATTCCGGCTTTTTTGTGTACTATGCAACCAATTTGATCAACAGCATGAAGGCCGCCAATGAGTTGAATAAGCAGATTATGGGAGTGTCTGACAAGGACCTTGAAAAGTTCTCCACCCAGATAGTCGGCTTTGATCAAGAGGAGCTTGATTCTCTTGAAAAGGTCATGGGAAATGAGTATATCCAGAGGCTGACCACTAAAGACGCAGCAATGGAGAATTACTTAAAAAACAAAGACACCATGTACCCCGATAAGGGATCTGGTGGTAAATAAAGAATATAGGGCAGCCAATCAACAAAAAACTGTCAACACAAAACTTATAACTGAAGAATATGAACCACACCCAATGTTTGATTATCGGCTCCGGTCCTGCCGGTTACACAGCCGCGATTTATCTGGTGCGCTCCGCCATCGACTGCTTGCTCATCGAGGGCTTGCAGGTGGGTGGACAATTGACCCAGACGACCACTATCGAGAATTATCCGGGCTTCCCCGATGGCATTGACGGTTTCCAGCTGATGGATAACATGCGCCAACAGGCAGTGAACCTGGGAGCGCAGATGAAATCGGGCCTCGTGACGAGTATCGACATGAGCCAGCGCCCGTTCCTCGTCACACTGGACGGCGGCGAGCAGATGACGGCCGACACCATCATCGTGGCCACGGGAGCCACGGCCAAGTACCTGGGCCTGCCCGACGAGACGAAGTATGCGGGCCAGGGTGTGTCGGCTTGTGCTACCTGTGATGGCTTCTTCTATCGCAAGAAAGTGGTTGCTGTCGTGGGCGGCGGTGACACCGCCTGTGAGGAGGCCGACTACCTGAGCCATTTGGCCAGCAAGGTCTATCTCATTGTGCGCAAGGATTACCTGCGCGCCAGCGAGGCGATGCAGCAGCGCGTCAAGGAGAACGAGAAGATTGAGATCCTGTTCAACACCAACACCGTGGGCCTCTTTGGCGACAACGGTGTGGAAGGCGCCCATCTGGTGCGTTTCAAGGGTACTGACAAGGAGGAACTGTTTGACATCACCATTGACGGCTTCTTCCTTGCTATCGGCCACCGTCCCAACACCGAGTTCCTGGGCGGTCAGATTGACCTCGACGAGCAAGGATATATCAAACTCACGGGCCACAACACCGCGACGAACGTCGAGGGTGTCTTCGCCGCTGGTGACGTTGCCGACCCGCACTACCGCCAGGCCATTGCTGCCGCCGCTGGTGGCTGCCGCGCCGCTATCGATGTGAAACAATACCTCTCCTAATAATTCTTGGGATGGATACGGTACAGATCATCATATATTCTGTGTTTTCCCTGTTTCTTGTCGCCGTGGCGCTCTTTATCCTGTCGGGCTGGGGTGATTGGCTGATTGCCGGCTACAACACAGCCAGCAAAAAAGAACAAGAGCAGTACAATCTCAAGCGCTTGAGGGCGGTTGTCGCAGTGATGATATTGTTTGTCACGGCATTTATCTGGTATGTGGCTTGGCTTGACGACACAGTGGCTGTTTTGCTGGGTGCATTGCCTGTCTTGTTAATAGGATTAGTTGCAGGCATCATCATCGCCAACACCTGGTGCAAGAAGAAATAAAAGACAGGAATTATTCGGAAAACAAGAAGGACAATCCATTTAGGATTGTCCTTCTTGTTTATTCTATCAGTGATTACTGTTCGTTGGGGACGTCGATGTTGTGGCTCGTGACCAGGTCGTGAGTGCGCTGCATGAAGCGGGTGAATTCGCCCTTGCTGTCAGGGCGCAGCAGGTCGGGCCGTGACTCGGGAATGAGGACGTAGTTCTCGCCGCCTGAGCGGGGCTTCTGGACAAAGAATAGCTTATAGCGCGGCTCAACGATGACGGCACGGCCGTTCTCCATCCTGAGCGAGACTTTGACCATGGCGCCTCCGCGGGTGTCGATGTCGCTCTGGTTGCTGATGAAGTTGCCCATGCTATACACGAGCAGCACGTTTTTGTCATACTCCTCGCAGTAACGCACCTCCATGGGCTCCACCACGTGTGGGTGTCCGCCGATGATGAGGTCAACTCCCTGGCTTACAAGCCAGTCGGCAAGGTCGCGCTGTGAGGCTACGGGTTTCAGTTGGTACTCGATGCCCCAATGCAGGTTCACACAGATGGCATGCGCTCCGCGCTCACGCGCCGTAGTGATGTCCTGAGCGATTTGCTGCTGGTCGATGAAGTCCACAATGACGTTGCCTTGGATGGGAATGCCGTTGGTGCCGTAAGTATAGTCCAAAAAGGCTATTTTCATCCCCTTGACGTTGACGATGAGGGGAATCGCTTTGTCTCGTGCTTGCTGGTCAGGGTAGGTGCCAATGTGGGGAATCCCCAGCGAGTCAAGTGTTTGGCAGGTGCGCACCAGTCCCTTGTCACGGCGGTCCAGGCAGTGGTTGTTGGCGGTGAGGAAGAGGTCAAACCCCACGTCTTTGAGTTGTTGGGCGTAGCTGTCGGGCGCGCTGAAGCACGGATAGCCCGTGTAGGGCCTGCCGCCCAACGGACACTCCAGATTGACTACAGCAAGGTCGGCCCACGCGATGTCGTCCCTGAGGTTCTCGAAGCAGGGGCTGTAGTCGTAGGTGCCGTCACTTTGCTGGGCTGCCGTGATTTGCGGCGCGTGCTGCATGGCATCGCCCACAAAGGTGAGGTTCACCGTGTGGTTGCTTTCGAGCAGCGACACGATCGACAGCATCAATATGGAGAGCAGACTCATATTAGTCCTTGGTTTTTATTCCTTAGCCCTTAGTCCTTAGTCCTTAGCTGTTCAGTTTCTATAAACTCTAAGCTTTAAACTTTAAACTTCAAATGAGCAAGCGACAACTTGCTCATTTGAATCTAGCGTCCGCGCTTGGCTGCTTTGGCATTGGCCTTGGCGCTGCGCATCATCTGCATGGGATTGGTCGAAACCTGGTGCATCACCTTGCGCATCTGCATGAATTGCTTCAACAGGCGGTTCACCTCCTCAACGCTGGTGCCGCTACCGGCAGCGATGCGTTTGCGGCGGCTGGCGTCGATGATGTCGGGGTTGGAACGCTCCTTGGGTGTCATCGAGCTGATGATGGCCTCCACGCCCTTGAAGGCGTCGTCGGGGATATCGATGTCCTTGATGGCCTTGCCCACGCCGGGAATCATCGAAGCCAGGCTCTTGAGGTTACCCATCTTCTTGATTTGCTTGATTTGCTTGATAAAGTCATCAAAGTCGAACTTGTTCTGCTTGATTTTCTTCTCCAGCTTCTCGGCTTCTTCCTCGTCGTATTGCTGCTGCATGCGGTCCACGAACGACACGATGTCGCCCATGCCCAGGATGCGGTCGGCCATACCGGCGGGGCGGAAGGGGTCCAAGTCGGTCATCTTCTCGCCGATACCCACAAACTTGATGGGCTTGTCAACGACGGCGCGGATTGAAAGGGCGGCACCGCCACGGGTGTCACCGTCGAGCTTGGTGAGGACGACGCCGTCAAAGTCGAGGCGCTCGTTGAATGCCTTGGCGGTATTCACGGCATCCTGACCGGTCATCGAGTCCACTACAAAGAGCGTCTCGTTGGGGTGGATGGCATCCTTGATGGCCTTGATTTCAACCATCATCGCCTCGTCGACGGCGAGACGGCCTGCGGTATCGACAATTACCAGGTCTTGTCCGTCGCGCTTGGCCTGCTCAATGGCGTGCAATGCGATGGCAACCGGGTCTTTGCTGTCGGGCTCGCTATATACGGGAACTTCGATTTGCTCGGCGATGGTCTTAAGCTGGTCGATGGCGGCGGGACGGTAAACGTCGCAGGCCACGAGCAGCGGTTTGCGTTTTTCCTTGCCGTTCTTCAGGCGGTTGGCGAGTTTGCCGGTGAAAGTAGTCTTACCGGAACCCTGCAGACCCGACATCAGGATGACGGCGGGATTGCCCTCGATGCTGAAGGTGGCTTCCTCGCCACCCATGAGCTGTGCCAACTCGTCATGGACGATTTTGACCATCAATTGGCTGGGATTGACCGAGTTGATGACGTTTTGGCCCATGGCCTTGGCCTTCACATCGTCGACAAACTTCTTGGCGACGGGATAGCTCACGTCGGCATCGACGAGTGCGCGGCGCACTTCTTTTAGGGTTGATGCTACATTGATTTCGGTAATGCGGCCTTGTCCTTTCAGGACTTTAAATGACCGTTCAAGTTTCTCTGATAAATTTTCAAACATCTCAAATTAATTTATGAACCCACCTATGTTTTGGCGGTTTTTATTTGTCAATCCTGTCCCGAATAATCGGAGGAATTGATAAAAGTAGTTATTTTTTCTTCTTGATAAGGCGATTGGTTGCCGTGTCGGGGAAGATGACCTTGGGCTTGAACTCGCGGCCCTCCTCGGGGGTGACGATGGCATAAGCCATGATGATGACGATGTCGCCCACCTCGACCTTGCGTGCTGCTGCGCCGTTCAGGCAGATGGTGCCGCTGCCGCGCTCGCCGGCAATGGTATAGGTGTCCAGCCTCTCACCGTTATTCACATCAACGATATACACGCGCTCGCCCTCGATGATGCCTGCGGCATCCATGAGGTCCTGGTCGATGGTGATGCTACCAATGTAGTTCAGGTTAGCATCAGTCACCGTCACGCGGTGAATCTTGGATTTCATGACTTGGATGAACATATCTTTGTTAGTTAAGAGTTAACAATTAATAGTGAATAGTATTCTCTACCATAGCGGTCGCTAAAACCTAACGCCTAAAGCTTCTTAAAAGTGATATTGTCGATCTCGCGCACGTCGCCGCAATAGACGGTAATGCAGCCCACGATGTAGTCGCTGTCGTCCCAGCTGGTCACAGGCTGCAGCGTGATGCCGTCGCAAATCGAGAAATACTCGGTCTCCATCTCGGGCCATGCATCGATGGTGGCAACAACCCAGTCATGCGTCTGCTCCACGGTGTGATCCTTGGCGAATTCCACACCGCGTTTGAGAGTTGCATAAATCTGCGGAGCGACTTTGCGTACCTCGGGAGTGAGGCGCACGTTGCGGCTGCTCTTGGCAAGGCCGTCTTCCTCACGGATGCAGGGACACTGCACGATGTCGATGTCAAAGCCCAGCTGCTTGATCATCGCGCGGATGACGGCAATCTGCTGGAAGTCCTTCTCACCAAAGTAGGCACGGTCGGGCATCACCCATGAAAAGAGTTTGCTCACAATCTGGCACACGCCGTTGAAGTGGCCGGGGCGCATGGCGCCTTCCATCACCTGCTGGACGGGGCCCAGGTCAAACACGCGGGTATCGGGTTCAGGGTAAATCTCCTCGACGGTGGGCATGAAGGCCACGTCAACACCACACTCCTCGAGCATTGCAGCATCGCGCTCGGCCGTGCGGGGATAAGTGCGCAGGTCTTCCTTGTTGTTGAACTGCGTGGGGTTGAGGAAACAGCTCACGACGACAGCGTCGTTTTCCTTGCGGGCGCGCTCAACGAGCGACTTGTGGCCCTCGTGCAGGGCACCCATCGTGGGCACTAAACCTACTGATTTGCCTTCCTGGCGAAAAGCCTGAACGGCCTCGCGCAACTCATTGACCTTGCTGATAATCTTCATTCTCAATTACAATAATTTAATTTAAACTGCAAAATTAGTGCAAGCCGAACGAAATGCCAAATAAATTTGAGTATTTCTAAGGCGCGACCTAACTAATGCAAATTGTGTGCCAACGTTTTTAAAGGAGCATCCGCACTCAGTTCAACTGCCCTTGGGCGGTTATAAAAAGGCGGGGTTGAAGACAAAAAAGACAAGTAGGACAACTCTTTTTATTATTGTCTTTGTTGTCTTTCTTGTCTTCTAATACACTAACGTGAGTTCTATGAAAATAATGTGCTGATAATCAACTCCTCCCCTAAGATAGGGGAGGTGCCCGTTAGGGCGGAGGAGTATGATAGTACCTTTGAGAAATCATCTTGAAACATCAACGCCCCCTGCCCGCTCTTCCAGCGGCAATGGGCTTCGCCTCAACAAAGTGCAAGCACGCTTGCCCTCTATATTCGGCTCGCTCCATTGGTCTAATCTTAGAGGGGG
>JAFRRT010000035.1 GCA_017427945.1 Muribaculaceae bacterium | reverse complement strand
ATTGTTTATTAGGCTTGCGGTGGCGAAGTCCGTCTTCACCAAACTCCTTATACAAACTTAGCCAGTCATATACACGATGTACACTATGACCACGCTCACGACAAAGTCTCTTTAGTGGATAGCCTGAAAGTATTAGGCTTATCACTTCTAACCGCTCTTCAAATGAATGTATCATAAAAACAACACCCCAAAAGTTTTGTGTCTAACTTTTGGGGTGCAGTTCACAAGAGGCGGTTTTTATTTTTCCCAAACATCCGGGTTATCGTCCAATGCAGTAGTAAGCGAAGCCCATCTGCTCGAGCTCATCGCCGTCGTACACATTGCGGCCATCGATGATGACCGGTGTATTCATCAGTTTCTTAACATCCTGCCAGGCAGGGATGCGGAACTGGCGCCACTCGGTAAGCAGCAGCACGGCATCGGCACCCTTGACAGCGTCGTACATGTCAAGGCCGCAATAGACGTTGCTCCAGCGGCGCTTCGTGGCATTCATGGCAACGGGGTCATAGACGCGCACGTTACAACCGGCTTCCATGAGCAGGTTGATAGTCTCGATTGACGGAGCGGCACTCATGTCATCGGTCTCAGGCTTGAAGCTCAATCCCCACAGGGCAACCGTCTTGCCCTCCAAATCTCCCTTGAAATGGTTGGAGAGTTTCTTGAACAGGATGCGCTTTTGACGGTTGTTGACGTTCTCTACCGCCTTGAGGATTTCCATGTCATAATTATGCTCACTGCCTATCTTGATAAGGTCGTTGATGTCCTGAGGGAACAGCGTGCCGCCATAGCCGCAGCCGGGGAAGATGTATTTGGGGCCGATACGGCTGTCGGTACCCACGCCGTGACGAACGATATTGATGTCGGCCCCAACTATCTCGCACAAGTTGGCGATTTCATTCATGAAGCTCACACGGGTGGCAAGCATCGAGGTGGCGGCATACTTGATCATTTCAGCTGTGCGGGTGTCGGTATAGATGACAAAGCGGTTGTTGTGCATCAAGATGGTACGGTACAGGCGCTCCATCGCCTTGCGCGCCGTGGCGGTCTCGGTACCGATGACGATGCGGTCGGGCTTCATGAAGTCCTTGATACCGTTGCCCTCGGTCAGGAAGTCGGGATTGCATGCCACGTCAAACTTGATGTCCGATGCGCCCCTCGCCTCAAGAGTCTCGGAGATGATTTTGGTCACATGCTGGGCGGTTCCTACAGGCACCGTTGACTTGATGACAAACACACTGTAGCGGTTGATATTGTTACCGAAGTCCCTGGCGATGTCCAGGATGGGACCCAGGTCGGTCGAGCCATCCTCGCTGGCAGTCGTGTCAACGGCACAAAAGACAAAGTCCTGGTCAACAAAACCCTGCTTATAGTCGCTCGAGAACACCAAGCGCTTATCATTGACGTTGCGGTTGATCATGTTGTCCAGTCCAGGCTCATAGATGGGTATTGCGCCATATACGAGTCGGTTGATCTTCTGGCTGTCACGGTCCACACATGTCACGTTTACGCCCAGATCGGCAAAGCATGTGCCGCTCACCAGACCAACATAACCAGTACCTACTATCGAAACATTCATATTCTATGTTACTTTTCAGTTATCTATGCGAGTAATCAATTTGCAAATATACGAAGTTTTCATAGAAAATTCTTGCGTTTTATGCTAAAAATTTCTAAGTTTGCACTTTCCAAATACACTTTCAGCTTGGAACTAACTTGTTTAACCTAAATAATTATTTGTTGAAACTATGAAAAAGTATTTAGCTGAAATGGTAGGCACGATGGTCCTCGTACTGATGGGCTGTGGCGTTGCCGTTAGTCTGGGGTGCAATCCCATCACCAACATCCCCGCAGTAGTCGGCACGGCATTGGCCTTTGGCCTCGCAGTGGTAGCTATGGCTTACACCATTGGCGGTATCAGCGGATGCCACATCAACCCTGCCATTACCTTGGGTGTGTTCCTGAGTGGACGCATGACCGCCAAGGATTGCGGCATGTACATCATTTTCCAGATTATCGGTGCCTTCATCGGTTCAGCACTGCTCTATCTGCTCACCACCAATGTGATGGGCATGGAAGGCACAGGCGCCAATGACCTGCAGGAGGGCGTATCGACCATGGGCGGCCTGCTGGCAGAGATCATCTTCACCTGCGTGTTTGTGCTTGTTGTGCTCGGCGCTACCGCCAAGACCAACGGTGCCACCAACAACTTTGCCGGTTTGGCCATCGGTCTGTCACTGGTGCTTGTTCACTTGGTATGCATTCGCTACACAGGTACCTCGGTGAATCCCGCTCGTTCCATCGCTCCCGCCGTATTCCAGGGCGGAACGGCTTTGGCCAACCTGTGGATTTTCATTGTAGGTCCCTTCATCGGCGGTGCCTTGGCAGCCTTGATCTGGAAGATCATCGACTGCGACTGCAAGTGCAATTGCGAGAAGAAAGTCGAGGACTAATCCCTGTCACAGGATAGTCCTTTCCTGAGAAAAGAACACGTCAACGTGTGGAACCGGCCATCAACAGCGGTTTCGCACGTTGACTTTTTTACAGCCGCCTCAAATGAAGAGCAAGACACTGGGCTATTGGATAAAATAGGCTTGTCAACAACAAAAATCAAATTTTATATTCGACTTGCACTAATTTTGTGTACCTTTGCCAGCAAATAGAACTTTTATATCATTAACACTAAATTTAGAAAGAATCATCATGCCTAAGATTTCAGAACGCAGCGTGAAAATGCCGGCTTCTCCCATCCGCAAACTGGCTCCGTTTGCAGCCGACGCCAAGAAACGCGGTATCAAAGTGTATCATCTGAACATCGGTCAGCCCGATCTGCACACCCCCGAGGAAGGTCTGGAGGCCCTCAAACACGTGGACCGCAAGGTGCTGGAGTACAGCCCCTCACAGGGTTATCCCGCCTACGTGGAGAAACTGGTGGGCTACTACAAGCGCTATGATATCAACCTCGACGTGGACGACATCATCGTCACCTGTGGCGGCAGCGAGGCCGTGCAGATGGCATTCATGGTGTGCCTGAACCCCGGTGACGAGGTCATCATCCCCGAACCCGCATACGCCAACTACATGGGCTTTGCCTGTGAGACTGGTGCTGTGGTACGTCCCATCACCACCCACATCGAGGACGGTTTTGCCCTGCCTCCCGTCGAGGAGTTTGAGAAGGTCATCAACGAGCGCACCCGCGCCATCATGATCTGCAACCCCAACAACCCGACCGGCACCCTGTACACCCGCGAGGAGCTGATGCGCCTGCGTGACCTGGTGAAGAAATATGACTTGTTCCTGTTTGCCGACGAGGTTTACCGCGAGTTCATCTACAGTGACGCCCCCTACACCAGCGCCATGCACCTGGAGGGTATCGAGAACAACGTCATCATGATTGACAGTGTGTCCAAGCGCTACAGCGAGTGCGGTATCCGCATCGGCGCTTTCATCACCCGCAACAAGGAAGTGCGCGCCGCCGCCATGAAGTTGGCCCAGGCCCGCCTGAGTCCTCCCCTGCTTGGCCAGATTGTAGCCGAGGCATCGCTCGACGCACCGCAGGCCTACCACAAGGGTGTCTATGACGAGTACATCGCCCGCCGCAACTGCCTGGTGGAGGGTCTGAACAAGATTCCCGGCGTCTTCTGCCCGATGCCCATGGGTGCCTTCTACACCGTGAGCCGTCTGCCGGTAGAGGACATCGACGACTTCTGCCGCTGGTGCCTTGAGGAATTCAACTACGAGGGCGAGACCGTAATGGTAGCACCCGCCAGCGGTTTCTATGCCACCCCCGGTCTGGGCAAGAACGAGGTGCGCATGGCATACGTACTCAAGATCGAAGACCTGAAGCGTGCTTTGGTCATCCTCGAGAAAGCCCTCGAGGCCTACAACGCCCGCTAAACGGCTGTTATTAACGCAACAAACACCATGCCGCCGGTCTCACTATTGAGGCTGGCGGTATTGTTACAGATTACCTATTGCAGGAATGGGGACAAAATTGTAATTTTGTGGTCCTAAATCGAGACAGGTGATGATGAAGAAAGAACAGTCCGCAAAGCGGGGACAAATGATACTGTACGTGGCGTTGCTTGCCCTTGTAGTGGCATGCATGTTTGCGTTGAGCTTGTGTGACCGTCCCAAGGTGACTCCCGAGGATCGGCACAGCGGCGGCGATACCCTCGACATCGCCATCGAGTACTCGCCTGTTACCTACTACACCTATGACGACACACTGGGCGGCTATAACTACGACCTGTTGCGCATCATGTCACGCAATGCTTCACGCCCCATGAAATTTCACCCCATCGTCACGCTCGAGAAAGCCCTGAACGGTCTCGAAACTGGCCGTTATGATGTGGTGGTGGCACAATTCCCCATGACAGCGGTTGACACGTCAAGGCTGGCATTCACCCAACCCATCTATATCGACCAGCAAGTGCTGGTGCAGCAGCGGGGCAGGCATGCCATCCATTCACAACTTGACCTGGCAGGCGACACCGTTTGGGTTGTCAAGGGTTCTCCCATGATTCAGCGTATCGCAAGCCTGAGCCGCGAAATCGGCGATACAATCTATGTTCACGTCGAGGAACTCTACGGTCCCGAGCAACTGATGATGATGGTGGCGGCAGGTGACATCCGTTATGCCGTCGTAAATCGCTCCATCGCACGCGCCATGGCCACGCGGTTGCCTAATCTCGACCGCTCGGTCGCCATCAGCCTCTCACAGTTCCAATCCTGGATGGTCGACAAGCAGCGTCAGGGATTGTGTGACACGCTCAACCAGTGGCACAATCAGGTGAAATGTGACACGGCAACCTACCTGGGACTGCAACGTCGTTACTTTGGCGGCACCTTCCCCACCTTGGCAAGATAATTTATTATTTTCGGCTACACCTCAGCCATCGATGCAAGAATCATGGCGTTCGGTTGGCACGATAATTAGATATTTTCGGCTGCACCTCAGCCATCGATGCAAGCATCATGGCATTCGGTTGGCACGATAATTGCAGTATTGGAATACATTTTACCCTTAAAACACATCAGTCATTATGCGCATCAGGAAGAAAAAAGAGTCGGCAAGAGCAGCAATCGAACAATTTTTAAAAGACAACAACTGCGAATATACGGTCCACGAGGAGGACAATTCAACAATTATACCGTTTGATTTTCAAGCGGCACATTTTGTTGCGGCCCTGCGCAAGCAGGACGACTGCGTAGAGGTATCGTTCCCCACTATGGCGACTGCTCCCGTGAGCCAACTGCCACTGGTGCGTTCCAAGTGCAACGACCACAACAACAGCAACATCCTGTTCAAGTTCACCTACTCCATCGAGCACGAGAGCAACGAGATTCATGTCCACATGTCATTCTTCAACAACAAGATTGACAATGAGACCATGGCACACCAGTTGAAAGCGGCTTTCCACTTCCAGCGCGAGTGGCAGCGCGACTTTGACGAGGCGGTAGCCATTGCCCGCGACAGTGACTCCATCGACCTGGAGAGTGAACTTTACAAGCACCAGCGCGAAATGTTCCTACTGCGTCGCATGGAGTTGCGCCACCAGTTTGGCAACAACACCCCGAACTTTGCCACTGGCACAGGCACCCTGCCCTTGTGGCAGTTGCTCGATACCGTCAGCCCGCTGCCTGAGAGCAAGCCGCTGTTCATGACCGTCAATACCGTCGATGGGCAGGAGCGCATCAATGACGAGCAGGCCATCCGTGATTATGACTTGCGCCATACTTTGGTGACAGGGAAGGGCAAGCAGGCACGTCTCACCCGTGACTATGCCGTGCTTGATCTGCACTACAAGCAGGGTCTTGACGAGAAGCCCATGATGACGACCATCGCGCTGACTGCCGAGGGCGAAGACGATCACAGCATCTACACCCGCGTGACAGTGACACAGGTGCCCCGCAACGCCAGCCGCATGAACTCGTTGAGCAACGAGAACCGCCAGCCGCACAGTGCAACCATGCTCATCGCTCTTGACCGCAGCGACGACAAGCAGCGTCAGCAGGAGTTTGAATACATGTGGAGCGATGCACAGCTTAAGGCACGCAACGGCGAGGTGAACAATCTGGACGAAGACCAGGAGATGCTGAGCCAGGTGGAGTGTGCTGATGTCGCCTACAACATGTATTGGGGACAGCAACGCTTCAACCAGGGCCGCTATTACGAGGCCATTCTGCACCTGGAGAATGTCTTCAACTCCTATCGCGAAGACTTCTTCGAGATGAACAACGCCCGCAAACATATCTTTATGGAAGCAGCCTACAAGCTGGGATTCTGCTACAACGAACTCGGCTTGTACAAGCAGGCTTTCTACTACCTTGACCTCATGGCAAGCGACGGAAACATCCGCCATACCATGGAACTGGTCAATTCGATGGCCAACAGCAAGGACCTGCGCCTGTTCAGCTACACCGAGGGTGTCATGGACGAAATCAAGCGCAACTTCAACCAAGACGATGAATTGCCCGAGAACATCAAGAATTTTATCAACTTCTTGAGGCGCCGCCGCGGCTATGCGTTCATCGACTTCAACCAACTCGATAAGGCCGAAAAAATCTTCACCCAGATGCTGGACGAAGAGGAAAACGCCGACTATGCCATCAACGAGCTCGCCTACATCAAGCGACTGCGTCAGCAACGCGACCAGGACACGCCTGCTCAAGAGCCCGAAGCCGACAGCGACAAAAACAGCCCATTCTGACAAAGTAACAAATTAACATCAACCACCCCATTATAACCTAACCGAAAATGAAAACGATATTAGGCATCATCGTTGCGTGCATTGCACTGGTTTGCTACATCTCCCTTCATGGAGAGAATAATGAAAAAACGGTATCGAATTCCGTTGAAGCGCCCATCGACAGTTTAGATATCATTGATTCAATCTTTGATGAAGATGATTCCGATGCTGAAAGCCTCAATGACATCCGTTTTGCCGATTTCGAGGACGAGGATTGGCTCGACAATGAATACATCAGGACTTTACGCCAATACATCGATGATTTCAATGCCGGGAAGATTGAGGACGAAGCGCTGAATCCCTTCAGGAAAGCGGCTAAAGGCAAATTTGTCATCTACAAGGTGGAACCGGCTCTCATGGGAGGATTGTTCATCATGTTTACGTTCATCGACCAGCCCGAAGACATTTTCTCGACTTGGGTTTACAGCGAAGTGAACGAGACTACAAGACGGGTGACCAACTACTCGGTCGAAGGCATCAAGCATGAAGATTTCAAGAATGACATGCCAAGAGAGGAAATCCTCAAAATCGTCAACGAGCGGCCGGAGCTGAAGCTCTTTTGACCTACCATAACATCAAAACACAGTGAACCCCAAAAGTTTATGTCTGACTTTTGGGGTTCATTGTATTATTTCTTAGCGTGGAGGGCAGTACCGAAGTAGCGGGGAATGGGCGTTTCAAAATAGAGGGCTTCGCCAGTTACGGGATGATGGAATGCCAGGCGGAAGGCATGTAGGCACATGCGGCTGCCAGGATCGTCCTGACGGCCGTACTTGCCGTCTCCCACCACGGGATGCCCGAGGTCGGCCATGTGAACACGTATCTGGTTTTTGCGCCCAGTGAGCAGGTGCAGGAACAGCAAGGAGCGTTCGTCGGTTTGCTCCACCACTTCCCACTCGGTGGCAGCCCATTTGCCGCCATCATCAACGGGACTGCTGACTACGACTTTGCTCTCGGTGTCATGCAGCCAACTCTCCACCTTGCCCTGCGGCTCTTCCATGACGCCTTCGACAACGGCAACGTAACGTCTGTCGATGATGGTACTGTGCCAGTCGGCAATCATCTGCTGCTGGACGTCAATACTCTTGGCATACACCATCAGTCCCGAGGTGCGGGCATCCAGGCGATGCACCACGTGGGCAGTACAACGCTGGCGCGTCTCGGTAAGATGGCGGTCGAGCATGGTCTTCATATTCAGGCTTCCCGCCCCCACCGGCATCGACAACACACCCTGCTGCTTATCGACCACAATCACCCATCGGTCCTCATACACGATGCGGTAATAGGGGTTTCTTGCAGAGGACAGACGCGCATGGCGGTTGATCTTGACAATACAGCCCTCGTCAAGGGGATAATCGACGTGGGTCTGGACCTTGCCATCAACGGTGACGCCACCGTGAGAAAGGATAGACTTCGCCTTGTTACGGCTGATGCCGTCCAGACAGTGCATAACAAAGTTGAGCAGTTTGTCGGGCTGCTTCACCTCGCGCACGACAGCCTTGTCGTCGTTGCGGGGAACTCGGTGGTCATGAGGACGTCCCATTGTTTCTTGTTTTATCTAATTGTCCTTTAGGACCTTTAGTTGTTAGTCAAAGATGTGGCGCAGACGCGAGAAGATGCGGTTCTTGTCGCTGTCCGACGGTTTCACATGCTCACCGTTCTGAAGCATGGCAATTGCCTCACGCTCCTTGTCGTTGAGCTTCTCGGGCATATAGACCATGACATTGATGAGCAGGTCGCCCGTGCCGTAACGCTCGGGAGAAGGCAGACCCTTGCCCCGCAGGCGCAGGATGCTGCCGGGCTGCGTTCCGGGTTTAATGGTGACACGTGCCTTACCGTCAACGGTGGGCACATCGACCTTACCGCCGAGTACCGCCGTAGGAATATCAAGCATGAGGCTGTAAATCAAGTCGTTGCCATCGCGGGTGAGTTGTGCATCACGCACTTCCTCAATCACCACGAGCAGGTCGCCGGGCACGCCGCCACTGGGAGCGTCATTACCTTGACGTCCCATACGCAGTGTCATGCCGTCGGACACACCGGCGGGGATGCTGATGCTTACCACTTCCTCCTTGCGAACCAAGCCCTTGCCGCTGCAGTGCGGGCAGGCCTCCTTGATGCGCTTGCCCTTACCACCGCAGGTGTGGCATACACTCTGGGACTGCATCGTGCCGAACATGGTGCGCTGCATACGCACCTCGACACCCGAGCCGTGGCAGGTGGGACAGGTTTCAAGGGCAGTACCGTCTTTGGCGCCAGTGCCGTGACAATGGTCGCAGGACTTCATGCGGGGGATGCGCAGCTTCTTCTCGGCACCCTTGGCAATTTCGCTGAGTGTCATCTTCACGCGCACACGCAGGTCGGTGCCACGCTGTACACGCTGGGACTGGGCACCGGCTGAACCGCCGCCAAAGAAGTCACCAAAGCCGCCGAAACCACCAAAGCCACCGAACAGGTCACCGAACTGGCGCAGGATGTCTTCCATCGACATACCGCCGCCAAAGCCGCCACCGCCCATCTGCTCACCGGCGAACCCGAACTGGTCGTAGCGGGCACGCTTGTCGGGGTCACTGAGCACGTTGTAGGCTTCGGCAGCCTCCTTGAATTTTTCTTCGGCAGCCTTCTTCTCGGCATCGCTCTTGCCCTGCTGTTTGTCAGGGTGATACTGGATGGCGAGTTTGCGGTAAGCCTTCTTCAAGTCATCGGCAGTGGCATTCTTTTCCACACCGAGCACCTCATAATAATCTCTCTTTTGAGCCATAGTTTATTGGTTTCTAGTCACTAATCTCTAGTTTCTAGTATTATTCTTTTTCACATATCAACTGCCCACAACCACCTTGGCGTGGCGCAGCACTTTATCGTTAATCATGTAGCCCTTGATGGTGGTGTCAATCACCTTTCCCTTCATCGAGGGATCAGGGGCGGGGAACATGGTCACTGCCTCATGAACGTCGGTATCAAAGTCCTTACCTGTCGAATCAATCGCAGTGACATGCTGGCGTTCAAGATACTTCACAAACTTATTGTAAATCAACTCGACACCTTCCTTGAGGCTGTCCAGGTCACCACCCTTGTTGATGGCTTCCAAGGCACGTTCCAGGTCGTCGATAACCGGCAACAGGTCACGCATAGCGCCCTCGGCGCCGTTCTTGATAAGGTCGGCTTTTTCCTTGAGGGTACGCTTGCGGAAGTTCTCAAAGTCGGCCATCAGGAAGAGGTATTCCTTCTTCTCATGCTCGATGGCTTCTTCAAGCTCTGCGATTTTCTTGGCAGGGTCTTCATCGGTTTCATTCTCTTGCTCCTGAGGCTGTTCCTGCTCTTCTTTCAGCAACTCTTCGTCCTGAACAGCGTCCTGCTGAACGGCCTTAGCCTCTTCGGGTTGATTCTTTTTGTTCTTTTTTGACATATCGTTGTTGTTTTTAAATTCTTATTACCTCACAAAACTATGCAAAAACCACTCCAACAGCCTCCTGCCGCTATAAAACAGGGCATCGGCCGCTATTGAAACGGGTTGTCTCGATGAAACCGTTAGAGGGAGAGGACAAAGGTGGCGCAATCGGCAAAAGTGTCAGCCGCCTGTTCTGCCAGTTTGTCACTATCAAAGATGCCGAATATCGTAGAGCCTGAACCCGACATAGCGGCATACTGCGCACCGGTATCAAGCAACTGCGCCTTGATGAGCCACAACTGCGGCAAAGCGGTAAACACGCTGGGCTCAAAATCGTTGACAAGCAAGCCGTCCCAAGTGGCGACAGGGCTGGCGATGATGCGCGACAATTCCATTGTCGACGGCGCGGGGATAACACGGCTGTAGGCCGTGCGGGTGTCCACGCCCGCCTGAGGCTTGACCAACAGCAATGTCTTGCCCTGCAGGTCAACGTCAACTGGCGTCAGGACATCACCTATGCCGGTTGCCAACATCGGGCGGTTATAGACAAAGAAAGCGCAGTCAGCACCTATCGTGGCCGCCATCGACGCCAGTTCGGCGTCCGTCAGGCCCAACCCGAACATCCTGTTGAGCATCACCATCGCATGGGCGGCATCGCTGGAGCCGCCTCCCAAGCCAGCACCATCAGGGATGTGCTTATATAGGTATATCTCCACGGGGGGAAGATTGTATCTTTCTTCCATCATGCGATATGCCTTCATGACAAGGTTTTTCTCGGGCGGACAATCCACGGTGTTGCCATAACATGTGAGCGACGTTGTTGCCGAACTTGACGGAACAATCTCGAGGATATCGGTCAACGGAACGGGATAAAAAACCGTCTCAATATTGTGGTAGCCGTCAGCACGGCGCTCCACGATATTAAGACCCAGATTGATTTTTGCGTTTGGGAAAGTTATCATGATTTACAGGATTGGGCTAATTAGGCGCACCACCGACTCAAGGGCCTTCTGGATAAGCGGACGCTGTTTCCATTTGCCCAGCGACAGGCGGGTGCATTGCTCGATGTCCTTCTCAAAGACCTCCTTCATCTGTCGGTTGAATGCCTTGCTGTAAACCAGCGCATTGATTTCAAAATTGTGTTCAAAGCTGCGGAAGTCAAAGTTTGTCGAACCTGTCGTGACAAACTCGTCATCGACAATGACCACCTTGGCATGCATGATGGTGGGCTCGTAGAAGTAAATCTTGATACCCGACAGCAGACATTGCTTGATGTAGGAACCGGTCGCCAGGCGCAGCATCGCCGAATCGGAACGGCGTGGAATCATCAGCCGCACGTCAACCCCTGCCAAGGCGGCACTCTGCAGCGCTTTAAGCAAGGACTCGCTGGGAAGAAAATAGGGCGTCTGGATATACACGCACTGCTTCGCCAGAGTGATGGCCTTAAAGAATACTATCGAAATATTGTTCCAGCGGTTAGTGGGGCCACTGCTCACCATCTGTACCATAGAGTCGGAACCGGCCGTGGTGCTGAAATTGAGCATCGAGGGAGAGGTAAGCAGTTTGCGCGTGGTGAAGTTCCAGTCGATGGCAAATGAATATTGCAGGGCAGCCACCGCATCGCCGGTGATGCGCAGATGGGTATCACGCCACGGCTTCCATTTCTTGTCACCTATGACATAACGGTCAGCGATGTTCATGCCACCCATATAACCCACATTGCCGTCGATAACCACAATCTTGCGGTGATTGCGCCAGTTGATGCGGAATGCAAACTGGGTAAACGTCAACTCAAGGAACGGGTGCACCTCAATCCCTGCCGAACGCATCTTACGCAGCACTCGCGGACGCATATAGAACGATCCCACATAGTCATAAAGCACACGCACCTGGACGCCCTCGCGCGCCTTTTGTATAAGCAGCTCGATGAGTTCGGCGCCCGTCTCGTCATTCTCGATGATAAAGTACTGGATGTGGATATGGTCGTGGGCCGACGCGATGTCGCGCTTCAATGCCTCAAACTTTTCTTTTCCCGTCGTGAACACCTCAATGTTGCTCCCGACGAACATGTGATGGCCTGACAGTTTGTTCACCAGCGAAACAAGTTGCTGTGAACTGTCACTCAACGTCTTCTCCTGTTTAACTGCCTCGGGGAACACGTTCAACTTGCGCAATTCTCGCAAGTCGGCACGAGAAATCAATATCATTCCCTTGAGGCTGCGGCCAAAGATGAGGTAAACAATCAAGCCCACAACAGGCAACAGCACCAGCACGAGCACCCACGCCATCGACTTGACCGGGTTGCGGTTCTCGCTCAGTACCACTACAATCACGGCAAGCACAGTGAGAATGTACAACACCATCAAGACATTGTAAACGATATCGGCATATGGAAACAACTCGGCGAGTATCATCAGCTTTGTCTCTAAACGGGACTTTTAAATGGCTTTAAACAATAACGGACGTGACACGGTCACGCCCATTTCTCTATCATCACGGCACAGACGGATGACTACGCCGGCAGGAACTGACAGTATTATCAGCGCACTACCACCTTGCGGGACCACTGATTGTTGCACTTGACGATGTAGAATCCCTTAGGAAAGTCCACCGATGTGCGTTGGTCAGCACTCACGCGTACCACCTTAACAAGCTGGCCAGTGATGGAATAGACATTGAACGTGGCATCGTTACTGCCTGCAGTGAACACAATGCGCCCCTCGGCACCTTGTGCAGCAGGCCCTGTCGCTGTGTTCTCAACACGCTGCGGCAGGAAGTTGTCAGGCACGGGAACCGCCTGAGCGAAGCCCATTGCCAATATGCAGACAACTATGTATAACACACGTTTCATTTCAAGTCCTCATTCTGTTTCAATCTGCAAAATTACTGCTTTTTCGCAAAAAGACAAAGTTTTTGCTGATTTTTTAACCTTTAGACACGCGACAACGGCAAAAGTTACATGCCTCCCCAATGCTTTAACATGTTTTTAACAAGGCTTATCCATGAGCAAAGGGCCGGTGGTGTACCGGCCCTTTGACGTTAATCATGTTGATGGAAACAATTACCAGTTACCTGTCATCAGGTAGTCGACGAGAGCAGTCACGTCGGCGATGTTGATTTCATCGTCCATATTGCAGTCGGCAACTTCGCTCGCATTATCAGTAAGCAGCATGTCGATAAGTGTGGTCACGTCACTGATGTTTACAAGGCCATCGCCATTCACGTCACCACGTTCGCCGGAACCCTGGGCCAGGAAAACCTCCTTGGTGTTGCTCCACGAGCTCTCGGTACCATTCACATAGAACGCTTTCACGCGATACAGGTAAGGAGTAGCAGGAGTTAAGCCATTAACTGTGTAGAACTTGTCGGGAGTGATACCCTCAAACAAATGATAGTACCCTTCATCAGCGTTGTTAGCCGCCAGGCTGAATTCAAAGGGTTCGGGATCGGTTATCTCACCTCCATAAATCTTGATACTCTGGATTTCGGGATAGTAACCTGTCGTGAACTTCACATAAGACGCACCGGCATTTTCAAGGACAACCAGATAGGTCTTAACCTCCTTTGCCAGCAACAAAGTTTTGGTTTCAGAGTCGGAGCTAATGGTCAGCGTGGTGTTATTACCCTGAGAATAGTTCTTGGCTTTAACGATCACGCTCAACTTGTTGTAACCGGTAACATCACAGTTAGCAGTAATGATGCTGTTGCGGCCGGGCGAGAGGAATCCGCCGTCCAGATACAGGTGGGTACCAGTGAAGGTCCAGCCATCAGGCATGTAGTTAGCAGCATCCGAAGCATGGTTGGTGGTCTCGGTGGGCACATCGCTCCAGTCGGCCTCGGTAATCAGGTGCACATCGGGTTTCTCCCTTACCTCAAGGGTGTAGCTGACTACATTCTCCTCGGGGGTGGCATCGGTCCAGTCGGCACGGAACGAGGTAGCGGTAACACTTGCCTGGTCAACATCTTGCATCACAGGACGATAGAGCTCATAATCTGACGTACCGGTCAAATCAATCACGATATCTTCAACACCAGGCGTGCTGACGGTGATGGTCGCAGTATAAACGCCTTCGGCCTTAGGAGAATAGGTAACATTCACAGTTTGGTCAATGCGATTATCCGCATCGGGAGCATATGTGGTACCATCGATGCTGAACACGCCATTCTCGTCGTTGAGCACTAAGGTCACATTACCCTCCAGGTTGCGGCCTGTGAGTTTGAACCTGGTGTTTGAAGTCTGGTTCTTGAAGCAAGACATTGACAGCGACTTGTTATCGGCCTTGAGACGCGGAGATACAATGGAAGGTTGGATACCAATAACCATCTGCTGGTACTGGTTGTAGGTAGAGCCGCCACCGTTAAAGGCGTTGAGGGCAAAGAAGTTGTTATAATCACCACTCCAGCCCCAGTTGATGTGGTACTTATTGTTCGATGAGTCATAGCCATCAACATTGAAGGCATGGCCGCCGCCGAACCAACCGCTACTGATTGCACAGAAGACGATGGGACGCTCCTCAACAAGTTCCTGCTGAATCATCGCAGCCCATTCTGCATCGGTATAAAGGGTTTGGCCACCGCTATAGGCACTGGTCTTCTTGACCAAGCGTGTGGTCTCCTCGTCATAACCGAAGAATTTGAAGGCATCGGCAATCAGGCTTGCGCTGTCGGCATCTACACCGCTACCGTCAGCACCGTATTCCATGTGCTCGGCCTGGCCAATATAGCGCATCAAGGTAGCCACGGCATCGCCCTGTTCTGTAGTATAGCCATTGGTATACACGTCAAGCATATTGTCCCAGTCAAAGGTTACCGAAGGTAATTCGGGCACATTGACATAGTCGGAACTCCAGCCCGAACTCAGATTGCACCTGTAAGCAGGCACGGGGTCGGTGGGATAATCGGGATATTTCCAATAATAGAACACCATAGCTGCCGAGGTTGCGGGGCAACCAGTCACGCAACGTGTGCCATTGATGACGCATTGGCCATTATAGGGTGCGCTCTGATCCCACATTGCTGTGAGCAGCGGCTCAACACTGGGAGTCGTGAAAGAGGGAGCCATCATCGACGGGGTCACCACCTGTAACTCCTCATGAGCCTGCAAGTATTCCAATTGATCCTTGTAGGTACCCAGCCATGCACGCATGTTGCAGGGAATAGTATTCATGTCAATGGGATAATCACCATAACCCAGAATCTGCTCGGCACGGTCATCACCCGACACAATTACGAAGCCATTGTTAGTGTTGAACACATAATACACTGCACGGTCCAACATCTTGGAGTTCATCTCGACATAGGCCAACTTGAGTTCGCCCGAAATCGGAGCCAACAGCTTGCCGTCATACAACTTCTGTTGTATGAAACGCTGTGCATGGGATTGTGCTGTCCTCAAATCGACAGGAGATGCCCATGCCTGAATTGCCACAAACAATACTGCGGCACACAATAAAAATTTCCTCATAAAGCTAATTAGTATAAAATATTGGTTATTAAGTAGTTATGCTTCCTTCAGAACCGTTTGGCGGTTAATATAAACGTCATTGCAAATGCAACGACGTTAAAGTCAGTCGCAAAATTACACAAAAAATCAAAAAGGCAAAACATTTTTCCAGAAAACATGGAAAAACTGCGACAAAACGACCGACCCCCTTGAAAGAGTTCTTCAAGAGGGCCGGTGATAGAGGTTAAAACGAGTCTTTAAAGACCCAGCAACATATCGATGATTCGGGTCACATCAGCAATGCTGACCAAACTATCGCCAGTAACATCGGCACAGGTAGCGCAAGCATCGTCATTTACACCCAAAAGGAAATCGATGAGCGCTGTCACGTCGGCAATTGAGAGGCGGTGGTCATGGTTCACGTCACCGGGATCAAAGCCATGGCCATTCTCGAACAAGGTCACCGTTTCGACGTTGCTCCAAGCGCTCTCGGTGCCGTCGGTGTAGATGGCCTTCACCTTGTACTGGAAGACACCTCCCGCGAGCAAGTTCTCCACGGTGTAGAACTTGTCGGTAATGCCTGTAATCAGGCGATAGGAGGTATCGCCCTGCTCTGTGGCGCGCAACTGTGAAGGCGTCACTTCACCGGCATAAATCTTGATTGACTGGATTGTCGGGTTCCATGAATCGGCAAAAAATGTAACCTGGTCATTCTCGGCGCAATTCAGTACGTAAACGTAATCGACATAGTCTGATGTCAGGCTTTGAGTCTTCTCGTCAACACTGGTTTTTACCGTAACTATCGATGATGTCCATCCATAATAATTCTTGGCCCTCATCACTACGGTCACCTTGTCGGTGCCTATCTCAAGGGTATTGGTCTGGATGTAGCTGTCGGTAGTGATGGCGATACCGCCTTCGTCGAAGTAAATGGAATAGTTACCGTAGGTCCAGCCCTCGGGCAAGTAATCGGCAGCATTGCCCGATGCGGTACTCCAGTCCACGTCGGCAAGCACGCCGCCCACGCCAGCTTTCTCCTTCACCTCGAGGGTGTAGCTGGCAACGTTCTCGGGCACGGTCTGGTCGGTCCAGTCGGCACGGAACGAGGTCAGGTTAATATATGCGCTGTCGGCAGGCAACATCACGGGATTATACACCACGAGAGGAGCAGCGGTAGCAGTACCATCAAGGGTTACAGTGACATCAGCACCACCGGGAGTGCTCAAGGTAATAGTGGCAGTGTGGGTGCCAACAGCCTGGGGAGCATAGGTCACAGTAACGGTCTTGCTGGCAGCATCGGCAACAGCAATGGTAGCGACATCGGTAGTGAAAACGCCATTATCATCATTGACAGTAACGGTGATGGCATCGGTCAGGTCAAGACCGACAACACTGAAAGTTGCCGTTGTGGTCTCACCTGCATAGCACTCCAGGCTCAGGGCCGTCGGCGAAACAATCATGCGGGGAGCAGCGGGACCCGTGGGAGGCTGCATACCCACGAACATCAGCTGGAAGTACTTATAAACACTGATACCATAGCCAAAAGCATTGAATGCATAGTAGCCGTTGTTACTCTCGGTCTGACCGAAGTTCACATGATAGGTGTCGTTGTCGGCATCATAGCCGTCCACATTGAAGGCATGGCCATAGAACTGGTCACCTGTTGACATCGCAGCGCCAGCACAGTACATCAAAGGACGTCCGGCAACCAGCTCAGCCTGCATCGTGGCAATCCAATCCTCATCGTTTACCAGTTCGGTCATCGCTGAGTCATAATCGTTCTTGAGCATATAATGAACACCCGAATCATAGCCGAAAGTCCTGACGGCCAGCATCATCTGGTCCTCGTCGGCGCCACTGACATCTGTACCATAGTCCATATACTCGGCCTGGCCCACATAACGCATCAGGTTAGCGATAGCATCGCGCTCAGCCTCGGACCAGTTGTCATTCTTATAGGTGTCGCGCATGTTGGCCCAGTCAAATGTATATTCGGGGAGTTCACTGACAAAGACACCTCTTGGCCCGGTATAACTGGGCAATGCCGGCGAAGACTCGGGATATTCCCAATAGTTCATCACCTGTGCCAGCGATACAGCGGCACAGCCCACCAGACAGGTAGAGCCAGCCAATTTGGGGCACAATCTGTTATAGGGCGAGCGGCCATTGGTGCTACCCTGATTCCACAACGTCGTTAACATGGGTTCAACCGAGATGCCTCGCGTGGCATGGCGTTTCTTTACAACTGCTCCCGGATGGGCCTGGAGGTACTCCATCTCAGCCTTGTACATATCCAGGAAGAACTGCATGGCCTCGGGCAGGTCATTCAGGTCTTCGATGCTGCCGTCGCCATAAGCGAGCACTTCGCGGGCACGGTCGTCACCAGCAACAATGACATAACCCTTGTCGGTGTTCACGATGTAGTAAGCGGTCAAGGCGGCGTTGTTTGAGTTCTTCACCTCATGGGTCCACTTCACGGCGGGCGCCGTGGTCATGAATCGTCCCTGAACAGTCTGACTCATCAGGAAACGTTGTGCCGACTGCTTGGCGGTAGCCAAGTCAACATTGGCTGCGCTGACTTGCATTACGGCAAGCAAGAGAGCGGCAAGGAATAATAATTTCTTCATGTAAAAATAAGGTTAATTGAAAAATGAATAATATGAGTTAAGTGATTAAATGATTACTTACTGATATTGATGAAATGGTTTTATGTTATGTGATTGATTATTAAGCGCTGCAAAGGTAACTCAATTTGCGGGAAAAACAACCGAACTGGCGTTTATTTTTCATTAAAATGCAATATAAGACATTTGGAGCCAAGGCGAAATTTCACCTTGGCCCCAAATCTAATCAGTTGAGAGGCTCCCGAAACAGCTATCGGAAAAACCTCATTTTCAACACACTGTTCAATTAAATGCCCAACAGTTTGTCGATAAGTGCGGTGACATCAGCGATGCTCACATTAGTGTCGCCATTCACGTCGGCGCAAATTGAACAACCATCCTGTGAGACGCCCAAGAGGAGGTCAATGAGGGCCGTCACATCGGCGATGCTGACACTGTGGTCGTGATTCACATCACCGAGGTCATATCCATGAGGCGGTTCACTGATTCTGCCGATGATGAGGTAGTTTTGCTCCAAGCTAACGGTAATCTCGTACTCGCCTGCAGTCAAAACATGAACATCTGAGAAGTAGTCCCATGTAAAGCTCAAAGGCAATTGTTGACCGAGACGATCTTCGGTCAACTCAAAGAGACCGTTACTTGCGGGACCAAAACGGAACTGATTGATGTATTCCCAACCACCCAGGTCACCGTTAGGATCAATCTCAGTCGAGAAACCGAAGGTCTTGTCAGCTTCAATGAAAACCGTTGCCGTGTAGGTCTCGGTCTCGGAATCATACGCCATCTTGGTGGCTGCATCGATAGCCCATTCCTGGCCATCAACTTCACCCATGATGTGAACATCGGGAATGATGGGTTCCTCGTTCGTCGTGAAGACATCGGGCCTGGTCCAGTCGCTCAAGGTGCCGTCATCGCCGATGGCCTGCACCTGTACCTCGTAATCGGTATCCATCTCGAGATCCTCGATGGTGTACTCAGTCTTGGTGAGGTTGTACACATAAGTCCACTCGTTGGCCCTCAGCTTCATGCTGGTAGCATCACCTGTATAAACCTCAAGCAGGGCAATATCAGGCGAATAGTTGGAATCGGACGTCGTGATGGTGATCTTCTCACCGCTACTTGCAGTTACAACCCAAGCATAGGTCTCACCAGCGGAGAAATAGTGGTTCACGGCAGGAGTCTGCGGAGTAGCCACGGACAAGTTTCCAGAGCCGTCTGAGGTGGTGGCAGTGGTAATCTTCATCGTGAAGGTAGCATTCTCGTAACCGGCGGGAATGGTGTAGGTGATATTTCCTGCAGTACCACTTCCCTGGTAATTGTTCCTGAAATAGATGATCGAGTTCAGACCACCACGCACGTTGGTGCCACTCCAAGGCTCGGGCAACGTGATGTCATAATAACCTGTAGAACTGCCCGAGAAGTCGGTTCCGGCAACTGAGCTTAAAAGTTCCACCTCAGGCTCCTCGGAATATAGCCTGTAACGCAGGTTCCATGCACTATTCTCGTCATCATCCCAACGAACATCGCAAGAATTTGTTCCGGGCTCAACGTACAAGTTGTAGGGAACGGTAGTCGCATTGATGCTGATTGAAGCAATAAATGCCACTATGACACCTGACAAAACAAATAATCTTTTCTTCATATGCTTGAACTAATTAAAAGTTAATAATCATCTAAGGCTTAGAGCAATTATTTTTCCGCAAATATACTCCATAAAATACATTTACGCAAATATTTATGCCCTTTTATTCCATGGTACCCTGTATCAAAAACTTGGGATTCAGGTGCAACAGGCACCCAAATCCCAAGTCATGATTATATTCACTTAAATTATTGATCAGTTACCAGTCAACAATTTGTCGATAAGAGCAGTCACATCAGCAATGCTCACAGCATCGTCGCCATTCACATCGGCGCAAATATCACACACACCATTGTCGCTACCTAACAGGTAATCGATGAGGACCGTCACATCGGCAATGCTGACACTTCCGTCATGGTTCACGTCACCGGGCTCGAAGGCATGGCCGTTGGCAAAGAGGGTCACCTTCTGGCTGTGGCTCCAACGGCTTTGGGTGCCATCGATATAAGTCGCCCTTACCTTGAAGTAGAAGGTGCCGGCCTCTGCGAGATTCTTGACGGTGTAGGACATATCAGTGATGCCGGTAACGAGGCGGTAGTTCTCATCGCCTTCCTCGGT
>JAFRRT010000034.1 GCA_017427945.1 Muribaculaceae bacterium | reverse complement strand
CGCTGTGCTCGTGTATCTACCTGTCTTCGGAATCTTGACGTGTGGACCCGGGAGTTTCCCTTCCTTGTCTCTGCACTGTCAATTTCCTCATTGCAAACATTTCAATGAACTCTTCCATCGGCCCTCCGACCCCGCCCCTTATGGCGTCAAAAAAATCGCTCACGCAATTTGCATCTTGTGAGTCGAAAAGCGTTGCAAAATTACAACCGTTTCCGAAACTGACAAAACAAAAATCGAAAAAAAATCTGAAAATAACCTTTTTTAATACTTTTTAGGTACGAATGTCAGTTCACACATTAATTATTAATATCATCACATCTCGCCATGGCTAGCCCATGACATGGTGCCTCAACATCGGCGCCCGTGGCTGTGACTGCGCCCAAACGGGCCAGTCAGCTTTCAGGGAGCGGGGCGGCATCGTCTCTGCCCCCAAGGCACGTTAGCACACTGGAGGCAGAGGCGCTGTGTTGCGCCACCAGCCTAAATCAGAAGAGAGAGAGCTGACGGGGGTCTTCTCCGGGATGAGGAGGCATGTTGCCGTCATCAACCCAGTCGATGTCATCGATGACACCCAGCGCGGGGTCGTCCTGCATGTCGGGCAGAGCGGGATCCTGTCCTGCAGCATTGCCCTTACCCAATTCCTCAACCTGCTTCATGAGGGAAGCGATGCGACGATCCTTCTCGGCGAGGGCATCGGTCATGGCCTGGGCCTCGTGCTGCTTGCGCTGCAGGTTCACCTGAGTGCGCTTGAGCTCGGCCTTGGCATCGTCTCGCTCAGCTGTAATCTTGGCGAAGCTTGCGGCCTTCTCGTTGCCGTCGACGCTGAGGGAGTTGTACTTGCGCTTGTAGTCCTCGGCCACGGCATTGACCGAAGCGAGTTGCTGCTTGAGGCCGTCGATAAGGTTACCGGTCTCGATGCTGCGACGATTCTGAACCTCGGCATTCTGCTTGGCTGTCTGCTCAAGCTGGTCGATATGCTTGCGGAGCGTCTCATTCTCATCGTTGAGCACGATGTGCTTTTTGCGGAGCTCATCGAACTCTGAAGCGACCTTCTGGAGGTCGATGATCTGCTGACGCAGCGATGAAATCTCAGAGTTCTTCTTGTCCTTGAATTCCTCGACCTGCTTTACTGCCTCCTGCAGCTCCTCGGCAGCCTTGAGTTCCTCGGCTGCGCTGTTGAGCCTTTCCTCTAGTTCGGAGTTATTGCCACGAAGGTTCTCGATGAGCTCGTCGCGTTGTTCAATCTGCTGCTTCAGTTCCTCGATGGTGGGGCCGTCATCTACCGGCAAAGGCATGTTGTCACGGCGCTCGATTTCGGCCTCTTTCTCAGCCAGCTGTTGACGCAGGCCGTCGATGGTAGAATTCAGCTCGTCCACCTTGCCATTCAACTCGTCGGTGTTCTCGGTGCGCACCTCCATTGCTTTGAGCCTGCTCTCGAGGCTCTTTCTCTCGATATCAATCTTTTCCTGCTCTGCCTCAAGTTCAGCGACCTTGGCCGAGAGGTCATTGGCGCGCGTCTGCGCCTGACGACGATTAGCCTCGTTGGCCTGCATCTTCTCCTTCATCTCCTCGACCTCCTTGTGGGCTTCCTCTACAGTCTTCAAGAGTTCCTCCTTCTCGGTTTTCCAAGCGCCCTTGATCATGTCGATCACGGCCTGGGTGTGGTCGTTCATGAGCCTTGCGGCCTTGTCGGCGAACTCGGCGTCGATAGCATACTCTTCCTGCACATTCACCTCGAACTGCGCATCATCGGCATCGCGCTCGGCAACGTTCTTGTCCTTGCTGAAGGGGTTTACGAATGATGTGGGCTGGCCATAAACGTCAAAGTCATCGTTATCTGAGCCAAAAGCGTTCTTGATTGATTTCCAAAATGACATAATTCTTCAGTTGTTTTAGTTTGGTTTGTTTTTTTGTTGTTGTCTCTCTTTAATTGCCGTCCAAGGTTGTATCAAAAACCTAAAAGTTGCTTGAACTTTTATATCTCAAGCATCACGCTTACAGATAAATGAGCTATGGGCGGCGGAAATAATTTCCATGGTAAAAGCCATTGGATTTCTCTCCAGTCGGTAAAGTTACGATGATTTTTTTTAATACAGGTCCTAAAAAGTGAAAAAAAACGATATTTGGATTGATTATTTTTTGACCTTAAAATAAGACGTTGAACACAAGATTTTGGCTACAAGAATGTTGCCCACCTAACCCCAAAGTAATGCTTTAAATATTTGAGGGGACATGACGGCTCATGTCCCCTCAAATAGTGTCCTAAATCCTATGGAAACCGGTTATGGCGCGGTTTCCTCGAGAAGGACGCTTATTTCTTCTTAGCTGTCTTTGTAACAGCGGTTGCGCGAGGCTTGGATGCCCTCTTGCGAGCTGCGCCCTTCTTCGAGATATTCGACTCGTCGGAAACAATCTCCATGCAATCCTCGAGCGTGAGAGACTCGGCGTCCTTGCCCTTAGGAATTTTCACATTCTGCTTCTTGTAGACGATATAAGGACCATAGCGGCCATTCATCACCATGAGGTCAGGCTCCTGCTCAAAAGTCTTGAGGACTTTCTTGGCATCGCTATCGCGCTGTGCCTTGATGATGTCGATGGCCTCCTCGAGCGTGATGGCCGTGGGAGACATCTCCTTGGGAATTGAAGCATACTTGCCGTTGTGCTTCACATAGGGTCCATAATGTCCCACGCCGATGGTCACCTCGGCACCCTCGAACTCGCCCAGTGTGCGGGGAAGGTCAAAGAGCTTGATGGCCTCTTCGAGCGTCAAGGTCTCGATGCTCTGTCCGCGCTGCAGGGATGCGAAGCGGGGCTTGTTCTTGTTGTCGGCGGTACCCATCTGCACGAGGGGTCCATAGCGTCCGATCTTGACCATGATGGGCAGTCCCGTCTCGGGGTCATTGCCGAGAAGGCGCTCACCCACCTTGTGCTCCAACCGCAGGGTTGACACCTTACTGATGCTGGGATGGAAGCCATCGTAGAAGTCGGCGATTTCCTTATTCCAAACGACTTTACCCTGTGCAACCTCATCGAACTCATTCTCCACCTTGGCGGTGAAGTTGTAGTCCAAAATGCCCGGGAAGTATTTCACGAGGAAATCGTTGACGACCATACCCACGTCGGTCGGCACGAGTTTGCCCTTTTCGGCACCGTAGAGCTCAGTCTTCTTGCCTGTGGTGATCTTGCCATCCTTGAGCGTGATGACCTCGCAGTCACGCTTCTGTCCCTTGTCCTCACCTTTCTCGACATAGTTGCGTTCCTGAATGGTCGAGATGATGGGCGCATAGGTGGAAGGCCTGCCGATTCCCAGTTCCTCGAGCCTTCTCACGAGCGAAGCCTCGGTGTATCGGTTGGGCTGCTGGGTGAAACGCTGGAGCGCCGTAATGGTCTTGGCAGTGAGTTCCTCGCCTTTTTCCAACGGGGGAAGGGTGTGCACATCGGTCGTGGTGGCAGCGTTATCGTCGGTGCTCTCGATGTACACCTTGAGAAAACCGTCAAACTTGACTACCTCGCCCTCGGCCACAAAGTACTCTTTCCTGCCGACGATGTCGATGTTGGCCGTCGTCTTCTCGAGCTCGGCATCGGCCATCTGTGAGGCGATTGTGCGCTTCCAAATCAGGTTGTAGAGCTTCTTCTCCTGCTGCGTGCCGTTGATGGCATGGTTGCTGATGTAGGTGGGGCGAATGGCCTCGTGTGCCTCCTGAGCGCCCTTGCTCGTCGTGCGGTAGTGACGCTGCTTGAGATAACGCTCACCGATGTTCTCCTTGATTTCCTTGCTGATGGCACCCAGGGCCAGTTTGCTCAGGTTGACCGAGTCGGTACGCATGTAGGTGATGAGACCTTCCTCGTACAGACGCTGTGCCAGCCTCATTGTCTGCTTGACCGAGAAGCCGAGCTTGCGTGCTGCTTCCTGTTGCAGGGTACTGGTGGTGAAAGGAGGAGCCGGAGTGCGTTTCACGGGCTTAACAGCCACGTCTTTGACCTTGAACTGGGCCTGCTTGCAATCCTCGAGCAGCTGGGTAGCAGCCTTGCTGTCCTTGAGATGGCAATTCAGGTCGGCGCTGAAGTCCACCCCACCCTTGCCCGTGAAGATAGCATTGACACGGTAATAGGGCTCGGACTTGAAAGCCTTGATTTCCTTCTCGCGTTCGGCGACAAGTCGCACTGCCACGCTCTGCACGCGTCCTGCCGAGAGTCCCGGCATGATTTTGCGCCACAGTACCGGCGAGAGCTCAAATCCCACGATGCGGTCGAGCACACGTCGTGCCTGCTGAGCGTCAACGAGGTTCAGGTCGATGTCGCGCGGATGCTTGATGGCATCCAGGATAGCCGGTTCGGTAATCTCGTGAAAAACGATTCTCCGCGTGTTCTCGGCCTTGAGTTCAAGCACCTCGAACAAGTGCCATGCAATGGCTTCTCCCTCGCGGTCTTCATCACTTGCGAGCCACACGAGTTCGGCCTTTGCAGCCTCTTCTTTGAGTTTCTTTACCTGTTCTTTTTTGTCATCGGGAATTTCGTAGAGCGGCTTGAAGCCATTCTCCACATCGATACTGAAATCCTTCTTGTGCAAGTCGCGGATGTGACCGAAACTTGACATCACTTTATAATCAGCACCCAGGAACTTCTGGATGGTTTTAGCCTTAGCTGGAGACTCGACAATTACAAGGTTCTTTGCCATACGTTTTTCAACACTTTTTAAAAATCGGCTGCAAAGGTAAGTCAATAAATCGAGATAGAGAGCCCCAAAAGGGAAGATTTTTTCATCATACACATTTTTAATAATATTATTATTAATGTGTGTAGTAAAACTACCGTTTTTAGTAGGCATGGCATTTTACCTCTTAAAAAAAGCAGAAGGTGCGTCCTGACGGCCTGTATTGCCGCGGGACGCACCTTCAATCACGGTTACTATATACTACTATATTATGCGCTTTTCATTTCCATTACCTGATTACCTTTGCGGTGGTGGTAGAGCCATCACTGTAGGTAGTAACGACTACATTCACACCATCAAAGGGCTTATCGCTGGTCATGCCAGCCATGTTCACGTACTTCACGCCAGCCACAGTCTTCTCGGCATTGACATCCTTAACAGATGTGGGCTCTCCATCACTCACCTGGAACTTGTCCATGCAGAAGTAGGCTGCGGTGTTCATGCCCCAGTCACCGGAATCGGTCGAGCTCAGGGTAAAGTAAACCTTTGTGACCTGGCCCAGGCTGGAGAGATCAAAGAACGTCCAGTCGTTGGCAACGTTGAGCTGACCGTCGACAAACTCGGCAAGACGGATGCTGGTACTAGTCTCGGCACGATCTGCGGACACGCCAATAGCAGTCAGTTCTAAGTAGTCACCTTCCTCAAATGCGCTGGCAACACCCTCACCATGCTCGCAGTCGTAGTAAGCCCAGGGGTGGTTGCAGACATAAACGCCCACCGGCTCAAAGGTGGTGGCGCCGTTCTTATCCATGAACATTACCTGAAGGCTGCCATCAACATCGTACCAAGAGCTGTAGTAGCACACGAAATAGGGCTGCTCAGGATCGGCTGTCACGCTGCCATCTTCATTGATGACGCAACCGCCGCCAGCCATGCAACCGCTCTGATTGTTAGTCCAACCAGTCTGGCTATAGTCAGTCTGGTCACCACCGATGGCGGGGCAGAAGCCCTCCCAATAGTATCCTCCCCAAGACGAGCCTTCGCCGCCAATGAGGTGTGAGAGCATGAACTCTCCGTTAGCATCTCCGAACTCCAACCATGTGTAGTCCGCGTCATTGTAGCACTCTGTCCACATGCCGACCGCATCGAATGTCAGCGTTTCGGGATTCAGCGCCTTGTTCATGTCAAGCGTAATCACACCAGCCCATGCAGCCGAAGCCATCAAAGCTCCAATTGCCAAAGTAAAAATCTTTTTCATGTCATTAAAAATTTATCGGTTAAACAATAAAATGAATAATTGTCTTAGTGATTGCCGGTCAACAAGATATCAATGAGTTTTGTGACATCGGCGATGGTGACACTGCCGTTGCCGTCAACGTCGGCAGCCGCCAGGTCGTAGATATCGAGCCCTGAGCCCAGCAGCACATCAATGAGGCTTGTCACATCAGCAATGCTCAACACACCGTCCATATTCACATCGCCGGGCATTGAGGTCACCGTTACGGTGAATGTGCAGCTTGCTGTTTTGCCATTGCTGTCGGTTGTGACATTTACCTCGGTGGTACCCTTTGCCAGGCCCTCAATAATCAGGTTCAAGCCACTCACCTCGGCACTTGCCACAGCATTGTTTGCGCTGCTGGCTACCGTCACGGCAAGAGCCGCCATGTTGTCTGCATCCTGAATCACGTCAGTCAAATCGATGACCTGACTGGCTCCCTTGTTCAGTGTCATGTTCCCGATGGCAATCGTCGGGTCACACACGTCAGGGTAAACCGCCATTGCCGGGAACCAATAAGCGTCCTGAAGGCGCACCTGGCGCTTGAGCTCAAGGGTTGCAGCGTCATAGAACAGCACCCAGTTGTGATTGAAATTCTGATAGGCATACATCGGTGCCGCCTCGGTGGTCTGTACAACAAGGTCACCGGTGTGCGGGTCAAAACTCAGGGCCGAAGCATAAAGCCCCTGAACGTTGTGCGTTCCGTCCCAGTTGATTTCCACACCGTCGGGCAGGTCGATACAGTGGTCGGTCAACACATGCGTGGTAATATCATAGCAACTGATGAAGTTCTGGTATTCCTCGTGGTTGTAATACACGCGTTCGGCATTGGGATCCACGCACAACATGCGGGCATGCCAAGCGCCCCAGGCACACAGGGCACCTTTATCGCCATCAATCTGGTGGACGGCTAGCGTTTCGAAAGTCACCGGGTCAATCTGGGTGAAATCGGCCTCATAAGGGCCAGTGCCGAAGTCATAGACTTCACGGTTGTTGTTCGCCACAAACAGGTGTCCCTGAGCCGTGACAAACACCGTGACGATATCGGGGAACGGCAAGGTGGTGACAACCGCATCGGTAACGGGGTCAATCACATGGAGTCCCTTGCCCTGCTGCACGGCAAAAACATATTGACCGAAGCGCACCATGTCGCCGCACTGATCATAATAGAGGCTGTTGTAGTCGCCCTTGGCGCTGGACTGCGTGCCGTCGATGGGGCCGCTGACAGCCAAAGAGGCTACATCCACTACAAAGATGCCGGCATTGGTCGAGACATATCCCTTATCGTTGTTGACCGCACAGTAGGCACGGCCATCATACACGCTGTCGGGCGTGGCGCCAAAGCGCAAGATGCTGCCCTGCTGCTTGAGCGTAGCGGCATCGAGCACTGCCAAACGTGAGCCCACCGTGCTGCCAGACGCCTCGCTGCTGTTGGCCTGCTTGCTTACCACAAAGAGTCGTCCGCCAAAGAGCTGCCCGTGCTGCGAGGTCACACCCAGCTTCACGCCAGGGTTGACCATGGCAAACACGTTATACTCCATCTCGTCATAGTCGTAATTGTAGAAGTTGATAGAGCCCTGGTTAGCCCCATAGCGGTCCTCGTTGATGAAGATAACGCCATTGGTGAACGTGAAATCGTCGGGGCCAGGACCGGGCACATCAGGCTCGGCATCAGGGTGCAGGTCCTCGGCTCCGCAAACCTCGGTTGACACCTCACCCAGCCAACCGCAATAGTCGAATTGGGCGCTATACACTTTAATGAAATCGATGTGGTCGAGTGTGACGGGATTGCCGTCCTCGTCAACCGCCCAGTCGATCATGAAACCAGACTCATTACCATTGGGCAGGTTGTCCACATAGCCCTCGCCAAAGAAGGGCTGGAACCAGTTATTGCCATTGCCACCGCTCATGTCGATGGAAGTATTGGGCAACTTAGTGCCACGGAAGGTGAGCACCGTATCCTCAATCCACAGGGGCCAATAAGGTTGGTTACGGAAGGTATTGCGCCATACATAGCCGCTGGTGCTGTCGGGGTTCTGGTCATTACTTGTCCAATAGACATACTCGATGTCGTTGATGAACCTCCAGCTGGCATGAGGCACCCGTTCTTTGTTTTCGTCGGGCTTATAGTAAGTCACCTCAAAGCCATGCTGACAACGGTCGTAGTCGGAGCCCTTTATTTCATACCATTTATCGCCATCGCTGGGCACACCATCGCCATCCATGTCAACACCCACCATGATGATGCCCGGTTCGCAGCTGCCTCCAGCCTGATCGGGAACGGCGTTGCTCTGCATGGCGTTACCATAGATCTTCACATCATAGCCGTGCTTGTTGATCACGGGGTGGTCAAAGCCAAAGACAATGTAGCCGCCGTAGCTACCCAGGCTGACCGTACCCCCCAGCTTACCGCACAAAGCATTCTCCAGTTGTGCGTTGATGCTGTCCTGGGTATAACCCGGTGAATAAGACGGGAACACATTTACAAACTGACCCGGAGCGGGCAAAAAGTCATATACGTGAGCGATATAAGGCGAATTGGCAGCCAGAGCAGTCAATGCTGCCATAGCTACAATTGCCGAAAGAACTGATTTTTTCATATCACATTTCATTAATTCCACAATTTGTTGTGAATCATGCGACATGAAACTGCACCGGTTGTGCATTGGTCAAAATTTGAGAATGTGAGCGTATTGCTCTGCATCATCTACTTCGCCAGGGTTCAAATGCCGCGTGAACCACGAGAGTTGGCCGTGCGAAGGCAGGTCTTCTGACTTCTCCCCCATCGCGTCGGCGCCTTCCCGGTGATGATGCAGACGTTAAGTTTGCAACCAGTGGCATGCGTGCCGCGCAATGTGTCGCGGGGAGTTACAGCAGCGGGTACTGTCCAGGATTCTCACCTGATTCCCTTTTCATCCCTGTCCCTCTCGAAGGGCAGGGAACCTTGACACGTTCAATTTGTCGCTGCAAAGATAGTGCAAGCCGAGCACATAAAAAAGAGATTTTTCTTTTTTTTTGTTGAGGCGCAGCCTATCTTCACCGAAGGCAACGATTCATCAATTTTCGTTATTCAACAAAAGAATAACTGAAAATAAACTACTAATTGCGCGAACAACAAGATGGCTGTCGCAAACCCTGCGGGGCAAATGCTAATTTCTCTAATTTAACTAATTGGCTGCCGCGTACAATATTTAAACGCCCTGCGGGCGGGAAATTAAACAGACGACATTAAAAGTCTGAAGGAATCAGGTCCAGAGAGTGATGGTGCCAGTAGATAGGGTGCTCTGGACGTCGATGAGGCGCTGGTTGCGGCTGCCTCGAAAGCGGAGCGTGGTATCGCGCTCGGCCTGCATGAAAGGGCCATCGACGAGGACGTCGAGTTCGCGGACGACAGCCATAAGGGCGGGGTCTTCCATGATTTCCTCCCACGTGTAGCCAGTGAAGCACCAGACGTTGTAGCCCAACTCCTGCTTGATGCGGTGAATGAGGGCGCGGGTGCCGTCGGGCTGCTGCAGTGGGTCGCCGCCCGAGAGGGTGACGGGTGCCTCATTGTAGGCAATGACCGCCATCAGTTCGTCGAGAGTACGCTCTTCCCCACCCTTAAAATCCCAAGACTGGGGATTGTGACAGCCAGGGCAACGGTGGTTGCAGCCCGCCATGTAAATTGACGTGCGCATACCTGGCCCATCGACACTGGTGCCTTCAACGATATGTAAAATGCGAAGCATTTCTTAGGCTTTAGGTGTTAGGAGCCTAATGCCTAACGCCTATTTGTGGACGACGCGATCCTTGAGTTCGGCAAGTTTGCCGCTGTTCCAACGGTCGGTAGTGCCGACTAGGTAGCCGGTGATGCGCTGCAGGCGATCGATGTTGTGGCTGTGGCAGTTGGGGCATTCCTCGAGGCCCTCGGTGGCATCCTCATAACCACAGTCCATGCAGCGGTTGCGGTTGTGGTTCACCGAGCAGTAGCCCATGTTGTACTTGTCCATCAGGTCCACCACATTGGATATGGCCTCGGGGTTGTGGGTGGCATCGCCGTCAATCTCGACATAGAAGATGTGACCGCCACCAGTAAGGGCATGATAAGGCGCCTCGACCTCGGCCTTGTGCTTGGGTGAGCACTTGTAATAGACAGGCACATGGTTGCTGTTGGTATAGTAAATCTTGTCGGTCACGCCAGGAATTTCGCCGAAGTCTTTGCGGTCACGACGGGTGAACTTGCCGGCAAGGCCCTCGGCAGGCGTGGCGAGCACACTATAGTTGTGCTGATAGCGCTCACTGAACTCGTTGATACGGTCACGCATGTAAGTGATGATCTTGACACCCAGCTGCTGTGCCTCGTCGCTTTCGCCGTGGTGATGACCAACAAGGGCAATCAAGCACTCGGCCAGACCGATAAAACCGATACCCAGCGTACCCTGATTGATGACGCTCTCGACCTTGTCGTCGGGGTTGAGTTCATCGGCACCAATCCATAGCTGCGACATGAGCAGGGGGAACTGCTTGGCCATGGCGGTCTTTTGGTACTGGTAGCGGTCATTGAGTTGACGGGCGGTGATTTCCAACATATTGTCCAACTTCGCAAAGAAGCTGTCGATGCGCTCCTGCTTGTCCTTGATATCCATGCACTCGATGGCAAGGCGCACAATGTTGATGGTCGAGAACGAGAGGTTTCCGCGACCGATGGAGGTCTTCTCGCCAAAGCGGTTATCGAACACACGGGTGCGGCAGCCCATCGTCGCCAACTCATACTTGTAGCGCTTGGGATCGTCGGCACGCCACAGGTCATGCTGGTTGTAAGTGGCGTCGAGGTTGACGAAGTTGGGGAAGAAACGGCGTGCCGTAACCTTGCAGGCGAGCTGGTAGAGGTCGTAGTTGGGATCCCCGGGCTTGTAGCTCACGCCGGTCTTCTTTTTCCAAATCTGGATGGGGAAGATGGCGGTAGAGCCGTTGCCCACACCCTCGTAGGTGGAGTTGAGCAGTTCACGGATGATGCAGCGCCCCTCGGCACTGGTGTCGGTGCCATAGTTGATGGAGCTGAAGACCACCTGGTTGCCTCCGCGCGAGTGAATGGAGTTCATGTTGTGGATAAAGGCCTCCATCGCCTGGTGAACACGGCGCACCGTCTTGTTGACGGCATGTTGCAGGATGCGCTCGTCGCCCTGCAGGAAGTCCAGGTCACGCTCGATGAAGTCGTCGAGTTTCGCATCATAAAGGCGGCTGTAGTCCTGTCCCATGATTTCCTCAAGATTCTTCACTTCCTCGATGAACGAGAGACGGACATAAGGAGCCAGATAGAAGTCAAATGCCGGGATAGCCTGACCACCGTGCATCTCGTTCTGGGCGGTCTCCATCGTGATGCAGGCAATGACGCCTGCCGTCTCGATGCGCTTGGCAGGGCGCGACTCGCCATGGCCCGCCATGTATCCCTGCTCCAGTACCTTATCCAACGGATGCTGGACACAGGTGAGGCTCTTGGTGGGATAATAGTCCTTGTCGTGGATGTGAAGGTAATTGCCGCGCACCGCCTCACGTGCTTCCTCGCTCAAGAGGTAATCATCGACGAAGGGTTTTGTCGTCTCGCTCGCGAACTTCATCATCATGCCGGCAGGGGTGTCGGCATTCATGTTAGCGTTCTCGCGTGTGACGTCGTTGTTCTTGGCATTGATGATTTCCAGGAAAAGGTCACGCGTCTTGGCCTTGCGAGCCACGCTGCGCTTCTGGCGATAGTTGATGTAGCAACGCGCCACCTCCTTGCGGGGGCTTTTCATCAGTTCCAGTTCCACTTGGTCCTGAATGTCCTCGACACTCATTTGTGCGCGACCGCGTTGTCCGATGCGGTCGGCTATGCGCTGAATCAAGCTCTCGTCCTCACCCATTTCGGTGGCGAGCATGGCTTTGCGGATTGCAGCTTTGATTTTTTCTTCGTTATAGCCGACGACGCGACCATCACGCTTCAGTACAGTCTGAATCATATCCCGTTTTTCAAGTAATTATTGTGTAGGTTAATTGTCTATTGCTATCGTCCAAAGTCCGAAGACCTATATTCGGTTTGCAAAAGTAAACAATAGAACTGAAACGGCAAATTATTTTCCATGATATTTTCGTTTTGGAAAACTTTTTGGACTAAGTAAAAATTTAATTTGCTGATTTACTGATTTTTAAGAATTTTTCTGGACAACTTTTATATTAGACACCGCCATAAAATTGTATCAATTAGGGGTTTACATACCCACATTAACATAGAGGAGGGAGGAGGGGTCTATATGCAACAAGGCGGGACCGAATGCCGATCCCGCCTTGCATTAAGACGTTAATATCAGTAAAACTGAATAATCATCAATCCCAAGTCTTATTGAGCAGGTAGTCAATCAGAGCGGTTACGTCGGCGATAGAAACCTTATCGTCAAGATTGCAGTTGGCTGCTACCGGATCAACGTCGGGTTCGTCAACCACGCCAAGCAGATAGTCGATCAGAGCGGTTACGTCAGCAATGGTTACATCGCCACTCTTGTTCACGTCACCACGCAGGCCCTGAGGCTGAGGCTCTTCATAAGGCTCGAATCCAATGATATCGATCTTCACTTTGCCGTCTTCTTTGCAAAGAACACCATAGACATTGTAATTCCCGTTGGCATCCCAACTTGATGCCCACAAGTAGTCGGTCACATAAAGTTTCGAGTTGTCAGGCAGCGTAAAATAGTGTTGAGGGAGCATTGGCATACCGCCACTACTTGGCAATGCATTTTCGATATAAACATAGGCGTTGAGCATGGTCTCATCGGGGGCTTCGGTGAGTTTCTGTGCAGCAGCCAGTGCGGAATTGCTGACACCGCTGGCAGTGAGGTTTGCAGCATTGGTGTACTTAACCCAAGGTTCAACAATGGTGGTCTTAGTGGCAGTCCAGCCCTGGTTCAGCACCTGACCGTTCTCAAATGTACCGTTAACGTCCTCAATCATGCCATAGCCGCTCTCGTCGCGCAGGAACACGTAGCCATTCTTGCAAACGGTAACAACAGCGTCGCCACCGAAGGTGAACTCAGCAGCGTCCTCCAGTGCGTTAGCCTGTGCCAAAGTAGCGATACCCGGTTCTTCACCGCCAGCCTCATAGGTAAAGGTAGCCTTGGGAAGAAGGGTCTGACCCTTCTTAGTGCCAGCGTAGCCATAAGTACTCATCACTAAGTATGAATCCATTTCCTTACCATAGAAGTAGGTGCTTTTATACTCACCAGCAACGGTCTGAACATCTACCAACAAAGCGCCACCAGTATAAGTAAAGGGAGCATCGAAGGTAATGGTCCAAACGCCATCGGCATCGGCAGCAGGAGCTACAGTAGCAACAGATGTTACCTCAGCATCCAGCAAGTTGCCGGAAATATAACCATAACCGTCAACACCCCAAGGAGTAGCCTCCTCCATGTTACCCAACGAAACCCTAACAGTGCCACCCAGAGCATTTACTGCATCGGGGGTGCTGGTATAGAACTTCAAGGCAGTGATTTCGCTGCCAGCAGCAATACCAGTCAGTTCAGCAGCGGGATACTGCATCTGGTTGTGCTGATCGGTTTCGAAGTTGTAACCATAGACGGGAGCGTACTCACCAGTAGTGGTGCCATCGGCAACGGTTACCTCAGCGGCCTGTGCGGCAAATGCCATCGCGGCCACAGCGATTAAAGTTAAAAATTTCTTCATAATCAATAAAGTTTTAGATGATTTATAGAAAACACAAAAATAACTCAATTCACAAAAGTACAACCATTTGCCGAAATACCAAAAAATATTCTGTATTTTTTTGCATTTTTATCATCAGGTCAAAAATAGCATCAATCAGGGGGTTACGCGCCCATGCCTCCGAAACAAATGCAAACTAAGTATAGCCAGTGCCCCTTGGCGCAACAAGGCGGGACCGAATACCGATCCCGCCTTGCATTAAGACTTCATTATCAATAAAATATAATAATCAATCCCAAGACTTATAGAGCAGGTAGTCGATGAGGGCCGTCACGTCGGCAATGCTTACTTTGTTGTCAAGGCTGCAGTCGGCGGCTGCAGGATCAATTTCAGGAGCCACACCAAGCAGGTAATCAATGAGGGCCGTCACGTCGGCGATACTTACCCTTTCGTCACCGTTCACGTCACCACGCAGGTGCTGAGGCTCGGGCGTGTCTTCATTTACATAGCTAAAGCTTGCCTTAGGCAAGAAGTGGTCAACATCGCTTGAACTGCTTCCATAGTAGTACAAACTGGGATAGTAGTCAGTATTCACGCCAATGAACTTCACGTTACCGTAGGAGCCCTGCTGAAGCATCAAACATTCGATCAAGAGGTTGCCACCATTGTACTCATAAGGCTCATCAAGGACGAAGGTAAGGTCGGCATCGCCCTTAGCAGGAACGAGGGTAGCCACTGTAGTGAGATCAGTTACTAAAGTGTAGCCGGTAAAACCAACCTGCTCAACTTCCTTGAAGGACAGCTGAAGCTTACCGCCACCAAAGTCGATTGGACCATTGGAATGGAATGTAACCGTCGAAATCTTCTTGCCATCGAGACTGGCAAGCATCTCGTCAGGATAAATCATCTGTGCACGGCTGGTGGGGGTGTCATAGTAGTAAGAGTAAACAGGCAGATAGCTGTTCAGAGCATTGCCGTCGGCAACAACCACAACGGTGGGGACCTCAATCTGTGCACCACTCAGGGCTACTTCGAACTGACCGGCAGCGCCGCAGTCGATAGTCAGCGTCTGGTTGTACTCACCCAGGGCAGTGGGAGCGAAGGTCACGTTAAAAGTCTTGGTCTCACCAGAAGCGACCTCGGTTGCATCCTCAATGCTGAAGGGTGCCTGGATGCCGCTGAAGACGGGGGTGAATGCATTCTTACCTATGTTCTTCACGGTGATGGCTTCGACAGCCTGTTCCTCGGGATAGAGCTCGCCAAAGTTGATTTCGGCAGGAGCAACACTTGCCAGGTCCTCAACACCGCCAGTATAGGTGAAAGTGGTCATGGGATAGAAACCTGTAGCACCAATAACGCCCTTGCCATAAACAGCATTCAATACACTTGTCTGCTGGCCCAGGAAAAACACATGGGGATAATTACCGGTTTCAACCACAGTGGTCTGGATCATGATATTACCACCCTCATAAACCCAGGGCTCATCAAAATCGATGACAACCTCGGTTCCACCAGGAGTCATGGTAATTTCAGCAACCTGGGTGAGTTCCTCGCTGCTGAACGATGGGTCAAAGCTCGGGAACGAGTTCAGGGCAGTTTGGCCAATCGAGACAGCCAGTTTACCACCGTTCATCTGGTTACCGGCAGCGTCGGCTATATAAAACTTCATCGAAGTGATGGAAGCGCCCACAATTGAGAGAAATTCTGATTCAGGCAGAATCGTCTGCACCTTATGGTCTTGAGTATCATAATAGTAGCTACGGATGGGCACATTCTCGCTCACATCGGTGCCCTCAAACACGGTGAGTTCGTCGGCATGAGCGGGCACAAACATTGCCAGTGTCATCAGCGCGACAGTCAAGAGTTTAAAATTTTTCATCATAAACGGTTTAATGTATTTATTAGTAGTTGATAACAATAACTGATTCATGCTGCCTAACAATCAATGGCAGAATCATGGTACAAAGATAGAGGTGTTTTTCTAATTCTGCAAAATCATTCAACACAAACACGCCCAAACACTCATTATTTAGAATGTCTGGGCGTGTAGATAGAATAAATTCGTTATTTACTGCAAGATACTATCGATGACAGCGTTGATGTCGGCCACGTTCACCTCACCATCACTGCTTACATCGGCAGCCTGAAGGAAAGTGCCCGCCAAAATCACGTCAACAACGGCATTGATGTCAGCAATGTTCACCTCGTCGTCACCATTCACATCACCACGCAGTGTTGCGGGCAATTCTGCATCGGGGTGGAAGTCGATACCTCCGGCGACCTCGGTAGAAGACTCTCCCATCCATCCGCAATACTGGTTCATGGCATTGTAAACCTTAATGAAGTCGATATGCGTGAGATTCACATGACGGCCTTGTTCGTCCACTGCCCAATCGATCTTGAAACCAGGATTGCAAATGCCGTCGCCTTGAACGGCAAATTCATTGTTATTCGGCAGGTTATCGACATAGCCCCAATCAAAGAAGTATTGCACAAAATAGGAATTGCCGTCATCACCACCCAAGTCAACCGCATTACAACGCAGCTTAGTGCCGCTGAAGGTCATCGTCTCCTCGCCCTGCAGCCACAAGGGCCAATAAGGCTGGTTGTGGTAGGTATTGCGGCTCATGTAACCGCTGACGCTGTCGGGGTTGACATCATTGCTGGTCCAGTGGATGTAGGTCGTGTCATTCAGGAACGGATTCACTTGGCTGGGTGTACGCTGCTTGCCCTCGTCGGGGCGGTAATAGGTAATGGTGTAATCGTGCTGAGTCTTGGGATGAGCATACTCGCTTCCCGCCAGCTCGTACCACTTATCGGCATCGCTGGGCACACCGTCACCATCCATATCAACACCCACCATGACGATGCCAGGCTCGCTGCTACCGCCATTTGTCTCGCGGTCGCTGACAAAAGCATTGCCCCAAATCTCGAAGTCATAATCGTGCATATTGACCACGGGATGGTCGAATGCCACGATGACATAGCCGCCATAGCCGCCGAGGGAAATCATGCTCTCGGCCCACACGGTGTCGATGCGGGTGATGGTCTGTCCATGAAAAGTGGTCGTTATGGTATCCACATGGCCACAGATACTTGCCTGACAACGCGCCAGCACGCTGTCGATAGGTTCCCCCACCCTGCACAGGGGCATGGTGTTGATGAACTGTCCCGGAGCGGGGCGGTAGTCAAACACGCGCGTCAGCCACGGATGGTTGGCCCACATTGTAAGTGTCATTACGAGCAGCACCAATGCTGCGATATTCCTTTGTTTTTTCATAATCATCTATATATAATTGCTGAAAACTATCTTTCATTGATATTGGTTCCAAGAAAAGCGAAATGTGCTGGTATGTCGCCCGTGCGCACGTCCCACTTCTTGTTGCCGTAACGGTCAAAACAGTACAGTCGGCCCGGGGAGACATAGTCCTTGGCATCGGTCACATAGATGTCCTTGGTGATCGGATTCACCGCCACGCCATAGGGGATGACAATGTCCTTGTCGGTGCCATCGGTGATGAAGTTATCGCTCACCTTCTCATGCGTCAAGGTGTTGATGACGGCATAGGAGAATGAGTTGTGCATCGACACATAACTCCACTCAGTGCTCACCACATAGAGCGAATCTCCGTCGAGCCACATGTTGCTGACAGGGCAGTCGATGCTATCGACCAGCTGCTGCTTGCGGGTGTCATAGGCATAAATCTTGCTGCCGTGGGTATAGTAGTCACCGCGCGACGCCACCCATAGCACACCGCGGCTGTCGCTCTTGACCATCGAAAGGTTGATGGCGATGGGCACGCGACGCTCTTCCTTGAAAGTCGCCAAGTCGATAATCGATACGGTATTCTCATAATTCGGCACCATGTAGCCGCCCGAGTTGGCGACATAAATCTTGCCCTCGACAATCTCCAGTTCATCGGGCTGGAAGCCAACCAGACAAGTGTCCACGACCTGCATCGTCACCGTGTCGATTTTGGCGACATAGCCACGCTGTTCGTAGTTGGGGTTGATTTGCACCGGGCCAGCATAGCTGGTAACATAGGCATAGCCGCCATAGAAGCGGATATAACGACAGTTGGGGATATTGATCTGGTACTTCTTGCGGCAGGTGTACTTGTCGAGCACATCCACCTTGTTGGAGCAGTTGATGACGCAATACATGTTACTGCCGTAAATGCCGATGTCATTACCCACATCGCCCATCTCCTTGGGCACGGTGGGATTGGCATAGGAGAAGATGTTGCGGATGTACTCGCCGCTGCTGTACTCATAATAGTCAAGCGTTGCCTTGTTCCACCCCATGTTGCCCTCGCACAGCAGGTAAAAGCCCTCGATGTCGGTGAATTCGGGCTGCGCCACAGCAACGTGCTCGGGCAGGAAAATCGTCACTTCCTCGCGGCATCCTACAAGCACCGTCAGCAGTAATATAATATATAGCGTTCTTTTCATCAGATGTCGAATTTGAGGATGAGTTTGTAGTTGCGTCCCGGCATGGGATAGTTGAGGATGACGTCGTAGTACTGGTTAAAGAGGTTGTTGACCTCGGCCGACACTTTTAATGTCCTGCTCTTGCCCAAACGGAAGAGATAGCCAGCCGAGAGGTCATGGGTGTACCACGGCTGCTCATGGTTCTCGCGGGTATTGGCGCTGGTGTGGTAGCGCTCACCCACATAAATGAAACTGTAGTTCACGTCAAGGTCATGCCAAGCGGCATGCCCCACAACCGAGCCGCTATGCCAAGGGATATAGGCAAGCTGCCCCTTGTAGGTGCCACCGTCCCCATTGTCGGCAGGATTGGTGTAATCCTGCGCTTTCTGGTAGGTGTAACTCAGGTTGATATCAAGAATCACATCGGCGGGAAAACGCAAGGTAGTGCGTGCCGACACATCAATTCCGCGTATTTTCACGATTCCCACGTTCATCATCATCCAGCGGTACTGGCCTGTTCCCTTGGGGACAGCAATGATTTTGTCGGTGATGTAGTTGTAGTAGGCATCGGCACTCAATTTGATACCCTCAAGCAAACCGCGGTTGGCCAACAGACGATAAAGAAATCCCACATTATACTGCGTGGCATATTCGGGGTCGAGCGTGATGTTGCCCATGTCGGTGTAATACAGGTCGTTGAAGGTGGGCATACGGAAGATGCGCTTATAGTAGGCGCGCAGGTTGAAATCACGCTCCAGCCAGGGTTGCCAACTGAGGAAGACGGCAGGCGTCACCTTGTTCAAGTACTTGCTCATCTTGCCGACCACCTGGCCATTGAAACGGGCCGAGGAGCGATCGTTGACCATCGTGTAGAGCAGACTGCCCTGCGCCTTGAAGCCATGCCACGTCCAAGCCGTTGCCAAAGCGGTGAGCACGGTGTGGCGGATGGGATAGCCGAAGCCTGTCAAGGTGGCGTCAAGGCTGTTCCACTGGTAGTCCACCGAGAGGTTCACGTCCCAGTCAGTGAGAATGGTGTATTTGTTGGCGGTGGAGAGGTAAATCTCGTCCTGCCAGAACTTATTGTCGATATACATCAACGTGGTGTCGGGATTGAGGTAGTGGAGATAGTCGCGCGAGTACTTGGCGTTAAACATCATCTCGTAGCGGTCGGTGTACTTGCGCTGATAGGCTCCCTGCACAAAGAAGTTGCTGTCCCATTGTTTTTGGGCATGCTTCCACACGTTGTTGACGATGGCACCGGGAATGCCTTTGCTGCTGTCATAGAAGTAGGCCTTGACATGCCACTTGCCGCTGGGCATCACGCCAAAGACTGCACCCTCGACTCGATAGGAGCGCACCTCGCCGTTTTGACGCACGGCTGTCGTGTCCCACGCCAGTGAGCCGTCGCTGTAATGACGCATGTAGCGGAAGCGGTAACGACCCGTAGCATAAGTAAACTCACTATTGAAAGATAGACTCACCGAACGGCTCAGCTTATGCTCCCAACGCACACTGGGGTTGACAAGCCCAAAAGAGCCGGTTTTGAACGACACATTCAGGTTATCACGCTTGCCAACAGCGAACTTGGGGCGACGTGTACGCAGATAGATGGTGCCTGCCGAGCCGTAGTCCTTAGCACTCTGGAAGATGTTACTGCGCTGTCCGTTATAGAGCGAAATCGCCTCGATGTTGTCGAGCGAGAACTTACCCAAATCAACCTGACCGTTCTGAGCGTTACCAATCTGGATGCCATCATAAAATACGCCCATGTGGTTAGTTCCCATCGAGCGAATATCGACCGTCTTAAGTCCGCCCACGCCGCCGTAGTCCTTGAGTTGCACACCGGCAAAGTAGCGCACAGCATCGGCCACCGAGTGACTGTTCAGTCCCTCGAGCTGCTTGCCTGTGAGTTCCTGGGCGGGGATGACATCCTCATAGGGGCGGCGGCCATAGATGATGACATTCTGGATATACTGCATAGAGTCAAGGCGGCCATGTCCAACAGGCGCCATGACCGAGTCGGCCTGGTGCGCAAGCACGCCTTCCTGGGCACGGGCGCACAGGACACACGACAGGGCCAAAAATGCTATGACTAACGTTCTACGCATTATTCCGGGTTTCTATGTTACAATTTGGCAGGTCTTCTGACTCGCCCCTACCCCGTTCATTGCTCTGTCCTTCCCATGCTGCACTCCTTCAAGAGCCTACGCACAGTGAACAGATGCGGGATTTCACTACAGGGGGCACACAGCAGCACCGTCTGTCCGGGATTCCCACCCGGTTCCCTTTTCACCCAGGGCCGTAACCCCGGACACCAAATCACGCCGCAAAGATACAACAAATTGTGATTATGAGAATTGAATAAGAAAAAAAAACTCCAGTGCGCATCGCTGCGAACTGGAGTCTCAATAAACAAATTAACTATGGAAAATATAATTTTTTCAATTATTTCCAGTTTTGTTCAGGTTGGTTGAAATGTGAAGTGCTCACATCTCAATCGTCCTTCTCTGCCATCTCACGCTCCATGCGTGCCTGCTCGGCAAGCGCCATCTCGTTCTTGTCACCGACTACCAGCGTCTGGTATTCACGCAGACCGGTACCGGCGGGGATGAGGTGACCGCAAATAACGTTCTCCTTCATACCCTCGAGATAGTCGACGCGACCGTTGATGGCGGCCTCGTTGAGGACCTTCGTGGTCTCCTGGAACGAAGCTGCCGACATGAAGCTGCTGGTCTGCAGAGCAGCACGGGTGATACCCAGCAGAATCTGCTCACTGGTCGCGGGCACGGCATCGCGCACAACGACGAGCTTCATATCACGGCGCTTGAGCGACGAGTTGATGTCGCGCAGACGGCGAGCGGTAAGGATCTGACCGTTCTGGACCTCGTCGCTGTCACCCTTGTTGGTGACAATCTTCTTGCCCCAAATGCGGTCGTTCTCCTCCATGAAGTCACGCTTGTCAACGGTCTGCTCCTCAAGGAATCGGGTGTCGCCGGGATCGATGATGCGAACCTTTCGCATCATCTGGCGAACGATAACCTCGAAGTGCTTATCGTTGATCTTCACACCCTGGGTGCGGTAAACGTCCTGAACCTCGTTAACGATGTAGTCCTGAACGGCCGTCGGGCCCTTGATGCGCAAGATGTCGGCGGGAGTCACGGCGCCATCAGACAGCGGAGTGCCGGCGCGTACGAAGTCGTTCTCCTGCACAAGAATCTGCTTGGACAAGGGCACGAGGTACTTCTTCTCCTCACCAATGCGGTTCTTGACCGTGATTTCGCGGTTACCGCGCTTGATGCGTCCGAAGGTCACCTCACCGTCAATCTCGCTAACGATAGCGGGATTGGACGGGTTACGGGCCTCGAACAGCTCGGTTACACGGGGCAGACCACCGGTGATATCACCGGCACCACCTGAGAACGAGCGCGGAATCTTAACGAACACCTCACCGGCGGTGATTTCCTCACCATCCTTCTTCATGAGGTGTGCGCGTACGGGCAAGGAGTAGGACTTCACGACATTACCTTCGGCATCGATTACCTCGGCCTCGGGAATGCGGTTGTGGTCCTTGGTCTCGATGATGAAGATCTCGGCATTACCCGAAATTTCATCATACTCCTCGCGGAAGGTCACATCCTTAATCAGGTTCCTGAACCTCAGCGTGCCGCCTACCTCGCTGACAATCACAGCGTTGAAAGCGTCCCACTCACAGATCTTGTCGCCCTCGGCCACGGTGTCACCGGGCTTGAAGAACAACTTGGAACCGTACTCGATGGGAGCATGCGTGAGGACCATATTGGTGTTGGGATCCTTGATCTGCATCTCAGCCATACGGCCAACAACGATGTCAACGCCATCCTTATCCTTAACAGTGCGGAGATCTTCGATCTCAATGCGACCGTTATACTTGGATGAGATATTGGATACAGCCGATGCGTTGCTTGCCACACCACCAGCGTGGAAGGTACGCAGGGTCAGCTGTGTACCAGGCTCACCGATAGACTGTGCTGCAATCACGCCGACAGCCTCACCACGCTGCACCATGCGGTGCGAAGCCAGGTTGCGGCCATAGCACTTGGCGCAGACGCCACGCTTAGCCTCACAGGTGAGGACTGAACGAATCTCAACAGACTCGATGGGCGAATTGTCGATGCGTGCCGCAATGGCATCGGTGATTTCTTCACCACTCTCTACAATCACCTCACCGGTCGTGGGATCGATAACATCGTGAACCGAAACACGGCCCAGGATGCGCTCACCCAGCGTTGCAACAACGCGGTCACCATTGCGCACTTCACGGCAAACGAGGCCACGCAGTGTACCGCAGTCATCCTCGTTGATAATGACATCGTGTGCCACATCGACGAGACGACGTGTCAGGTAACCTGCGTCGGCGGTCTTCAATGCGGTATCGGCAAGACCCTTACGGGCACCGTGAGTAGAGATAAAGTACTCAAGCACTGACAGACCCTCCTTGAAGTTCGCGAGGATGGGGTTCTCGATAATCTGGTGTCCGCCCTCGACGCCTGACTTCTGAGGCTTAGCCATCAGACCACGCATACCTGAGAGCTGACGAATCTGGTCCTTAGAACCACGAGCACCGGAATCGAGCATCATGAATACCGAGTTGAAGCCCTGCTTGTCGGCAGTAATCTGCTTCATCAGCTCGTTGGTGAGCTCGGTATTGACGTTGGTCCAGATGTCGATGACCTGGTTGTAACGCTCGTTATCGGTAATAGCACCCATGTCATAGTCCATCTTGATCTGCTCGGCCCTGGCATCACCGTCGGCAATGATTTGAGCCTTCCTGTCGGGAATGAGCACATCGTTCAGGTTGAATGACAAACCACCCTTGAAGGCCATGTAGTAACCCATGTTCTTGACATCGTCAAGGAACTTGGCAGACCTGGGCACACCACAGTTGCGGATTACGCGTGTGATGATATTACGCAACGACTTCTTGGAGATGAGTTCGTTTACATAACCAATTTCATAAGGCACGGTGTTGTTGAAGATGATACGTCCAACCGACGTTTCCTCAACGAGCTTCTGTTCATGCTCACCGTTCTCATTCACCACGTCAACAACGACGCTGATGATGGCGTGCATAGCCACCTTACCCTCGTTATAAGCCACCAGAGCCTCTTCAGGACCGTAGAACTTGAGTCCCTCGCCCTTGTCGCCCTTGCGCAGCTTGGTGATGTAGTACAAACCGAGTACCATATCCTGTGAAGGCACGGTCACGGGGTCGCCATTGGCGGGATTGAGGATATTGTGGGGCTCGAGCATCAGCATCTGGGCCTCGACAACGGCCTCGTTACCCAGCGGCAGGTGAACTGCCATCTGGTCACCGTCGAAGTCGGCGTTGAATGCGGTACATGCCAGCGGGTGGAGCTGAATTGCCTTACCCTCGATAAGCTTAGGCTGGAAAGCCTGGATACCGAGGCGATGCAGTGTCGGGGCACGGTTCAGGAGCACGGGATGACCCTTCATCACGTTCTCGAGGATGTCCCAGACGACGGGTTCCTTGCGGTCCACAATCTTCTTGGCGCTTTTTACGGTCTTCACGATACCGCGCTCAATGAGCTTGCGAATGACAAAAGGTTTGTAGAGTTCTGCCGCCATATCCTTGGGGATACCGCACTCACCCATCTTCAACTCAGGACCTACAACGATAACCGAGCGGGCCGAATAGTCCACACGTTTACCGAGCAAGTTTTGACGGAATCGTCCCTGCTTACCCTTGAGACTGTCGCTCAAGGACTTGAGGGGCCTGTTGGAATCGCTCTTTACAGCGCTTGATTTGCGCGAGTTGTCGAGCAGTGAGTCTACAGCTTCCTGCAACATGCGCTTCTCGTTGCGCATGATGACCTCGGGAGCCTTGATCTCGATGAGTCGTTTCAAGCGGGTATTGCGGATGATGACGCGACGATACAGGTCGTTCACGTCACTGGTTGCAAATCGTCCACCATCGAGCGGGATGAGCGGGCGCAACTCGGGCGGAATCACCGGGATGACCTTGAGGATCATCCATTCGGGACGATTCATGCCCTTGCTGGCACGGAACGACTCAACAACCTGCAGGCGCTTGAGGGCCTCGGTCTTGCGCTGCTGTGAATTCTCTTTATAAGCCCTGTCGCGCAGGGTGTTTGCCAAAGTGTCCAAGTCAAGCTCGGCAAGGAGGTCATAGATGGCCTCAGCGCCCATCTTGGCGATGAACTTGTCGGGATTATCATTCTCCAACAACTGGTTGTCCTTCGGCAACTTCTCCATGATTGCAACGTACTCGTCCTCGTTGAGGAGGTCATACTTCTGCAGTTCACGGGTCTCGGTTCCGTTGTCATACTTGACACCTGCGGGGTTGATCACGACATAACGCTCGTAGTAGATGATCATGTCGAGCTTCTTGGTAGGAATACCCAGCAGATAACCGATTTTGTTGGGCAGTGAGCGGAAGTACCAGATGTGTGCCACCGGAACTACCAACTCGATGTGTCCACTGCGCTCACGACGCACTTTCTTTTCAGTTACCTCCACACCGCAATGGTCGCAGACGATGCCCTTGTAGCGAATACGTTTGTATTTGCCGCAATGACACTCATAGTCCTTAACCGGACCGAAGATGCGCTCACAGAAGAGTCCATCACGTTCGGGCTTGTAGGTGCGGTAGTTGATGGTTTCGGGCTTGAGGACCTCACCATGCGAATTCTCCAGGATTTCGTCAGGAGATGCAAGACTGATAGAAATCTTGGTGAAATTGTTCTTTATCTTTGTATCTTTCTTGAAAGCCATATCGGGAAGCTATTAATCGAGTTTCACATTCAGACACAGTCCACGAAGCTCGTGCAGCAGCACATTGAGCGATTCAGGAATGCCCGGAGTGGGCATGGGTTCACCCTTCACGATTGCCTCGTAGGCCTTGCTGCGTCCAACGACATCGTCGCTCTTGACGGTAAGGATCTCCTGGAGCACATGACTTGCTCCGAAGGCCTCGAGTGCCCAAACCTCCATCTCACCGAAACGCTGGCCACCAAACTGGGCTTTACCGCCAAGGGGCTGCTGGGTGATGAGGCTGTACGGGCCAATCGAACGGGCATGCATCTTGTCTTCGACCATGTGGCCGAGTTTGAGGAAGTAGGTGACACCGACCGTAGCCTTCTGATCGAAGGGCTCGCCCGTAGCGCCGTCATAGAGCTGCGTCGTTCCGGCACGGGGCAGTCCGGCCTTGTCGGTCCACTCATTCAGGTCGTTCAAGCTGCAACCGTCAAAGATGGGGGTTGCAAACTTAACGTCCAGTTCACGTCCTGCCCAACCGAGGACTGCCTCGAAAATCTGTCCGAGGTTCATACGAGAGGGCACACCCAGCGGGTTGAGGACGAGGTCAACAGGCGAACCATCGGCGAGGAAAGGCATATCCTCCTGACGAACGATTCGTGACACGATACCCTTGTTACCGTGGCGACCGGCCATCTTATCACCGACGCTGATTTTGCGCTTCTTGGCGATATACACCTTAGCCAGCTGCATAATGCCTGAAGGCAGCTCGTCACCGATGCTGATGTCCAGTTTCTTGCGCTTGAGTTCGGCCTCGAAGGCTTTGCTCTTGTGCAGATAGTTCATCACGGTTGCACGGATGAGCTCGTTGCGGTGGGTGTCGGAAGTCCAACGGCTCAGGTTGATGCTGTCGAAGTTCTCGATGCCCATGATGAGCTCGCGGGTGAACTTCTCACCCTTGGGCACGATTTCCTCATCCATGTAGTTCTTGACGCCTTGAGACATACGTCCCTCGGTCAACGTGGTGAGCTTGTCCACGAGGATGGCACGCAATTCTTCCTGACGTGCGGAATACTCCTTGTCGAGTGCCTCGATTTCGGGATCCACACCCCTGATGCGTTTCTTGACGGCACGTGCGAAGAGGCGCGTTCCAATCACAACGCCCTTGAGCGACGGGTTGGCCTTCAAGGAAGCGTCCTTGACGTCACCAGCCTTGTCACCAAAGATGGCGCGCAGCAGCTTCTCCTCGGGCGTCGGGTCACTCTCACCCTTGGGGGTGATTTTACCGATGAGGATGTCACCGGGAATGACATGGGCACCGATGCGGATGATACCACGCTCGTCGAGGTCCTTGGTAGCGTCCTCGCTGACGTTGGGGATATCGTTGGTCAATTCCTCCATACCGCGCTTGGTCTCGCGCACCTCAAGGGTGTACTCATCGACATGCACACTGGTGAGGATGTCCTCACGCACGAGGCGTTCGTTGATAACGATAGCGTCCTCATAGTTGTAACCCTTCCAGGGCATGTAAGCCACCTTGAGGTTACGTCCCAGAGCGAGCTCGCCGTCCTGAGTCGAATAACCCTCGGTAAGAATCTGACCCTTGGTCACGCGGTCACCTACCTCGCACAACGGCCTCAAGTCGATGGTCGTGCTCTGGTTGGTCTTGCGGAACTTGGGCAGCTGGTATTCCTTGACTGCACTGTCGAAGGAGACAAACTCCTCGTCCTTGGTGCGGTCATAGCGGATGCGGATGACGCTGGCATCAACAAACTCAACAACACCTTCACCCTCGGCCTGAAGCTGGGTGCGGCTGTCATAAGCCATGCGCTGCTCGATGCCAGTACCCACGATGGGAGCTTCGCTGCGCAGCAGAGGCACAGCCTGCCTCATCATGTTGGCACCCATCAGAGCGCGGTTAGCGTCATCATGCTCGAGGAACGGGATGAGGGCTGCTGCGATAGACGCAATCTGTTGGGGAGAAACGTCCATGAGCTCTACATCCTCGGGAGCCACCACGGGGAAGTCGGCGTTCTTGCGGGCCTTTACACGGTCACGCACGAAGGTGCCGTCCTCGTTCAACGGAGCATTACCCTGAGCGATGATGCGGTCTTCCTCGTCCTCGGCGGTGAGGTAAATGATATCGTCATTATTGAGATTGACCGTGCTGTTCTCTACCCTGCGGTAAGGAGTCTCGATAAATCCCAGATTGTTGATCTTGGCATACACACACAACGACGAGATCAGACCGATGTTGGGGCCTTCAGGAGTCTCGATGGGGCACAAGCGGCCATAGTGTGTGTAGTGAACGTCACGCACCTCAAAGCCGGCACGCTCACGGGACAGACCGCCAGGACCCAGGGCGCTCATACGGCGCTTGTGGGTAATCTCGGCCAGCGGGTTGGTCTGGTCCATGAACTGCGACAGAGCATTGGTACCAAAGAACGTGTTGATGACGCTCGAAATGGTCTTAGCGTTAATCAGGTCGATGGGTGCGAACTGCTCGGTGTCACGCACATTCATGCGCTCACGGATGGTTCGAGCCATACGGGCCAGACCCACGCCAAACTGGTTGTACAACTGCTCGCCCACAGTCCTGACGCGACGATTGCTCAGGTGGTCGATATCGTCCACATCCTGCTTGCTGTTAATCAAGCCGATGAGATACTTGATGATCTCGATGATGTCCTCCTTAGTGAGCACGCGCTTTTCGGGATCGGTATCCAGACCGAGCTTGGTGTTGATGCGGAAACGTCCCACCTCACCCAGGTCATAACGCTTTTCACTGAAGAACAGGTTGGTGATCACCTCACGGGCACTGTTGTCATCGGGCGGCTCGGCGTTGCGCAGCTGACGATAGATGAAGTTGACAGCCTCCTTGCCACTGTTACAGGTGTCCTTATTGAGGGTGTTGAAGATGATCTGGTAATCACCGGTGTTTACGTCCTCGCGGTGCAGCAGAATGGTAGCTACGCCCGAGTCGATGATGTCGGCGATGTTCTCTTCCTGGAGTTCGGTGTCACGGTCGATGATAACATCGTTACGCTCGATGCTTACAACCTCGCCGGTGTCCTCATCAACGAAGTCCTCACTCCATGAGCGAAGCACACGTGCAGCCAGCTTGCGGCCGACGGCCTTCTTGAGGTTGGACTTGTTGACCTTGATTTCCTCGGCCAGTCCGAACACCTGTATAATGTCATTGTCAGATTCCAGTCCGATGGCACGCAGCAACGTGGTCACCGGTAATTTCTTTTTACGGTCGATGTAGGCATACATGACATTGTTGATGTCGGTAGCGAACTCGATCCAAGACCCGCGGAACGGGATGATTCTTGCCGAATAGAGCTTCGTTCCGTTGGCGTGAAGGCTCTGTCCGAAGAATACACCGGGCGAACGGTGCAGCTGTGAAACAACCACACGCTCGGCACCATTGATGACGAAGGTACCCTTGTCGGTCATGTAAGGAATTGAACCCAGATACACGTCCTGAATCTCGGTGGGGAAATTGTGGTCAGGATCGGTGCAATAGAGCTTCAATTTTGCCTTGAGGGGCACGCTGTAGGTCAGGCCGATGTCCAGACACTCGTCGATGGAGTAACGGGGCGGGTCGATATAATAGTCAAGGAATTCGAGCTTAAAGTTGTTGCGGGTGTCCTCGATGGGGAAATTCTCGGCAAATACTTTATAGAGTCCCTCGTTTTTACGTTTCTCAGTCGGGGTATCCAACTGGAAGAAGTCCCGGAACGACTGCAACTGGACATCCAGGAAATCGGGATAGGGATAAGGATTTCGAACTCGAGCGAAATTGACTCGTTGTTTTTTTGAAGCTGACATTGACAATGAAGTTTTGTGAACTCAAATGAGATGTTGTTATGCGAAATAATAGTCTGTTTTGCGCAACACAAGGGAAGAGTCAGGATATGCGCAAACGCTTGAAGGTCAATAATCAACCGAGGGCTTCCGCATTGCAGGGAAGACCCCGCAATGCGGGCTACTCTCGTTGATTCATGTAGTGCAGGTCAAAATTGACACAAAAAGGTTAAGAACCCACTTATGGTGGTAATTCTTAACCCAAACACCCGTTTACAGGTGCTATTATTTCAGTTCAACCTCGGCACCAAGGCTCTCGATCTCGGCCTTGAGGGCTTCGGCCTCATCCTTGGAAGCGCCTTCCTTAAGGGTTGCGGGGGCCTTGTCAATGAGGTCCTTTGCATCCTTCAGACCCAGGCTGAGGAGCTCTTTCACCTTCTTGATGACCTGGAGCTTCTGTGCGCCAGCGGCCTTGAGGACAACGTCAAAAGAGGTCTTCTCCTCGGCCTCAGCGGCTGCACCAGCAGCGGGACCAGCAGCAACAGCAACAGCTGCAGCGGCGGGCTCGATGCCATATTCGTCTTTCAAAATCTGTGCAAGTTCGTTAACTTCCTTTACGGTAAGGTTCACCAACTGTTCTGCAAAAGCTTTCAAATCTGCCATAATTGTATGGATTTAAAATGTTGTTGTTTTGTTTGTTGATTAATTTTCTTTTTTGGATAAGGTTTCCAGAACTCCGTGAATCTTCGTTCCACCCGACTGGAGAGCGCTGATGATGTTCTTTGCCGGTGACTGCAGCAATGCCACAACGTCGGCAATGAGCTCGTTCTTGCTCTTGATGGCCACGAGGGTGTCGAGGTTCTGCTCGCCAACATAGACGGTCTCCTCAACAAAAGCAGCCTTGAATGCGGGAATGGTTTCCTTCTTGCCGCGGAATTCCTTGATAAGTTTAGCAGGCGCGTTACCCGTGTCGCTGAGCAACAGGGTCGTGGGGCCGGCCAGGGAGTCATAGAGGCCACTGTAGTCGATGTCACAAGCATCCATGGCCTTCTTCAACAAGGTGTTCTTGACAACCATCATCTTGATACCGGCCTTGAAAGCAGCGCGGCGCAAGTCCACGGTCTTCTCGGCGTTGAGCGATGTGGTGTTAGCCAGATACACGACACTGTACTTGTCAAGAGTCTCTTTGATCTTGTCGATCATTAAGGTTTTATCTTCCTTCTTCATTTCTTTCAGTCAATTTAAAATGTTTAAGCCTCAATCGACTTGGGATCAACCTTGATGCCCTTGCTCATGGTGCTCGAAAGATAAATGCTCTTGATATATGTACCCTTAGCGGCTGCGGGTTTCAGCTTGATGAGCGTGTTGATGAACGCGGCAGCGTTGTCGCGAATCTGCTCGGGGCTGAAGGACACCTTACCGATTGAGGTGTGTACAATACCACCCTTATCGACCTTGAAGTCGATCTTACCTTGTTTCACTTCTTTCACAGCCTTAGCAACATCAGGGGTAACGGTGCCACTCTTGGGGTTAGGCATGAGGCCACGAGGACCAAGGATGCGACCCAAGGGACCCACCTTGCCCATGATCTGGGGCTGAGTGATAATCACGTCAATGTCGGTCCAACCGCCTTTAATCTTGTCGATGTACTCGTCAAGACCGACATATTCTGCTCCGGCTTCCTTAGCGGCAGCTTCGGCCTCGGGTCCACAGAGGACCAGAACGCGAACCTGCTTGCCAGTGCCATGAGGCAGCGATACAACGCCACGAACCATCTGGTTGGCCTTACGGGGATCCACACCAAGACGTACGTCAATATCAGTTGAAGCGTCAAATTTGGTGAAAGTGATTTCTTTAACCAATGCTGCAGCTTCCTCAAGGGTGTAAGCCTTCCCCGCTTCTACCTTCGCGTTGTACAACTTCTGATTTTTCGTTAACTTACTCATAATCAATAAAGTTTTTAAACGTTCTCAGGGAATTGACCCTTTACAGTGATACCCATACTTCTTGCTGTGCCGGCCACCATACGCATAGCCGAGGCTAATGTAAAACAGTTCAAATCAGGCATTTTGTCTTCGGCAATTTCCTTCACCTGATCCCAGGTCACCGATGCCACCTTGACGCGGTTAGGTTCACCAGAACCACCCTTGATCTTGGCAGCCTCAAGCAACTGCACGGGCACGGGAGAAGTCTTGACAATGAAGTCAAAACTCTTGTCGGCGTAGTAAGAGATCACTACGGGCAACACCTTGCCGGCCTTAGCCTGGGTACGGGCGTTGAATTGCTTGCAAAAATCCATGATGTTGATACCCTTAGAACCCAGCGCGGGGCCTACAGGGGGCGAGGGGTTTGCAGCCCCGCCTTTAATCTGCAATTTGATCTGTCCAGCAATTTCTTTAGCCATTGTACAAATTCAATTAATATGGTAATTAAAACATTGCAAGCGATGCCGCTGTTGCGTAACATCGACTTTGGCATCACTCGCGCTCGACTTGCGAATTATCCAACTTGAGCGGCGTTTCACGTCCAAACACCTTGACCATCACGGTAAGCTCGCGCTTCTCACGGTTGATCTCCTTGATCTCACCGATGAAACCGCTGAAGGGACCGAAGTTCACCTTGACCGACTCGCCAACGACATAGTCGCTGACAGCGTCGGCTGCCGCCATCTCGCGGACCTCGGCCTGTCCGAGCATCGTCAGAATCTGCTGCTCGGGGACGGGCTCGGGGCGGTGTTCTCCTTCCCTGCTGCGCACAAAGTTCACCACGTTGGTGGTATCCTGCAAGGTCACTTCGATGTCGGGGGTGAGCATCAGCTTAACAAACACGTAGCCGGTGAACATGACTTTCTCCTTGAGAACCTTCTTTCCGGCGCGCGTCGTGTAAACTTTCTCAGTAGGTACGAGAATCTCGGAGATGTTCTCGGCGTACACAGGATTGTTCTTCCTGTAACCCTCGATCATTTCCTTGACCTTCATCTCCTTGCCCGAAATGGTGCGCAGGATGTACCATTGATGCTTACCTTGAGACATAGTTGTGACTTTGTGCTGTGACAGTTCGTTAAAAATGTGTTGGATTGTGTAACGCCAGCACTCAAGAGTGCCCTAATGACGCGTCTTGCCTTATCAGGCAGCCACGCCGTAAACGAGATGCATCACTTCGTTGATGCAGAGGTCGATTACCCAAATGACCAAAGCCGCTATGATGGAAGCAACCATAACGACGATAGTGCTGTTGGCCAGTTCACTCTTAGTTGGCCAAGAAACCTTATGAACGAGTTCGTTATAAGATTCCTTGATATCCGTAAGCCTGTTATTAAAAAACTTCTTCATTTGTTTATTTGTCTATCTCTTTTTGCACGGGAAGTAAGGCTCGAACTCACGACCTACGGTTTTGGAGACCGTCGCTCTACCAACTGAGCTATTCCCGTAATTGATAAAAAGGTCTGGCTGGCATGCAGCCAGACCTTTTATCTTTTTTTTGCCATCGACTGCCGCGCGGAGCGGCGGTCAAGGATTGAGGCCTATTGGATTAGTCCTCGATGATGGCGGTGATCTGACCCGAACCTACGGTGCGGCCACCTTCGCGGATAGCGAAACGCAGACCTTCGCTGCAAGCAACGGGGGTGATCAGCTTGACATCGATCTCGACGTTGTCACCAGGCATTACCATCTCAACACCGTTGGGGAGCATGATCTCACCGGTCACGTCCAGGGTGCGGATGTAGAACTGGGGACGATAGTGGTTGTGGAACGGGGTGTGGCGACCGCCCTCTTCCTTCTTCAGAACGTAGATAGAAGCTCTGAAGTGATCGTGGGGTTTGATAACGCCCGGGTGGCAGATAACCATACCGCGCTTGATGGTCTTGTAGTCAATACCGCGGAGCAGCAGACCTACATTATCACCAGCCTCACCCTCGTCGAGGATCTTGCGGAACATCTCAACACCAGTAACTACCGACTTCATCTCGGCACCCAGACCCATGATCTGAACCTCGTCGCTGATCTTAACGACACCGGTCTCGATACGACCGGTAGCAACGGTACCACGGCCAGTGATGGTGAACACGTCCTCGATAGGCATGAGGAAGGGTTTGTCACGATCACGCGGGGGCAGAGGAATCCACTCGTCGACAGCAGCCATCAGTTCACGAACAGTGTCTTCCCACTTAGGATCGCCCTGGAGGGCACCCAGTGCAGAACCCTTGATGATGGGGGTGTTGTCACCGTCGAACTCATACTCTGAGAGAAGGTCGCGAACGTCCATCTCAACGAGCTCGATCATCTCCTCGTCAACGTCGGGGGAGTCACACTTGTTCAGGAAGATAACCAGACGGGGAACGTTCACCTGACGGGCGAGCAGGATGTGCTCGCGAGTCTGCGGCATAACGCCGTCGGTTGCAGCAACAACTACGATAGCACCGTCCATCTGTGCGGCACCAGTAACCATGTTCTTCACATAGTCAGCGTGGCCCGGGCAGTCAACGTGAGCATAGTGACGATTCTTGGTCTCATACTCAACGTGAGCGGTGTTGATAGTAATACCGCGCTCCTTCTCCTCGGGGGCGTTGTCGATCGAGTCGAACGAACGAACGCTGTCGCCGGCGATGTCACCGTCCTTTGCAAGCACGGTGGTGATAGCAGCGGTCAGGGTAGTTTTACCGTGGTCTACGTGACCAATGGTACCGATGTTAACATGCGGTTTTGTTCTTTCAAAATGCTCTTTAGCCATAACTGTAAGTTGTTATTGAAAAATTGTATGATAATATTACTCTACTTTATTGCGTAATACACTCCACCTCTTGTGATAACTTAACCCGCAATCAGTGAGAGGCGAAGCGTCTTACATCGTTGAGCCGATGGCGGGATTTGAACCCGCGACCTCTTCCTTACCAAGGAAGTGCTCTACCCCTGAGCTACATAGGCAATGTCGTTGTTCTCGAGCGGAAGACGGGACTCAAACCCGCGGCCCTCAGCTTGGAAGGCTGATGCTCTATCAACTGAGCTACTTCCGCAAAACATGTGGGTAGAGATGGATTCGAACCACCGAAGCGATGACGCAGCAGATTTACAGTCTGCCCCATTTGGCCACTCTGG
>JAFRRT010000002.1 GCA_017427945.1 Muribaculaceae bacterium | reverse complement strand
TCCGAACAGAGAAGTTAAGCCTCACCACGCCGATGGTACTGCGAAAGTGGGAGAGTAGGTAACCGCCCCCTAAGAGAGGTGATGTCAGCAATGATGTCGCCTCTCGTTTTTTGTATCATAGCTCTTGAAGAGCAATAAAGAGAAAGGGAGCCACTGTTAAATCAGCGCCTTCCTATTTTTTTCAATAAAAAACGAAAAATTCAATTAAAGGTTTGTTTGCTCCGAAAAATAGTTATAACTTTGTTGATTGATTTAGAATGATGAGACGATTAGCGGTTGTCATATTGACGCTTGTGCTCTCGCTGGGACTGGGTAACACGGCTCTGGCTGAGATTCAGTGGCATGAGACTAATCGTGAAGTTCAGGGCAAGAGCCTGAATGATCCTCGTACAAGCGATGGCATAGAGATTTATGGCAGCAAAGGCACCATCACCATCGTGACTCCCAAGCGCATTACGGTGCGCGTTTATACTATCTTGGGGCAGATGCTTTCTCAAGCCACACTGCAACCGGGTACATCGGAATTGCGGCTGGGCTCTCGAGGCATTTATCTTGTCAGGATAGGCAACATAACTCAAAAAGTCGCTTTATGACATCGTTCCATCAATCACTTGACAAAGACTAAAACCATTTAATAACCTTAACTAAACATTAATAACGAGTATGACTAATTTAGAGAACATTGACTGGGCACATCTGCCTTTTGGTTACATGAAGACCGACTACAATGTGCGTTGCACGTTCAAGGACGGCAAGTGGGGAGAAATCGAAGTCACTCAGGACGAGACGGTGACTCTGCACATGGCAGCCAGCTGTCTGCACTATGGTCAGGAAATCTTTGAGGGTCTTAAGGCTTTCCGTGGTAAAGACGGTAAAATCCGCATGTTCCGCCCCGATGAGAATGCCAAGCGCCTCCAGAACAGTGCTCGCGGTATCCTCATGGAGCCACTGCCCGAGGACATCTTCATGGAAATGTGCAAAAAGGTCGTTAAGCTCAACGAGCGCTTCATCCCGCCTTATGGCAGCGGCAGCTCGCTCTACTTGCGTCCCGTTGAAATCGGTATCGCTCCCCGTGTTGGTGTGAGCCCCGCCGATGAATATATGGTAATTATCTTCGTTACTCCCGTTGGCCCGTATTTTAAGGAGGGATTCCATCCTACCAGGGTTGCTGTTTTCCGCGAGTATGACCGTGCCGCTCCCTGTGGCACCGGCCGTTGGAAAGTGGGTGGCAACTATGCTGCCGGTATGGGTGCTACCGCCCGCGCCAAGGCAGCTGGCTATAGCGCAGCCCTCTTCCTGGATCCCAAGGAGAAAAAGTACCTCGATGAGTGCGGTCCCGCCAACTTCTTTATCATCAAGGGTAACACCTATATCACTCCTAAGTCAGATTCCATTCTGCCTTCAATCACCAACATGAGCCTCCAGCAGATTGCCCGCGACCTGGGTATGGAGGTTGAGGCACGCCCCATTCCTCTTGAGGAACTTGCTGAGGCCGATGAGGCTGCCGAGTGCGGCACCGCTGCCGTAACCGCTCCCATCAGTGAAGTGGTTGATATGGACAAGGATGTGCATTATGTTATCAGCAAGAACGGCGAAGTAGGTCCTAAGGTAACGGCATTGTATAATCGCCTGCGTGCCATCCAGATGGGTGACTATCCCGATGAGCACGGCTGGGTAGTCTTTGTGGACTAATGCTGGATTGCCTATCCATTATTGAACGATACTACACACCCGGTAACGACGATTACCGGGTGTTGGTTTCTCATAGCCGGCAAGTTGCTGACCTTGCCGTCAAATTGGGTCAGCGCCTGATAAAAAAGGGAATTCCCTTAGATATTGAGTTTGTCGAGGAGGCCGCTATGCTTCACGACATAGGCATGTGCCGTACCGATGCCCCTGGCATTTGCTGCTATGGTACGGAGCCTTATATCCTGCATGGCATCATTGGCCGCAAGATGCTTGACAGCATGGGATTGTTCAGGCATGGCAGGGTTTGTGAAAGACATACAGGAGCCGGCATTTCATCTGCCGAGATCATTTCCCAGGGATTGCCCATAACACCGCCACGAGACCTCCTCCCCGAAAGCCTTGAGGAAAAGCTCGTCTGCTATGCCGACAAGTTTTTCAGCAAGAGCCGTTTGGACGATCCTCCCAAAACGCTTGAGCGTGCCCGCAAGAGCCTTTCCAAATTTGGAGTGGACACACTGCGTCGCTTCGAGGATATGGTCCTCCTCTTCGGAGACCCTGCCGAATTATAATAATACTTGTTAGAATGATGCCGACAGGCGCACGTTCAGCTGCCTGCGGGTAAGGTAGTTGGGCACCGCATACTGGATGTTGTTGACATCGGTGACCCAATAATAACTGCTGACATTGGCCATGTCCATGAGGTTGAAGACATCCAATCCGAGCCAGATTTCTTTGAAATGACTGAACAGCCCTGAATAGGGATGGTTGTCTTTTCCCACCAGTTCGTAACTCAGACCTACATCTACACGTTTGTATGCAGGCTGACGCACATAGGAGTCGGCTCGTGTAAGGTGCGGTGCCGTGGTGGGCATACCGTCACTGAGGATACCCTTGAGGCTGAACTTCAGGCGCGGAATGTTGGGGAAATAGTCGGTAAAGAACAAGGCGAAGCTGTAACGCTGATCGGTAGGACGTGGAACCTTGACACCATTGAGTTCTTCCTGCGTCTTCATCAGCGAGATGCTGATCCACGAGTCGGTACCCTCAACAAATTGTCCGAACAGCTTCATGTCAATACCAGCAATGAAACCCTTTGACGAGTTTACACCAGAATATACCAGTTTAAGGTTGTCAATCTCATAAGGAATCAGGTCGCTGAGGTTCTTGTAATAGGCCTCGGCTGTGAATTTAAATGGGCGGTCCAGGGCGCGGAAGGTGTAGTCGCTGCCCATAATGACTTGTATGCTTCGCTGTGACTTGATGTCCTTGTTGAGCAAGATGGTGCGGTTATTGAGAGAGTCCATGACCTGCTGACGGTATTCTTTGTAGAACGGTGCCTGATAATAGACGCCACCAGCCAGACGCAACGACAGGTTGCCATTACGCTCGGGCACGAACCCAATACTCATGCGTGGCGAAATCAAGGTCTCACCGTTGAAATCCCAATGTGAAAAACGCAAGCCTGCATTGAGCGACCAATAACCTGCATTGGTAGTGAAGCGCCAAGTGTCCATGAGCCAACCGGCAAAGCGTGTGGTGTTCAGGTCATTGCTTGATGTCTCGGTGAAGATGACATTTACCTGATCGGGGATGTGGGGCAAGGAGTAGCCTGCACTGTCTCGCCATTGCCATTGACGTGAACGGTCATAGATGTCCTCCTTGCGCATCGACAAACCATAGGAGATGCTGTTCTGGTTGATGCCGACGTGACCACGCAGCGTAAGGTCCATCACATTCATCTTAAGGCGTGTACGCTCGTGCTCATGGTACTTGCCCACGCCCAGCTCTTGTCCCGCTTGGTCAAGCCAGTATTCGCCATGGATGTCATAGCTTACCAACTCGTCGGTGCGGTAACCCGAAGCCTGCAAGGTGATGTCGGTACCCTTGTTGTTGAACATGTAGGTAGCCGCCGCCGCTGCAAAGTAGGTCTGGAATTTGTCTTTCTCATAGCCGTCAAAAAAGACGGTGAACGATTTAATGTCCTCGCTGGTACCAAAACTGGTCTCGCGATTCACCGGGGTGAAGCGGTAATCATTGATACTCACGTTGCCCAGTAAAGCGAAGCGCAACTTCTCGGTGGGTTTGAAAACAAGACTTGTCTGATAGTCGAAGTATTGCGGGTCATACTCACCTTTGCTTTCCAGCGAACCCATGAGTGAAGAGTTGCGTTTGTAGCGCACACCGTGCATCTGGGAGTAATGGCTGGTGCTGTGTCCTAACATCAGGCTACCGCCTTGCAGACTGGCTGACAATGAGCCTTCAAATGCTTCGGGCTCGCGATATGTGATGTCGAGTACCGAAGACATGCGGTCACCATAGGCAGCGCTGAATCCTCCCGTCGAGAAATCCACCTTGCGCACCATGTCGGGGTTGATGATACTCATACCCTCTTGTTGACCTGAACTGATGAGCTGCGGACGGTACACCTCAATGCCGTTGATATAAACACTGTTCTCGTCATAGGAGCCACCGCGCACCATATATTGAGAACTCAGCTCATTCTTGGAGCTCACTCCTGCCATTGTCGTGAGGACTGCTTCAACGCTGCCTCCCGAAGCGTCGGGGGTACGTTTCAGCAATTCCACATCGATGCCTTGCATGCCGGTGGTCTGCTTCTTGTATTCGGTAACCTCCACACCGCCAAGTTCGAGCGTTTTCTCATACAGCTTTGGGTTGATGGTCACAGTGCCTTCGGGCTTGATGAGTTGGCGGGTAACAGTGGAGTAACCCAGGCAAGAGAATTCCACCATCAGGGTATCGGCCTGCGGTACAGTCATCTCATAGAAGCCTTTGGTGTCGGTATTGGTGCCGATAGCTGTGCCTAACAGGCGAATCGTGGCAAACTCAACGGGTTCGCCAGAAGCATCGACTACCTTACCTGTGATTTTGACTTGTGAAAAAGCAATCGTGGCGCACAACATGCACGCTATCAACGAAAATATGCGGTGTTGGAATCTCATTGACAAAATTATGTTAGATAATAACATAACGCAGAAAACCTGAATAAAGTATATCAGGCTATAGTTTTAGGCATCAGTATTTATGCTTGGTGGCCTAATTTGAAAAGATAGAGAACAGGTCTTTGGCGTTCATGCGGGAGTAGCCGTTGGGGATGCTACAGTCGATTTTTACCTTGCCGTTCCAGTCAATGTCTTTGTAGGTAAGGGTGAAGTCCATGCTCTTTTTATTGACTGTAGCATGGGCGTTGATGCCGTGAGCGATATTGCCTGCCGTGGTGCTTCGTACATCGCTGTACTTTACCTGATAGGCCGCAGAGGTCGCACCAGTCGGAACAATGTCGAGCGACGTGATGTGGTTGGACTTTCCAAAAGTGAAAGTGTAGCCATATCCCTTGTACTCTTCTTCGGGCTTTATCACAACCTTGTTGCCCTCGCGGGTGACAGTCATTTCGGCCTTGTTGCTCTCGCTAAGGGTTCCCTTCGAGATGATGAAAGGTCGTCCCAGGAACATGTCCTGCACCTCACTTACTGTGACGGGGATGCCGGCAGTGAGAATTGAGACTTTCTCGGCCAAATAGCGCTTGTGGAGCTTATCAATGGCATAGATGCTGTCGGCAGTGATGAGCAGTTTGCCCACTTCGATGCCGAGCATGGGGCGCAACGATATGAAGATGGCCTGGTCCCGTACCATTCTCACCTGTACTGACGAAGAGAAATTGTTGCTGCCTTTCAGGGAGATGTTGCCGCCAGTTTGCAATGTCTGCCATTCTCCCAGGGTTGCTATAACAGTTTCCATCGGATCTGATGTGGTGTTCTCTGTTTGGTCTGCAGTGTTGGTGCTGGCAGGAGCGGGCGCTGCCTTCTTGAGGACGCTACAAGCAGTCATCAGCCATGCGGTAGCTAAAATGATGATAAGTTTATTCTTCATAATAGGTTTTGTCTTTTACTTTTCGTTGCAACAGTTCATTGTCGGGATCCTGCTCGAGCGCTTTTGTCCATTGCTCGACGGCAGCCTCCTGCTCATCGTTGAACCACAGGATGTCGCCGTAGTGCTCCAGCAGGTGGTTGTCCTCGTCTTTCTCAACAGCGTTCTGAATATAGATTAATGCCTTCTGATAATCCTTCTTGGCAAAGAATACCCAGGCATAAGTGTCGATAAAATTGGCATTATCGGGATCATACTTGAGGGCGAGGGCTGCCATGGCCTCGGCATTATCCAGGTCCTTGCCACGTTGGGCGAGGTAGTAGGCATAGTTGTTGAGGGCTCCAGAATTCTCGGGGTCGAGTTGTAGAGCCAGCTCATAGTGTGCCATGCAGCTGATGGAGTCACCTAGTTCACTATAGGCATCGCCAATGCCGGTCAGTATCTCTGACATGGTCACCACATCGGTGGTGTCCACCGCTTTCATGAGGTCTTTATAGGCCTCAATGGCTTTGTCATATTTCTTCATCTGGTGGTAACACCCGGCTACATACCTCATCAGTTCAAAGTTTCCAGGGTTGAACTCAAGCGCTTTTTCCGATGCCTTGATGGCGTCGTCGTAGTTATCATCCATCATGTTCAGGATAACCATGTTGCGCCATCCGTCGGCATCGGTGGGATTCACGTCAAGGCTGTAGCCCAATTGCTCAATGGCACCTTTCAAATCCTTTCGGGCATACAGGTATTCACTGTACAGCTGATGTATCTTGGCCTCGTGGGGATGCTGTTGGATGAGCACCGTGAACAGGTTGTTGATACGCTGAGTAGTGTCTTCGATGGCAAGTTGGTGGCGTATGTAATCCAACAGCACACTTAGTTTGGAATCAACATCCAGTTGTTCGGCAGTGAGTGCATTGTAAATCTGTTGCTCATAGCCCGCACTGTCACCGGCTTGCTTGTAGTAGTCAGCGCGCACGAGGTAGGTGTATCCGTAGTTTGGCTCATATTCCTGTGCGCGGTCCAGGTAATAGAAAGCGCTATCGGTGTTGCCATATTGCTGGAACAGATTGCTCATGCCGATGTTGTAGTCGGCGTTTTTGGGCGCTTTGTTCAACAAGCGGCGCATTTCGTTGAGCGCTCCCGCACTGTCCTGCAAGGCCTGGTAGTTGTTGATTTTTCCTGCAGTGAGCTGGATGGCGTTTCCAAACAATGTCGCAATACTGTCGTAGGTGACATTACTCTGAACATAGTCACCTGTGCGGGCATAGGCCTCGGCAAGACGCACCTGGAGTTCTAGCTTGTTAGGGTTGTACTCGTTGAGGACTTTAAGTGCCCTCAGTGCCTCCTCGGGATTTCCCAGTTGCATGTTGGCATCGCTGTAGAAGGTTGTCTCGTACAGGTCCTCGGGCTGAGCGTCGAAGTGCTCTTTCATGAGCGCGAGCCCTTGTTCGCATCTTTCCTTGGTGGTATTGTTCATCCTGAGCATGCACATACCCATATAGAACGATACGGCCGTGTTCGTCGAGTCAATCTTGTGGGCGTGCTCCAGCAGGTCATGGAATGCGTCATAATTTCCCTTGTTTTTCTGGATTTGAGCTTCCATGAAGATGTATTCAGCCTTGCGCTGGTCGGCAAGACTGACGCCGTTATTGCCCGTCTCAGTCTTGCCCGCAACGGCGCTCAGAGCCAGCAGTACAATCACTATTATCGCAATATGTCGTTTCATTCTCTCTAAACTCTAAACTTTAAACTTCAAGTTTTTCAAAAACTTGAATTATTTCGTGCCTGTGTGGCCGAAGCCGCCGGCTCCTCTTTCGGTCTCATCAAGGTCGTCCACCGAGTTCCACACCGCTGTGCTGTGGCGTGCGATGACCATTTGACAGATGCGCTCGCCGTTCTCGATGGTCTGAACCTCATTGCTCAGGTTCACGAGAATGACGCCCACCTCGCCGCGGTAGTCGGCATCGATGGTGCCCGGGGTGTTCAACACGGTAAGCCCACGTTTCAGAGCCAGTCCGCTACGGGGACGTATCTGGCACTCATAGCCCTCGGGCAGGGCGATGTAGATGCCTGTATGTATCAGGGCGCGCTGTAGCGGTTGCAGTGTCAACGGCTCCTCGAGCCATGCCCGCAGGTCCATACCCGCACTCAGCGGCGTCGCATATTGCGGCAACTCGTGCGGCCCCTTGTTTACTATCTTAACGTTGATTTTTTCCATAATTCAAATAATTACAGGTACAAAAGTACATTAAAAACTGCAACCCGTCCCAAATTGCTTTGATATTTTTAGGATTGTTGCTAACTTTGTGAAAAATTTAGAAATGACGATGGCAACACAACGCATGAATTGGGACCGATTGATTTCGGATAAACGGTTGGGTCTGGAACATTACCACGATGAGAAGGGTGGGGTGAGGAGCGATTTTGAGCGCGACTACGACCGCCTTGTGTTCTCGTCTCCTTTCCGCCGTTTGCAGAACAAGACTCAGGTATTCCCGTTGCCTGACAGCATATTCGTCCACAACCGCCTGACTCATAGTCTGGAGGTGTCCAGCGTGGGCAAGTCGATGGCACGCGAGGTGGTCATCCGCCTCATGCCTCGCTACAAGGGTGAGCCTTGGGCCGAGAAACTGCGCGACATCGGCGAAATTGTCGCTGCCGCCTGCCTTGCTCATGACTTAGGTAACCCGCCATTCGGCCACTCGGGCGAGAAGACCATCGGTGCATACTTCAGCGAGGGCAAGGGACTTGAGTTCAAGGACAAGTTCACTGTCGAGCAATGGAACGACCTCATCCACTTTGAGGGTAATGCCAACTCGTTCCGCACCCTTGTTCATCAGTTCAACGGGCGTCGGCCCGGTGGATTTGCCATGACCTATTCGACACTTGCCAGCATCGTCAAGTATCCTTATTCGTCGATGCATGCCGGCGAGAAAGGCAAATTCGGCTTTTTCACTACCGAGAAGGAAATCTTCAAGCGCATCGCCGGTGAATTGGGCCTTCTCAAGTTGGAAGAGGACCGTTATTGCCGTCATCCGCTCGTTTATATCGTTGAGGCTGCTGACGACATCTGCTACCAGATTATGGACATCGAGGACGGCCACAAACTCAGAATTATCAGCACTGACGAGACTATCGACCTGCTGCTGGGTTTCTTTGACGAGGAACGTCAAGCCCACCTGCGTGAGCACATGGAGCGTGTCGCTGATCCTAACGAGAAAATTGCTTACCTGCGCTCGTGCATCGTGGGTCTGTTGGTGGAACAGTGTGCCGCAGCTTTTGCCACCCATGAGGATGAAATCATGGAGGGACGATTTGAGGGCAGCCTGATTGACCGCATCGACCCATTGCCAGCTCAGGCCTATAAGGCATGCAGCACGTTGGCGTTCAATAAACTATATCGTGCGGGTTATGTCGTTGACGTGGACTTAGCAGGTAACCGCATCATCAACCTGTTGCTTGAAAAGCTTATCGAGGCGGTCATGTATCCCGAGCGCAACTACTCGCAGCTGCTACTCAGCAAGTTCCCGCAGCAATATGATGTTCATTCACCCACGCTCTTTGAACAGGTACAGGCGGTGCTCGACCACATCAGTGCCATGACCGACGTATATGCACTCAACTTCTACCGCCAACTCGACGGTATCTCATTACCCACGGTATAAAAACTAAGGACTGGCTTAGGGGCGCCTCTCACTCATGACAAATTCCAGTGTTCCGCCCGCCATGATGTCTTGATGCCTGAGTTTGAAACCCTGTAGCCGCTTGCCGTTGAGGCGGATTTCCTTGACGTATATTCCCTTGTCGCCCTTGCGGATGATGGTAAACTCCTTGTCGCCAGCCAAGTGCAGGGTGGCACGTTGGAACAATGGCGTGCCAATGACATATTCGGCAGCACCCGCATTGAAGGGATAGAAGCCTAATGCCGAGAAAATGTACCACGCCGACATCTGTCCGCAGTCATCGTTGCCTGCATAGCCTGCTGGAGTGGCATTATAGAATTCGGAGCGCACTTGGTTAACCAGTTCTTGAGTGCGCCAAGGGCAATCTGCGAAGTTATAGAAATAGACCGTGTGATGGCTGGGTTCGTTGCCGTGGGCATACTGGCCGATAAACGCCGAAGCATTGCCGTTAACCTCACGGTTGACGGTAGTGAGGCTGAAATTTTCATTTAATTTTTTCAGAAATGCTTTCTTGCCACCCATAAGCTCGATGAATTGCTCGGCTGCATGAGGCACAAACCACAGGTATTGCCAGGCGTTCCCCTCAATAAAGCTGTTGTCCTCATAGCTGAGCGGGTCAAATGGCTCTGCCCATTGTCCTTTGTCGTCACGTGCTCTAAAGAACCCCGTTTTTTCATCATACAGGTTTTTATAGTAAGTCGCCCTCTGGGCAAAGTGATGATAGTCGTCTTTGTACCCCAGACGCTCGGCAACGGCAGCGACGCACCAGTCGTCAAATGCCTGTTCCAGTGTGATGGAAACCGAAGAACCTTGTTTGTTGCAGGGCATGTAGCCCAGTTCTTCCCACAGGTCAAACGGCGAGTTAGTGTGCGGCCTTGTGCTACTCTCGACCATAGCTCGATAGGCTTTCTCCACATCGATGCCTGGCAGGTCGGCGAGAATGGCATCGGCGATGACCGGGATGGCATGGTTGCCTATCATGCAGTAGTTCTCTTGTCCCCACAGGTCCCAGATGGGCAGATAGCCATAGGTGTCGTGATGGCGCACCATGTCGTTCACAAACTGTGCCGCCAAGTCGGGCTTGAGCAAGAGGTAAAGCGGATGCGCGGCGCGGAAGGTGTCCCACAGCGAGAATGTGGAGTGGTAACTCTGTCCCTTGGGCATCTGGCGTGCCTCGTAGTTGGTGTCCATGTATCGCCCATCGACATCGCTCATGGTGTTGGGCTGCAACAAGACGTGGTAGAGTCCGGTGTAGAAAATCTGCTTTTGCTCATCTGTGCCGTCAACATCGATGCATGACAGCTGTCTTTGCCACTCGTCGTGGGCTTGACGGACATATAGGTCAAAATCCCAGCCTGGAGCTTCGGCAGCGAGGTTTCTACGTGCTCCGTCGATATCGACCGCCGAGAGGGCGACCTTGACCGTCAATTGATCATCACCCGAAGTGTCAAACGACAGGGCGCAGCGCAGCGTGCGCCCGTTGATTACCGTAGCATCACCCACTGTGCGCGTGCCGTCCATGAGCATGTGCCCGGTGATGGGACGGGAAAACTCGGCGCGGAAATAGACTTTGCGCAGCTTGGCCCAGCCGGTGATGACGCGGTAGCCTTCTACAGTGTGGTCATCGACGAGGCGGAGCTGAGCCTGAATGATGTCATAACTGCGGCGCCCGCTGTAATAGGCCTGGCCGCGAAAAGTGGAGTGGTCGAGGTCAAGAATCACCTGTTGCGGCTTCCCTTGGGGGAAAGTATAGCGATGGATGCCATTACGGGTAGTAGCGCTGAGCTCGGCTTTTACTCCACTTTCCCGAAGTACAACCATATAGTATCCTGGACTTGCCGCTTCTTGCTCGTGTGAAAAAGTTTGCCCGAAGTTGCCTGTCGCCAGATACTCTGGAGTTACATTCCAGGTCACTGGCATGAGCGAGACGTCAAACAGGTCAGTACAGCCAGTGCCGCTCAAGTGGGTGTGGGATATGGCGTAGATGCTGTCACGGTTGTAATCATAGCCAGAACAGGGATCCCAGGTCACCATCTGTTCGGTGTCGGGACTCACCTGCACCATTCCCTGTGGCATCGTGGCTCCGGGAAATGTGCTGCCGCTCAAGGCACCGGTGGAATCGGTCTGTGTGCCGATAAACGGATTGACATATCGGGTATAATCGGTTGTGGTGGCTTGGAGCAGCAATGTGCTCCATAGGGCTAAGATTAAGATGATTTTTTTCATATATCGATAGTGTAGCAGTTGGTTTTTCACATTTGTGGTGACAAAATTAAAAAAAAACCACAACTTTTTCGTAATTTTGCAGCAAATAAAAATAATGTGACTCTATGGGACTTATTGACGATAGTAAACGCATTAATGATATACAGGAGGAACGTGCTATACTCGTGGGATTGATTACGCCTCAACAGGGCGAGGCAAAGACCAAGGAATATCTCGACGAGCTCGAATTCCTTGCCGAGACGGCGGGTGCCACGACGGTACACACATTCCTGCAGCGTTGTGACGGTCCCAACAGCACCTCTTATGTGGGCAAGGGCAAATTGGAGGAGATTGTCGCATACGTCGAGGACAACGACATCAGCCTGGTCATCTTTGACGACGACCTCACCCCCAAGCAGATTGCCTTCATCGAAAAGGCCGTCAAGGTCAAGACGCTTGACCGCACGAGTCTCATCCTCGACATTTTCGCCAAGCGCGCCCAGACCGCCAGCGCCAAGATGCAGGTGGAGTTGGCCCAGTACCAATACCTGTTGCCGCGATTGGCGGGTATGTGGACCCACTTGGAACGTCAACGAGGCGGTATCGGTATGCGTGGTCCTGGTGAGACGCAGATTGAGACCGACCGCCGTATCGTCAAAACAAAGATTTCCCTGCTCAAGGAGAAACTGGCACAGCTGGACAAGCAAAAGACCACCCAGCGCAAGAACCGCGGCAAACTCACACGCATCGCCCTCGTGGGCTACACCAACGTGGGCAAATCCACGCTGATGTACGTGCTGAGCAAGAGCGAGGTATTCGCCGAGAATAAACTCTTTGCCACGCTTGATACCACAGTTCGCAAGGTCGTTATTGAGAATTTGCCCTTCCTGTTGACCGATACCGTCGGCTTTATCCGCAAGTTGCCCACCCATTTGGTGGAATCCTTCAAGAGCACCCTCGATGAGGTGCGCGACAGCGATATCCTCGTCCATGTGGTGGACATCTCGCATCCCCAGTTCGAGGAACAAATCGAGGTGGTGAACCGCACGCTGCAGGAAGTGTGCGACGCGGGTGACAAGGAGATGATCATGGTGTTCAACAAGATTGATCAGTTTACTTATACTCCGAAAGACGAGGACGACCTCACCCCCCGCCAACGCGAGAACATCCCGCTTGAGGAACTGCAGGAGACATGGATGTCGCGTATGGGCGAGAACTGCGTCTTCATCAGTGCCAAGAAGCAACAAAACATCGAAGCATTGAGGCGGTTGCTTTATAATAAGGCCAAGGCGGTCCATACAGCCCGTTTCCCTTACAATGACTTTCTCTATCAGACCTATGATGACCTTACCGACGAATAAACCTTACCTGTGAATCTTAAAAATTATGTGATTATGAAGATATTGACAAATTTCACTGCATTAGTCCTGCTGTTGTTCACAGGCACGTTTGCTACTCATGCACAAACGAGTATTTATGGCGACGTGAACGGTGACGGCGAGGTCAACATCACTGATGTGAATGAAGTGGTCAACGTTATTATGGGGGGCCATCAAACCATGAACATTGTCGGCAGCTGGTACTCGGAGTATTTTGTTGATCAAGATGGAAGATATGATGTGCCTGACCCTATTGCGGTGGGTTTTGATTTCTACAGTGACCATACAGGCCGGTATTTTTTTCGTGAGAATGGCAGTATGGTAGGTCTTGATCTGAGGTGGAGTCTGCAAGACCAGCGGTTATACATCTGGTACGATAACGATATGTACGAGGAATATTTCTGTAGGATTGATGAAAATGGTTACCTGTTGCTGACGTTTGACCCGCAGTTCAGGAATTATACCGCCTACCGCCCGCTTCCCCCGCAATGATTACAGAGTGAACTTAAGAATTAATATGAGAGCCGTACCAGAGGAATAAAATGGGTTCTGTACTCTGGGTAGCTATGAAATAAATTCTCGGGACCCGCCAAGATAGAATATTAAAAAATGAAGAATCTGTCTATTTTCATGCTTGTGCTGGCGATGGCTTTTTCCATCGGTGCCAGCGAAACGTCAATGACCGGCGACGTGAACAATGACAACAGCGTGAACATTGCTGACGTGACTGCACTTATCGACTACTTGCTAAGCGGTAATGCAAGCGACATCAACACTCAGGCTGCTGACTGTAACGTGGACAGCCAAGTGAACATTGCTGATGTAACAGCCCTGATTGATTACCTGCTTTCGGGCACTTGGCCGCAACCCGTTGAGCCCTCTGAGGATTATGTTGACCTGGGCTTGTCCAGTGGTACGCAGTGGGCAACGCGCAACATTGGTGCTACCAGCCCCGAGGATTATGGTGACTATTTCGCTTGGGGTGAGACCGTGCCCAATAAGGAATACTACTGGTGGAACACCACCGCGTGGGTGGAAATTCATGATGGTGGACAATTGTATTTTACCAAGTACAATACCAAAACTGCTGAAGGCTTTGTTGACGACAAGACCGAGTTAGATCCTGAAGACGATGCTGCTTACGTCAACTGGGGCCCAGAGTGGCGTATGCCATCAAGAGAGCAAATTGATGAATTGCTTTATGACTGCACTTGGGAGTGGACTCAGGTGAACGGCGTGAACGGTCGTTTGGTCACCGGTCCCAACGGGAACACCATCTTCTTGCCTGCCTCAGGTATGCGCATAGAATATGATCTCGACTATGTGGGCGAGAATGGTTACTATTGGGGACGCTCGATGTTATTTGTACCCCCGATTCACTACTACCCGCAACATGGTACCTCAATTCAATTTAACGAAGAGTATTGGGAATGGCAAGGGGGCAGTCGCTGTATCGGGTTTACCGTGCGTGCCGTGCGTGTAATGACAATGAATACCTTTGAAATTTATAAGTTTAAGAATTAATAAGTGGGCCATACTTGAGGGATTAAAAGGGTTCTGCTCTCTGGGTGGCTCTGAAATGTTTTTCAGAATCCGAACATAACCATTTTTAAAATGAAAAAAATTTCTATTTTCATGCTTGTGCTGGCAATGGCAATTCCTATCACTGCCAGTGGTTCGTCAAAGATTGGCGACGTGAACGGTGACGGCAATTTAAGTATCGCCGACGTGACTGCCTTGATTGACTTTCTTTTGTATGGAGCGGAAACTCCTGAGCCCAATGTAAACATCGTTGACCTGGGCTTGCCCAGTGGCACGCTGTGGGCAACGTGCAACGTGGGAGCTACCAATCCCGAGGACGCTGGTGACTACTTCGCTTGGGGTGAGACTGTGCCCAACAAGGAAAACTATGCTTGGACAACTACCGCATGGGTGTACTATGAGGGTTCAAGTCTTCGTTTCAGTAAGTACAACACCAGCGACCAATATGGCGAAATTGACAATAAGACCGAGTTGGATCCCGAAGACGATGCCGCATACGTTAACTGGGGACCCGAGTGGCGTATGCCGTCCGCTGAGCAAGTCAATGAATTGCTTACTCAATGCACTTGGACGTGGACTGAGGTGAACGGCGTGAATGGTCGTCAGCTCACCGGTCTGAACGGAAACACGATGTTCTTGCCCGCAGCTGGCCAGCGCAGTGGAACTAACCTCAGCAGTGTGGGCACGAACGGCAATTATTGGACGCGTGATCTCTATGCCACAACTACCGTCAATCCTATGAATGCTTTCAAGTTATACTTTAGCAAGACAATGAAGCAAAGATCATCTGGTGCGCGTAACCAAGGTTGCACGGTGCGTCCTGTATATGCTTCTACAGAGGTGCCGACTAGCGTTTCTGAGCGTGCCGATGTCAATGGTGACAACAAGGTATCGATCGCCGACGTGACTGCCCTGATTGACTTGCTTTTGTATGGTGGGGAAACTCCCGAGCCCGAGTACTACGTTGACCTGGGCTTGCCCAGCGGCACGCTGTGGGCAACGCGCAACGTGGGTGCAGAGAAACCCGAGAAATACGGCGACTACTTCGCTTGGGGCGAGGTCGAGCCCAAGGACTACTATCATGGTAGCACCTACAAGTGGAACGACTCTGAAACAAGTACAATGCACATGAGCAAGTACTGTACTAAGGAAGCAAATGGTGTTGTTGACAATAAGACCGTTTTGGATCCTGAAGATGATGCCGCTTGTGTGAACTATCCCGACGGACAAATGCCGTCTCAGGAGCAAATCGAAGAATTAATTGCAAATTGCACTTGGGAGTGGTCACAGTTGAACGGCGTGAATGGCATACTGGTTACTGGTCTTAACGGGAACACCATGTTTTTGCCCGCCGCTGGCTACCGCTTGCAAAGTAATGTTAACAGCGCTGGCACACAATGTAACTATTGGTTGAACTCAATCCAAGAAGTTGCCCCGCTCAATGCTTGGAAGATCTACGGAACTTCGTCAACATTCGATATTAATGGTTCGAGCCGCGCAATCGGTTATACCGTACGTGCCGTGCGTGCTCCCCAGCAGTAATGCCTTCTTTTTAGGCTAAATAACACTTATTACGCCGCTTGCCGGCACCCGTTACGGGCCGACAAGCGGCTTTTTTATGAAATAATCGTATTTATGGCAACACCCACAACAAAACATGACCTTTTGTCATGCATTGCCGACAGTTATGGCAAGCTGGGCGAACAAATAGCCAAGTTGAATGAGGAGGATGCAAATGCTTTGTTTGATTTCGCCTCCGACCCGAAGAAGTGTGGCGTGCGCTGGCAATATGACCGCTGCCTGCGCGATTTGTTGATTCACCTGCACGAGTGGCAGGTGCTGATGCGCGAATTTGTGCAGAACATCCGTGAGGGACACCCCAGGGACTACTTGCCCGATGAATACCGCCGCAACTATCACGAGATGGATAAGATGCTGGTGGAGAAGCATCAAAATACCCCATTGGATGAAGCAAAACGTCTGTTGCAGCAGACACATGAGGAAATGCTGCGCCTTGCCGATACTTTTACTGATGAAGAACTATTTACCAAGGGCTTCTACAAAAACACCTACACCACCAACATGGCGGCCTATTTCACGAGTGTCACTACAAGTCCTTATGGGCAGGCTGTAAAACTGCTGAAGACACATCAGAAAAACTGCCGAAAATAGGCTTGTAAAGAAAATTTCTCATCACTTTTAACTTTTTTGTGAGAGTGATTAATCTTTTTGGTACGATTTTTGTCAAATGATTTTGTAATCTCAGAAAATTGTAGTAATTTTGCACGCTTAAACTCTACTTTAGTTAGATGAGACAACTTAAAATTACAAAATCCATTACTAACCGCGAGAGCGCTTCCCTCGACAAGTACCTGCAAGAAATTGGCCGTAAAGAACTCATTACGGTCGATGAGGAAGTCGAGTTGGCACAGCGCATTCGTCAAGGCGATCAGGCGGCACTGGACAAACTTGTCAGTGCTAACCTGCGTTTTGTCGTTTCTGTCGCAAAGCAGTATCAGAACCAAGGATTGAGTCTTCCCGACTTGATTGACGAGGGTAATCTGGGCCTCATCAAGGCAGCGCAGAAGTTTGACGAGACGCGTGGTTTCAAGTTTATCTCTTATGCCGTTTGGTGGATTCGTCAATCCATCCTTCAAGCGCTTGCCGAGCAGTCGCGCATTGTCAGGTTGCCGCTCAACCAAGTGGGGTCCATCAACAAGATCAGCAAAGCCCAGTCCCGATTTGAACAGGAGCATGAGCGTCGTCCCTCGGCCGAGGAATTGGCCGAGCGCCTCGACATCCCTGTTGACAAGATCAGTGACACAATGAAGGTGTCGGGCCGCCATGTATCGGTTGATGCTCCCTTTGTCGAGGGTGAAGACAACAGTCTGCTTGATGTGCTGCCCAACAATGATTCTCCCATGGCCGACTCTACCTTGAATCAGGAGTCGCTCGCCAAGGAGGTGAATCGTGCTCTGGATCAGCTCAGCGCCCGTGAGAGGGACATCCTTAAGATGTTCTTCGGTATCGGTTGCCAGGAGATGACGCTGGAGGAGATCGGCGCCAAGTTTGACTTGACGCGAGAGCGAGTACGCCAGATCAAGGAGAAGGCTATCCGTCGCCTGAAAGGACAAAAGAGCAAGCTGCTTAAGGCTTACTTAGGTTAGAAAGACACATTTCAAAAATGATTTAGGCTGCCTCACAAGGGCAGCTTTTTTTGTCAAAGTACTGCTTCATGGTCTTGAAAATGCCAAAAACTGGCCGTTTTTTTGTTGGAATGGAAATTTGGTTGTACTTTTACAACCTGTTTTATTAGCGGCTATTAAATTTTTCAATAAACAATTAAACTGATTTTTAAGATGAAAAAGATTTTGACTTTAGTGTGTGCCCTGGTTTTGGGCATGAGCATTGGTCAGGCACAGGTGCGCCAGGGCGAGACCGCAGTAGGCGCCAATGTCGTTTACGGTAGTGAAATCGAGAGTCTGGGCATCGGTGCCCGCTTCCAGTATGGCGTGCTCGACCAGTTGCGTGCCGAGGTAAGCCTGAACCACTTCTTTGAGCACAAGCACACCACATGGTGGGATGTTAACCTCAATGCCCATTATCTTGTGGGTTTGTGGGAAAACAAGTTGTATGTATATCCCTTGGCAGGCCTCAACTACACGATGGTAAACTTCAAGCACGATGAAAAGGGCGAGGAGAACCACGTGGGTCTGAACCTGGGTGCAGGACTTGAATATGAGATCAACGAACACTTTGGCGTGAATATGGAGTATCGTCATACGATTATCCGCAAGGTTGACCAGGGTGTTATCGGCTTCGGCTTGAACTACAAGTTCTAACCGGATAAGTTAATAGAAAAATGAAGCAGGACCGCATCAATGGATGTCGGTCCTGCTTTGTTGTTGGCCGGTTTGGAATCAGTCCAGCGGCTTGAGTTTGTCGATGGCGCCGGTCATGAACGAGGACACATCATCGTCGTCATCCTCGTTGCCAAAGGCGTCACCCACCTTGATGGAGCATAGCGAACACAGCATTTCAAGTGTTGCATTGGCGCGGGGCTTGCTGGTATAGAAGTGACCCTTGCCGTTAAAGATGTCCACCAATCCGAAGTCGAAATAGCCGTTGACCGAGTCGTTGCGTGTCTGGGCAAAGATGCCGATAAGGGCGTCTTCGAAGAACTTGCGTGCGGTCTTCATCTCATAGGCGTAGCCCTCGGTCTGCTCATAGTCGAGCATCTTGAAATAGAGAATACCGTCGGTGATGCCTATGCGTATCATTTTGTTGTCATATTGATAGATGTACTCGCCCTCATACAGTTCGGGTGCCTGTCCCATGGAGTTGGCAAAGGCGCTGATTTGCTTGACAACTCCCTCGGGGTCGTTCGAGCGGGTAGCCAAAACCATGTTCCACTCGCCCTCCAGATGCGGGTCTCGTGCCAGGCCGATGGTGAATGGGCCGTCAACAGTTGCAAGAATGCTGGCAAGGTCAATACGTCCGATGTAAGGGATTTTGCCGAACATGCCAAGCAACTGCTGAATCTGTTTGAGCTTCACAAAGTGGTCCCCCTTGATACTCATCGTGAAGATATAGTCCATCGAGTTGGGGATGGCCTTGAGCACATCGTCACTGGGCTTGCCCAGCGTGGAAATGAGCAGCTGGGCGTATTCACTGTTCTCTGCTGCCTTGATGTTGGTGGCCATTTCCACCTTGTCATCGTCGAGGTCGATGTTACAGGTCACAGCATCGATGTCGCTCTCGGTGAAAATCCCGATGAGCGGTATCTTGGTCAGCAGTTCGCGATAGACGTCACTCTTGTTCAGGATAGTCTTGAGGCCTTTGCCTTGCAGCCATGCATTGATGGCGGCATCCTTGTTGTGAATCACCTCTTTGGCGGCTTTGTTATCTTCAATACTGGTCGCCGTCTTGGACAGGATGCCCTTGGCTGCCGTTGCTGCCCTGGACACTTCCATGGCCTTGTTCACCGTTCCCACAAACAGGATATCGCCGTCGATGGCATACAGGTTGTCTTTTACATACATGCAATCTACACCCTCGACCTTGTTGAAGTCACCGCCCACGCGCATAGCCAGTGTTTTGCGGGCTTTGTCGGGCTTCTCAAGTTTAGCGAGCAGCACGCGCCCAAAGGTCTTGACCGTAAAAAAGGCATAAGCCTTGCTGTCGGTGTCAATTCCCAGCTGCGGGAGGTCATTGAGCAGGATGCACAATGGCGAAGTGTCGTTATCGTCGATAGCTTGACGCAACGACTCGGGCAACACGACGTTGCCGTCGTCGAGCATCCCGGCGGTCTTGAGCACTGCGGGAACATCAAGGCTGATCACGCCGGTGGCGTCGGCAGGTATCATTTTTTCCAGACTGTCGCTGGCACAGCCCGTCAGGATAAACAAGAATAACGTTGCTGACAAGTACTTCAGAAATCTTTTGCGCATGATTCTTTAGACTCGGTTATAAGGGTTAGTGACATGTTTGAAGAATAAAAACGTACAAAGTTACGCAAGTTTGGCATATAATTTGCAATTTTTTCAGCATCTTTTTTTTAGCCGTGTAACTATATTTGGTAGTATATGGATTTTTTAACTAAAGTTTGCTGCTTATATCAAAAAAAAGTGCTAAATTTGAACACTGAAAACATTATTACATTGTATAAACCACCAGTCCGTTTTCAAGAGCGGCTGAAACTAACCGAGAAAAGGACATGAACGATATTTCTGAAATACTGCGTGAACTGCTGGACCGTTACAGCAACACGCCTGAACTTGACCAAGAATTTGAGCGAATGCGTCGCATGGACGAGGATTTTGAGAAAGACTATGCCACATGGTGTGATGACAATGGCTATAACCTGAAAGACGGCTATCGTGACTTTATCAACGAGATTGTCGAGTCTCAAGATTCTTTCTGGGATAACTACCACGAGTTCGGCAACAACATTTAATTCGTTCTACCTCTCTCCAGTATTACATATCTGATGTTTCCCAATAATAAACGGAACCGCAGCTTTGCGGCAGAATGGGATCCGCAGGACGGCGTAATCATCGCTTGGCCTCACGCTGGCACCGACTGGGCATATATGCTCGACGAGGTGACAGCATGCTATGTGGAAATGGCGCGCGCAATCCTGGCGGACGATGAGCGCTTGGTGATAGTCGCACCTGATGCTTATGAGGTGCGGGAAGCGATAGGTGAAAGCGTGGACTGGAACCGCATCACAATCGTGGAATTGCCTACCAACGACACCTGGGTGCGGGACTATGGACCGATAACGGTCTTCCGTGACGGTGGAATGGCGTTGACCGATTTCACTTATAATGCCTGGGGCATGAAATTTGCCGCCGACTGCGACAACCTGGTGACCGAGCGTTTTAACGAGAGAGGTCTCTTCGAGATGCCGTTGTACAACTGCCGCGACCTGGTGCTGGAAGGCGGATCCATTGAGACCGACGGCAACGGTACCGTAATGACCACTACCTGCTGCCTGACAGCGCCCAACCGTAATGATGCTCTTACGCGTGAACAACTTGAAGGCTCCTTGCTCGAGCGCCTGGGTTGCCTGAAGATGCTGTGGCTGGACCACGGTTCACTCGTCGGTGACGACACCGATGGCCATATCGACACACTGGCGCGCTTCGCTCCGGGTGGAGTGATTCTCTATACTGGTTGCGACGACCCCGAAGACGAGCATTTCGAGCCGTTGATGAAGATGGAAGAGCAACTGAAGCAGTTTACCGATGTTGATGGCAATCACTATCACCTCATCAAGCTGCCGTTGCCCGATGCCATTTTTGACGAGATATCGAGGTTGCCTGCTACTTATGCCAACTTCCTGGTCATGAATCATCAGGTATTGGTGCCTGTCTATGGTCAGCCACAGAATGATGTCAAAGCCTGCGAACTGATTGGTGAAGCCTTCCCCGGTCGTAAGGTGGTGGCCATCGACTGTCGGGCACTCATCTGTCAGCATGGCTCTTTGCACTGCGCCACCATGCAGTTGCCCAAAGGCTCGCTAAAAACCCTTTAATTATAAATATTCTTATTTATCTATATACTCAATGAAGGTCGGAATCATTCAACAACGCAATAGTGGCGACGTGGCTGCCAACCGCCAGTCGCTCATCAAGAAAATCAGGGAACTTGCCGCGATGGGTGCCCAACTCGTTGTCCTGCCCGAGCTGCATGACTCGCTCTACTTTTGCCAAGTGGAGGATGTGGCCAACTTTGACCTGGCTGTCGAAATTCCCGGCAAAGAGACTGCCGAATATGCGGCTGTTGCCAAGGAGTGCGGCATCGTGCTGGTGACATCGATGTTTGAGCGCCGTGCCACGGGGCTGTACCATAATACAGCAGTGGTCTATGACACCGATGGCAGCGTAGCCGGTCAGTATCGCAAGATGCACATACCTGACGATCCTGCCTATTATGAGAAATTCTACTTTACTCCAGGAGACCAGGGTTTTATTCCTATAGACACTTCGCTGGGGCGTCTTGGTGTGATGGTATGCTGGGACCAGTGGTACCCCGAGGGCGCTCGCTTGATGGCAATGCACGGTGCGCAATTGCTCATTTATCCCACTGCTATCGGCTATGAGAGCAGCGACACCCCCGAGGAGCAGGAGCGCCAGCGTGAGGCATGGACAACCGTGCAACGAGGACATGCCGTCGCCAATGGACTGCCTGTCATCACGGTGAACAGGGTAGGGCACGAGCCTGACCCCTCGGGGCAGACCAACGGAATACAATTCTGGGGTAGCAGTTTTGTTGCGGGTCCGCAGGGTGAACTCATCTACCGTGCCCCCAACGACAGCGAGGACCTGCAAATCATCGATATCGATATGGAACGTAGCGAGCAGGTGCGCCGCTGGTGGCCCTTCCTGCGAGACCGTCGCATCGATCATTACGGTGACCTCGACCAGCGCTTCCTTGACTGATACAGTAGAACAGATTACAATTAACGCCCTAACTTGCCAAAGCAGTTAGGGCGTTATTCGTTATGATTAACAGTGGTGGATCAGGCTTGACCCTCGGTGTCGTTCTTGCTTCCGAAGACGTTCTTCAAGAAGTCCTGGACCTTGCTGACAACGCCGCCAGCGGCATCAGCAGCATCGTCAAGAGCCTCCTTGGCTTTGCCTAAAACATCTTCCTCGCCTTCTTTGGGCTCAAATGCCTCTTTGGCTTTCTGTGACAGGTCCTGAGCAACCTCTGTAGCGGCGGCTGCGCCTTGCTCTACAAAGTCTTTTGCCTTGTCCATCATCTCACCGGCTGCAGTGGCACCCTCGTCAAACATATCTTTTGCTTTGTCGAGCAGACTGGGTTCACCCTCCTTTGGAGTGAGCATCTCTTTGGCTTTAGCCAAGAAGTCCTCGCTCATCTCGCCGGCAGCGGTAGTGCCTTTCTCGAGCATTTCCTTGAGCTGGTCAAGCACACCGGGGTCACCCTCCTTGCCGTCCAGCATTTCCTTTGCTTTGTCAAAGAAGCCGGGCTCACCTTCTTTTCCTTCAATTATGCCTTTGAGCTTATCAAACATGGAGGCACTGTCGTTAGCGGCATCGCCAAGCATTTCTTTTAATTGGTCAAAAATGCTGCCACCTTCATTCTTCATTTCGTTAGCGGCCTGTTCGGCATTTTTCATTTCCTCTTCCATATATCCTGTATTATGTATGGTATGTGCCTACTTCCTTTCAAGCGTTTCGGCTTTCTCTGCCCCCAAATTTACACATTATTTCCCAATCAGCAACAATTCCTATCCATTTTTTCCACAAATAAGCAATTCTGCCATGACAGTGACTGCCCAAGAGCTGGTAAAAAATAAAGGGCCGGGGCAATGTTGCCTCGGTCCTTCGTTTTCCTGTATCAAAGAGGATTGGCGATTAGGCCTCGTCCTTCTTGATGATGCGACGCTCTTTGATGCGAGCCTTCTTACCGGTGAGACCACGCAGGTAATACAGCTTGGCGCGACGCACCTTACCGTGCTTGTTGATGACAATGCTGTCAATGAACGGCGACTCGAGCGGGAAAATACGCTCAACACCGATGTTGTCACTGATCTTGCGAACGGTGAAGCGTTTCTTCTCACCCTCGCCAGTAATCTTAATCACCACACCACGGTACTGCTGGATACGCTCCTTGTTACCCTCCTTGATGCGGTATGCTACCGTGATTGTGTCACCCGGGAAAAACTGCGGGTGCTGCTTGTTTGTAGCAAATGCTTGTTCTGCAACTTTAATCAAGTCCATTGTTATATGATTTAATCTGTTAATAATCACTTCGTAATATACACAAGCCACTCTTTTTCTTGTCAGAGATTACGAAAAGCGGGGCAAAGGTACTACAATTTTCCAATATGGCAATAGAATTTCTGATTTTTTATCCTATTTTTTTATGAATGAGCGTTTTTGACCATCATAAAACCATTAAATAATGAAACGGCTTTGTCATTTGCCACTTTTTCACTACTTTTGCCGACTGAATTTTAATAATCCTTTTAAAATCATCACAATGAGCGAGAAAGATAATACACTGGCAACTAAATATGATCCTAAAGAGGTCGAGGACAAGTGGTATCAGTACTGGGACGAGCACGAACTGTTCAAGAGCGTGCCCGACGAGCGTGAGCCTTACTGCATCGTGATTCCGCCACCCAATGTGACGGGTGTGCTTCACATGGGCCACATGCTCAACAACACCATCCAGGACATCCTCATCCGCCGCGCGCGTATGGAGGGCAAGAACGCCCTGTGGGTACCCGGCACCGACCACGCTTCCATCGCTACCGAGGCCAAGGTGGTAAAACGCCTTGCCGAGCAGGGAATCTGCAAGCGTGACCTCACGCGTGACGAGTTCCTGAAGCACGCATGGGACTGGACCCACGAGCACGGTGGCATCATTCTGAAACAGCTCAGGAAACTTGGTGCCTCCTGTGACTGGAGCCGCACTGCCTTCACCATGGACGAGACACGCAGCAAGAGCGTGATGAAGGTCTTTGTGGACCTTTACGAGAAGGGCTACATCTACCGTGGCCTGCGCATGGTGAACTGGGATCCCAAGGCTCAGACTGCTTTGAGCAACGAGGAGGTGATCTACAAGGAGGAAAAGAGTCACCTGTTCCACCTCAAGTACTATGTTGACGGTCTGGAGAAGCTCGAGAACGAGGACCAGTTGCGTGCTGAGGGCAACATCATCCACAAGGACGAGAAAGGCTATTATGCCGTTGTTGCCACCACGCGCCCCGAGACCATCATGGGCGATACCGCTATGTGTATCAATCCTAAGGACGTGAAGAACCAGTGGCTGCGCGGCCGTCATGTCATCGTGCCGTTGGTGAATCGTGTCATCAAGGTGATTGAGGACCGCTATGTGGACATCGAGTTCGGTACTGGCTGCTTGAAAGTCACCCCTGCTCACGATGTGAACGACTACATGCTGGGCAAGACGCATAACCTGGAGACCATCGACATCTTCAATGCCGACGCTACCATCAGCGAACAGTCGCCCCTCTATGTGGGCATGGACCGCATGGAGTGCCGCAAGGTGATTATCGAGGACCTGAAGGCTGCCGGCCTGATGGAGAAAATTGAGGACTACGAGAACAAGGTGGGTTACAGTGAGCGCAACAGCGACACCGCCGTTGAGCCTCGTCTGTGCATGCAGTGGTTCTTGAAGATGAAGCATTTTGCCGACATCGCACTGCCTTGTGTAAAGAATGACGAGCTCAAGTTCTATCCCTCAAAATACAAGAACATCTACAATGTATGGCTCGAGGGCATCCAGGACTGGTGTATCTCACGCCAGTTGTGGTGGGGACACCGCATCCCTGCTTACTTCCTGCCTACCGATGACGAGGAAAAGGAGGTTTATGTAGTAGCATTGAATGAGGAAGAAGCACTCGAAAAAGCACACCAGATTCCTGGCTACGAGAATATCCAAGTCAGCGACTTGCGACGTGACGAGGACGCCCTTGACACGTGGTTCAGTTCGTGGCTGTGGCCAATCTCGCTGTTTGACGGTATCAACAACCCCGGCAACGAGGAAATCAAGTATTACTATCCCACCAGCGACTTGGTAACCGCTCCTGATATCATCTTCTTCTGGGTGGCTCGCATGATTATGGCAGGATATGAATACTTGGGCGATATGCCTTTCCGCAATGTTTATTTCACGGGTATTGTGCGTGACAAACTGGGCCGCAAGATGTCCAAGCAGTTGGGCAACTCGCCTGATCCCCTGATGCTCATCGACCGCTTTGGTGCCGATGGCGTCCGCATGGGTCTGATGCTTGCTGCTCCCGCCGGTAACGACATCCTCTATGATGATGCTTTGTGTGAGCAGGGCCGTAACTTCAACAACAAGATTTGGAACGCCTTCCGCCTTGTCAAGGGTTGGGAAGTGGCTGATGTGGAACAGCCCGAGGCAAGCCGTCAGGCAGTCCTGTGGTTCCGCCACACGCTCAACGATGCGTTGGCAACCGTGAAGGATCACTTCTCGAAGTTCCGCTTGAGCGATGCTATGATGGTGCTCTACCGCCTGTTCTGGGAGGAGTTCTCGGCATGGTATCTCGAGTCGGTGAAGCCTGCATTCGGCCAGTCTATGGACCGTGCCACGATGAACGCTACGCTTGAGTTCTTTGACACGCTGCTGCGTCTGCTGCATCCGTTCATGCCGTTCATCACCGAGGAATTGTGGCAACACCTGGCCGAGCGCAAGGAAGGCGAGAGCATCATGTATGCCCGCATACCTGAGCCCGAGCCCGTCGATGCCGCTTTGCTCAAGGCGATGGCCGACGTCAAGGAAATCGTGGGCGGTGTGCGCAACGTTCGTAAGCAGAAGAATCTGCCCAACAAGGAACAGCTCACCCTGCAGGCAGTCGGTGGTTTGAACAATCCGTTCGAGGCCATCATCACCAAGCTTGCCGGTTTGGTGAAAATCGAGGCTGTTACCGAGAAGGATGCCACTGCAGCCGCCTTCATGGTAGGTACCGCCGAGTTTGCCGTTCCCGTAGCAGGTAGCATTGATGTTGAGGAGGAAATCAAGAAACTTGAGGCCGATCTGGAATATACCCGTGGCTTCCTTGCCAGCGTTGACAAGAAGCTGAGCAATGAGCGCTTCGTCGCCAATGCCCCCGAGGCTGTCGTCGCTAATGAGCGCAAGAAGAAAGCTGACGCCGAGAGCAAGATTGCTACCCTGGAGCAAGCCCTCCAGCAGCTCAAGAAATAATATGGTTCACCATGCCGTGGCTTTGCCACGGCTCAAAGAAAAATGAACATGGAGAATTCTATTTTGAAATCCGGTATCCCTGTAGCGCTTTGCAGCGACCATGCAGGTTATCCCGTCAAGGAAGCTGTCAAGCGTTGGCTTGACGAACAGGGTATTGCCTATAAGGACTTCGGCACCTACAATGAGGACAGTTGTGACTATCCCGACTTTGCCCATCCTTGTGCTGCTGCTATCGAGCAAGGCGAGTGCTATCCCGGCATTGCCGTGTGTGGCAGTGGCGAGGGCATCAACATTACGCTGAACAAGCACCAAGGAGTGCGCTCTGCCCTGTGTTGGCGTTTGGCGGTGGCCCGCCTGGCCCGTCAGCACAACGATGCCAATGTGCTTGCCATGCCAGGTCGCTTTGTTACCGACGAGGAGGCTATCGCTATGGTCGAGGCTTTCCTGACGACTCCCTATGAGGGTGGTCGCCACCAGCGTCGCATCGACAAAATCCCTGTTAAGTAAGACCTTATCGTCTGAATATAAAGATAAAGCCCGCTATGTAGCGGGCTTTGTTGTTTTATTCACCGTCAATTACACGGGATCCACGTCATAATAGAGCTTGACGGTCTTCATGCGCGCATCGGCGGCAAGCATCTGTTCGTAAAGCGTGCGCAGGATGCCCTTGACCTTGCTCATTGAGGCGGCAGTTTCCATCTTGAGGGTGATTTGTCGGATGTACATGTTCTGAACGCGTGACACGAACGGTGCCATCGGGCCCAGCACACGGTTGCCGAACACTTGTCGCAGCAGGCCGCAGAAGCGTACTGCCAACTCGCCCACTGTGGCATCCTCGCGGTGCTTGAGGTAGATGTTGATGACCTTGGTGAAAGGCGGGTAGCCGAATTGTTGTCGATCAGCCAGTTCATGCTTATAGAACCCCTCGTAGTCGTGGGCTTGCACAAACTTGATGACATCATGGTCGGGTTGGCTTGTCTGAATGATGACCTGACCCTGTTTGTGGGCGCGTCCCGCGCGGCCTGACACCTGCTCCAGCATGTCGAAGGCGCGTTCGTGGCTGCGGAAATCAGGGAAATTGATCATCGTGTCGGCATTGAGGATGCCCACGATGCTCACTGCGTCAAAATCCAGTCCTTTTGTGACCATTTGAGTGCCCACAAGGATGTTGGTGCGGTGATTGGAGAACTCATCGATGATGCGGTCATAGCTGTTCTTGCTTCGCGTGGTGTCCAGGTCCATGCGAGTGATTTTTTCGCCGGGGAACAGTGCATCGATGTCGTCCTCGATGCGTTCGGTGCCGTAGCCTATGATTTCAAGGCCAGGTAACTGGCAGGCAGGGCACAGGTCGGGCAGAGGGATGGTATAGCCGCAATAATGGCAAACAAGGCTGCGGTTGTGCTTGTGGAAGGTGAGCGATACGTCGCAGTTTTCGCACTTGGGGACTCCGCCACATTCCTTGCAGCGCACCATGGGCGAGTAGCCGCGGCGGTTCTGGAACAGGATGACCTGCTCGCCGTCCTTCAGCGCCCTGCGGCAGTCCGCGATAAGCTCGTTGCTGAATAGGCCTGACATCTCGCGCCGCTTGCGGGCATCAATAGTGTCGATGACCTTGACTTCTGGCATCTTGATGTCGCCATAGCGCGTCAGCAATTTTATAAGGCCATAACGGCCGGCCTCGGCATGATGATATACCTCAATAGCAGGTGTTGCTGAGCCCAGCAACGTCTTGGCAGCGTGCATCTGTGCAAGCACCAAGGCTGCATTGCGGCCGTTATAGCGAGGTGCGGGATCCTGCTGCTTGTAGCTGCTGTCATGTTCCTCATCGACGATGACCAACCCCAGGTTGGAGTAGGGCAGGAACACCGATGAACGCACACCGATGACCACGCACGGGTCATTGCTCTCAAGTAAGCGTTTCCAGATGTCAACGCGCTCATTGTCGCTGAATTTGGAGTGATAAATCAGCAGTTTGTCGCCAAACACGCGGCGCAGGCGTCGTGTCAACTGCGTAGTCAGTGCAATTTCGGGAACGAGGTAGAGCACTTGTTTTCCCAACTTCAATGCGTCGGCAATCAGGTGCATATACACCGATGTCTTGCCGCTGCTGGTCACGCCGTGTAACAAGGTGATGGCGTGTTGCCGCATCGATAGATGTATCTCACTGTAGGCCCGTTTTTGCTCCTCGCTCAGTGTGGGCGGTTCTTCCAGCACACATCCCAACTCGGCAAAACGGTTGATTTCTTTCTTGTAGATTTCAAAGATGCCGCGTTTTACAGCATCATGCAGCACCGCAGCACTGACCTGGGAGCGTGCAAGGAGCGCTTCTTTGCTCACCTCACGGGTGTCACCGCCCTGCAGCCATCGGGACATGTCAAGATAGGCCAGCAGGAGGGCTTCCTGCTTGGGCGCCCGCTTGAGTTGGTCAAAGTACTGATGTAGCGTCTGTTCGTCATCACGGGGAATGGTAAGACGTACGCAGGACTCGGTCTTGGGACGGTAGTTGTCAACGACACGTTCACTCACGTGCAGCGCATCCAGCTCCAGCAGATGGCTGACGCTGTGCTCGACGGTCTTGAAGCCCGTGGCTTTTGCGATTTCGGCAATCTGGATGCGTCCGCGTTGGGCGGTGAAGTCCAGGATGACACGTTCGCGGTCGGTCAACTGGCCCGGCTCGCTCTCTTCAAAGTCGGGGTTGACGCTGATGGTGGTTTCACTCTCCACCTTCAGCCCCGAGGGGACTGCGGCCTTATACACTTCGCCCACCGTGCACAGGTAATAATCGGCAATCCATTGCCAGAAGTCGAGCTGGGGATGCCGCAGGATGGGCTTGTCATCCAGTTTTTCCAGAATCTCTTTCACCTCATAACCCTTAGGAGCCCTGTCATGAAGCGACATGACAATTGCCGTGTAGATTTTCTTACGTCCAAAGGGAACTAATACCCTCATGCCGATAGATAGCCGCATCCCTTCGGGAATGCGGTAGGTGTATGTGCCAGGCAGTGCCAGCGGTAAAAGGGTTTCGGCAAATGTGGGCATTTGTGATAGAAAAAGGGATTTTGATGACTATGGTTTTGATGTACAAAGTTACATCTTTTCTTGGAAAGAAACGTACTAAGAATGCTTTTTTTCAAAACTGACATTAAAAAACGATAATAAAAACAAAAAGCAGACATTTCTTGGCAATAAATTTGCAGTACCTTGCTATCAAATGCTGAGATTATAGTAATTTTGCAGGTTATTCCAAGAATAAAAGGATAGCATTGACGACGAGAAGTCTGCATATTATCCTGTCTATGGTGGCGGCGTTCATGCTGTTGCCCCTGTTGTCGCATGGCCAGATAACGGCAAACTCTCTTGACCTGACCCAGACAATTGACTCAATCGTTAAGGCTGAGGGTGACTCGGCTGCTGCTGTTGTGCCGCTGCGCAGTGACACAAGCCGCTTTGTCCGCGAACGCGTGGACCTTGACCATGTGGTGGAGTTCAACGCCAAGGACAGTATCATCCTCTTCGGCCGTAACCACGCGGTGATGTATGGCGGCAGCAAAATCCTGTATGGCGACATTGACATGAGCGCATCGCAGATCAGTATGGATATGGACAGCAGTCAAGTCCAGGCAATCGGTGTCCCCGACAGTGTAGGTGAGTTGGTCGGCAATCCTGTTTTCAAAGATGCCAGCGGTGAGTATGAGTCCCGCGTGATGAAGTACAATTTCAAGACTAAACGCGGCTATATTACCGACATCGTTACTGAACAGGGCGAAGGTTACCTGACTGGCGGAATCACCAAGAAGACTGAAGACGATTACTATTACATTAAGGATGGCCGTTACACCACCTGTGATGACCATGAGCACCCGCACTTTTATTTCCAGTTGACCAAGGCCAAGGTCAAACCCAAGCAGAATGTCGTGACAGGTCCTGCTTATATGGTGCTCGAGGACTTGCCTTTGCCCATTGCGGTGCCTTTCGGTTATTTCCCCTTTAGTGAGAAGTACCAGAGCGGTATTCTGGTGCCTACTTTCGGTGAGGACTATAATCGAGGCTTTTACCTGCGTAATGGCGGTTATTATCTGGCATTGGGCCAACACGCCGACCTTGCCATCACGGGTGAGATCTATACCCGTGGCTCTTGGGGCTTGTCGGCGCAGTCGTCATATTCAAGACGATACAAGTATTCCGGTTCGTTCAGCGTCAACTACTTGACGACCATTACAGGCTTGAAGGGTGACCCAGACTATAACAAGATGCACAATTTCCAGGTGTTGTGGAGCCATAGCCAGAACCAGAAAGCCAACCCCTACTTGAATTTCTCGGCAAGTGTGAACTTTGCCACTACCGGCTATTCTCGAAATAGCCTGAACACGTACTACACCAACGCCTTTACCGAGAATACCAAGAGTAGTACGGTGAACCTGACCTACAAGATTCCCAATTCCAAGTGGACTATCTCGACAAACGCCAATATCTCACAGCGTACCGCCGACTCTACCATCACCGTCTCGTTCCCCAATATCACCATCAATATGGCGCAGACGGCTCCGTTCAAACGCAAACGCTCAGTTGGTGACGAAAAGTGGTATGAGAAAATCAAGATTAGCTATAACGGTAAATTCCAGAATTCATTGACTGCCAAGCAAGACGAGTTCATGCACAAGAGTCTTGTCAAGGACTGGCGCAACGGAATGAGCCACACGATGCCCGTGCAAGCGACGTTCAATGTGATGAAGTATTTCAACGTCACGCCGTCGATTACAATGAATGACCGCATGTATACGAGCAAGATTCGTCAGCAGTGGGATCCCAACTCCAGTGCTGTGGTGCGAGATACAACCTATGGCTTCTATAACATCTTCGACTTTAATTTCGCTGTAACGCTGAGTACCAAGGTTTATGGTTTCTTCAAACCCATGAAGTTCCTGGGTAAATTGAGTGAGAAACTGCAGATGGTGCGTCACGTGATGACACCCTCGATTTCGTTCTCGGCGACTCCCGACTTCGGCGACCCGTTCTGGGGTTACTACGGCAACTATGACAAGGTGATGAGTGACGGCAGGATAGAACCTGTACGTTACAGCTATTTCCAGCACGCCTTGTACGGCAATGCGCCAAGCGGCAAGTCGGGTACTATCTCATTCAACATCGCCAACAACCTCGAGGCTAAGGTCAAGAGTGAGACCGACAGCACAGGTTACAAGAAAATTTCACTCATTGAGAATTTTACCTTAACTCAGTCATGCAACCTGGCTGCCGACTCCATGAAGTGGAGCAATCTCAACACCAGTATCATGCTGCGACTGACCAAGGGATTCAACCTCAACCTGAGTGCGACCTGGGACGTTTACAAGTATGCCCTCAATGAGTCGGGCGCTCCCGTGAGAATCAACAAGCTGCGTCTGTTTAACGGAGGTGGATGGGGTAGGTTGTCCAGCACCGGAACATCTTTCTCTTATACGTTCAATAACGATACCTTCAAGCGTAAACGTGACAAGGATAAGACCAAGGACGAGAAAAACAAGCCCCAGGGCGACGTCAACCGAGACGGCATCAATAAGGAAAATGACGAGGAAGGAACGGGTCCGACGACCGATTTGGAACTCATTGACGGCTATGCCAAGTGGGATTGCCCATGGAACTTGACTGTCAACTACTCGTTGTCCTATGGCTATGGCACTTTCAACTATGACAAGTTGGAATATAACGGCAAATTCACTCAGAACCTGAGTTTCAATGCCAGCATCCGTCCGACCAAAAACTGGTCACTCACGGCCTCGGCAAGCTACAATTTCGATACCCACAAGATTGCCTATATGAATTGTAGCATCTCTCGTCAGATGCACTGCTTTGAGATGAGCGCCAGCTTTGTGCCGGTGGGCCCATACAAGAGCTATAACTTCCATATTGCTGTCAAGTCGTCCATCCTGCAAGACGTCAAGTATGACAAGCACTCCAGTTTGAGTAATGGCGTCAACTGGTACTAAAATCATTGCACTATTGTTGTCATTGTGCGCCTGTTTGCCGTTGGCAAGTCAGGTGCTGCACGAGGGTGACCTGCTCTTTTGTTGCAGCGACACGGCCAATGCGATTACTGCTGTGACAAGCGGTGTGCAGGGACTGCCCATAGACCATGTGGCCGTCGTTCACCTCATGGGTAGTGATGACGGCTCGCTTTATGTTATTGAGGCGGTCAAGCCGGCAGTCTGCCTCACGCCTTTGGACTCTTTCCTGACAGATAATCCATGTGTGCTGCTGGGTAGAGTCAATGTGGATTTTGACGTCGAGGCGTCTGTGTCGCGATGTTTGAGCATGGTGGGCAAGCCCTATGATGATTTGTTCTTGCCGGGTGATAGCGCAGTATATTGTAGCGAATTGGTGCAGATGTGCTATGTGACGCATGAGGGAGTTCTTGTTTTCGAAACTGTGCCGATGTCATTCCATGATGAGACCGGCGAGGTGACCGACTATTGGAAAGACTTTTACTCCTCTCGAGGAATGGCGGTTCCTGAAGGCTTGCCCGGAACCAACCCTGGGGAATTGTCGCGTCGGCCCCAAATCACAATCATTGGCAAATATCCTAGACACTTATGATTTTTGGTTGCGGGAAGTAGTGTTGTGTTAGGGCGCAACTACATGTATATCATCCTATTTACTCGTTGTCCTAGTTTCACGCAAAATTTATCGTTTTTGCGGGATGAATCTGTGACAAATGACCGCATTGCAATGAGGAAAATTGCTAGACAAAAAAAGTGGCAACCGACACTCACAACTGAAAACTTTTTTGTACCTTTGTAGGTTTTAAGATATGAACCTCCACCAGTGGGTACAATAATATCAATAATCATCGGATGTGTGTCGATTGGAGTCTTCCTGTCGGCTCCCATGGGTCCTATTGGCATCCTGTGTGTCCAGCGTACGCTGAATAAGGGTCGCAATTCAGGCTTCTTCACGGGAGTGGGCGCTGCCGCCAGTGACCTCTTCTACTGCCTGCTGACTGGACTGGGCATCTCATTGGTGACTGATTTCATTGCCGATCATGTGAATATTCTGCAGGTTGTGGGTAGTATCATCCTTATCGTCTATGCCATTTACATGATTGTCCATAACCCGGTAAGCCAGATTAAGGAAAGCCTTGACCAGCGTGAAGACCATTGGCGTGACATGGTCACCGGATTCCTGTTCACATTGAGTAATCCGCTCATCATGTTCCTGATTATTCCGCTGTTCGCGCGCTTTGGATTCCCCTTGCCCGAGTACAAGTTCTATCATATCATTTTGGGATATGCTTTCATTGTTGTCGGCGCTTTGTTGTGGTGGGCTGTCATCACTTTCTTTGTCGATAAAGTGCGCACCCACTTCAATATTCGCTCCATGTGGCTAATTAACCGAATTATCGGTATAATCGTCCTGCTGTTGTCTATCTACGGCCTCGCCACGGGCCTTTATGCCTATCTGCAGGAAATCCACCTGATTTAATACTATCAATCCCAGCCCCTATTGTTTTATCGGGTGCTTGTTACAAGCGCCCCTTGTGTTGCAAGGTCATGCACCTCGATGCCGAGGCTGTCGCATTCATGCAGCAACAACTTCTTTTCCTGAAGCGCGCCTGAAAGAATGAGGTGCTTAAAGTTGTATAGCTCCTGCAATTTGGCGGCAGTGCCGCGGAAACGTTTAGTAACGATAATATCATCCAAGGTTAGCTTGTGGTCGGTAGTCGCATGTTTCCACTTGCCGCTGCCAACAGCAAGTATGCGCTGTCCCATCAGGTGGGCTAGAGGCGGTTTGATTAAAGCATTCTTGAGGCGTAAAGTATCACCCTCGTTGATGAACTGCAACGCTCCGATGCTGTAGCGGGCAAGAAAACCGGCATGATAGCGTGAGAAAGTCGCTGAGTCGAGTTGTTCGCCCTCGGGCGTCCAGACGTAAGCTGTGTCGTTGTCAAAGTACAGGACTGGAGTTGAAGTGTAAGAGTTGAAGATGACAAAGCCCTTGCGTGGTGTGTTGTGATCAACCCACAGCGAGTGGGCCAACAAAACGACAAGCGCACAACCTGCCCATATCAAGTAACGGTAGTTACGTCGGTAAAGCCACAGGAGTAAGAATGTCATAGCTACAAAATAGGCGACAACTCCAAAAGCGCTTACATACACGCCTCCAATGTGGGATAAAGGCAAACCGTTGACAGCTCCGGTTGACCAATGGATGTATGCGTATATGCCATCAATGGCCTTGTTCAACAGCTGCCATTCCATTCCCGCTGCCGTTACCAGCACGAAAAGTGCAGCGAGAACCATGAACACAGGCAGGACAGGCAGGATGAGCAGATTGGCAAGTACGGACATCAGCGAAATGGTATGGAAATAATGGGCGGTCAAAGCCACTGTTGCCAGCATCGCCACAAGGGAGGTGAGTACAATAGAAACAACGCTGTTAACCAACTTGTTGCCGCTGCAGAATGCCACAGGACGCTGAGCCAATAGCAATATGGCCCCGACGGTGATGAAACTCAATTGAAATCCCACGCTATAGATTGACGAGGGCGAGAATACAAGGATGGCAAGTGCTGCCAGGGCAAGTGCGTTGAGCGATATCGACCGTCGGTGAAAAATAAGAGATGCAAAAGCAACACCAATCATTATAGTGGCTCGAATCACACTGGGAGAAAGGCCTGTGAATACGGCAAACATAGCGATGGCTGCAAGTGTGATGACCAGGCGCAGTTTCCTGAGGCGGATGTGATCCAACGGAAACAGCAACCACCAAATGATGAGGGAAATCAAGCCCACATGCAGACCGCTCAATGCCAACACATGAGCCACTCCTGCTGCCGAGAATTCCTGGCGTGTGGCTTTGTCAATGCTACGGCTGTCGCCTAATAGCAAAGCTGTCACAAAATGTGCTGCCGACGGAGACAGCTGTGAATTGAACACCATCTGCCGCATGTTGCGACGTGTGTTGGCCAACTTGGTCAAAAGGGTGGGTGAGTGCCCGATGCGTCTGACCTGACCTAACGGCAGATGTTGATGGTAGCGGATTCCCTCATTGTTGAGCATGTAAGATGCATAGTCCATCTCGCCTGGATTTCCCATGTTGCCTATCTCTTCAAGCGACGCAGCCCATGCCACAAGGTCTCCCGCACGCATCGTGTAGTCACACCCTCGAGTTGATAGCAGAACCTTAAAACGGGGCACAGTACCGTCAATCACATCGACCGTCATTCTCATCGAGAAGTCGGTGTAATCGAGGTCAACAACACGTCCCGAGATGACATGATTGGTTCGTTGAGTATCGGTGAGCCGTGGTGGACAGTGAATGACTGCGCATAACCAGCCGAGTGCCAATGCCGCCAGGGCTAAAGGCAATGAAAAATAGGGACGTATCTTCAGGCGTTCTTGAGGAGTCTTTGATTTGGCAACAAGAAAAAGATAAATGCCGATGACGGCAATTACAAGCAACAACGGGGTCCAAAGCGTGTGCCACAGCTGATGAATAAGAATGCCCACAGCGAACGGCAACAGGATGCGTAAAACCGGAATCCGTGATAATACCGTCGGGGTGGACATCAGGGGCTTGTAGAAAGGATGATTAATCGTCCATAGTCCAGATCTCGTAGGAGTCAAAAGCCTGCAAGAGCAGCATCTCTATGCCGTTTTTGGTCTCTGCACCATATTGTGCTGACTTCTTTAAGAACAAGGTCTCCTCGGGGTTGTAGATGAGATCATAGCAAAAATGCTCCTTGGTCAGGAACCTGAACGGGAAGTCTGGACATTGGTCTTCGTCGGGGTATTTGCCGAGGGGGGTGGCGTTAACAATGATTTTGTAATTGGCCACCATAGCACGAGTAATCTCTTCATAAACCAGTGTGTGCTCTGACTTGCGACGGGAGACCAACTGCACTTCGACACCTCTGTGGCGCAGGGCGGCACTTACCGCCTTGGCGGCTCCACCAGTACCGAGTACCATTGCACTGGTTCGTTGTGGGTTGAGCACATCTCCCAGTGTGTTCTCAAATCCTGCTATATCGCTGTTGTAGCCTCGCAGTTCGATGAGTTCACCGCTTTTCTTGTCACGAATGAAACGCACCACGTTAACGGCTTGAATCTCGTCGGCATCGTCGTCCAACGAGTCCAGGTATTGGATAATCTTTTCTTTGTAAGGTGCTGTGACATTAAGGCCATTGAGATTGGGGTACTCAGCGATGATTTCCCATAATAGGCCTAAGTCTTCAATTTCAAAGTTGATGTACTGGGCGTCGATGCCCTCGGCGAGGAACTTCTGGTTAAAGTAGTCCATCGAGAACGAATGAACCAGCGGATAGCCTATCAGGCCGTACACATGTTTACAGTCGAGTGGAGATTTCATAACGTGCTTTGTTTTAGTGATGGCAAAATTACATAATAATTCTTGGAAATCAATGCATCGGGAGAAAAGAAATACATTTTTTCTTTACAGGAAAGGATAAGGACTAAATCACTTCTAGCCTTATAGATGTTGGGAATTAACGTTTTATAAGGGCAGTTATCGGTTGGGACGCTTCCTGACTCCTTTAGAGCCACTAATGTCTATACCTCACTCATCACGCTAAGGCGAGGCATTAGGCTCTAGGCATTAGGCTCTAGGCTTTAGGCTCTAGGGGGCATCCGCACAAGTTTTCCCGTGCGCAGCACGGTCACAATGTTTTAGGCGACGTGTGCGGAGGCTTCCTTACACCTAAAGCCTAAAATAATAATCAAGACGATATTGCGTTATATTATTAGGGAATGAGAAAGCTGTTAGTAGTCATATCGCTGGCTTTAATGCTTGTGGCGGTGGTCATGGGGTGCAGTGGTGCGCACCGCTATGACGCGCGGCTCGTGGCAGCCGACAGCCTCATGCAACCGGCCCCTGACAGCGCCCTGGCGCTCATCGAGGCACTGCCGCCCGACAGTCTGACCGACGAGGGCGACCGTGCCTACCGCGACCTGCTGCTCACCCAGGCCCGCTATCGCTGCTACATCGTTGCCACCAGCGATAGTGACATCAACCGCGCCCTGGGCTATTACCGTGCCCACGCCCGTGAGCGTGAAAAGTTCACCCGCGCCTACATCTACAAGGGCGCCGTCATGGAGGAACTGGGCCACCCCGACAGCGCCATGTTCTACTACAAGCATGCCGAAGCCACCGCCGACGAGAAGGACTATGCCAACCTGGGTTACTGCAGTTTGAGGATTGCTGACTTATACCGCAGATATTATGGTGACAAAGAAATCTGTTTTGATAAATACAGTAATGCGCTGAAGTATTATAAACTCTTGGGAGATAAGCCCAAACAGCAGAATTGTTTGTTCAATATGGCCGGTTGTGTAGGCATTACGGGCAGGGGCACTGCTGAAGATTATTTCAAGGAAGCGATAGAATTGGCAGTAGAGTTAAATGATAGTTCAAGCATCGTCAATTGCTATGAGTTGTGGTCACGACAACTATCAATGGAAGACTCAACACGCTCCGAGGCTAAGCGTATCGCTTTGAAATGTCTCAATAATTATCCAAAATTCATGAATCTTGACCTCATTATTGATTTGGCTTTCATTTACGTGATGGATGACATGATTGATTCGGCCAGATATTATCTTAATATCGCTGAGAGATATCCTGCTAATGACCACATGGGCCAGATTCAAACTCGCAAGAACAGTATTCTCGCAATAATTGCGAAAAGACAGAAATATCCTGCTCAAAATGATTATTACTCAAGTGAAAGCCAAAGGGTGGCTGATTCGATAGTGAACAATCAGCACCGCTATATGATACAGCATATTGAAAATGTCAATAATGAAATCCAGGGCAATGCGGTCAAGCACAGAATCAGCAACTTGCAATGGATGGTTACTGTATTGGCTATAGTTTTTCTGGCAGCACTACTGATGTTGGCTGTGTTCCACCACATCAAAATGGCACGCACCAAGGCCATCATGAAGGAGATTAAGCCAACCTCTTTCAACACACATGATGATTTATTGGATAAACTTGAGGCAAAAGAATCTGCCATAGGGGAACTGGTCTATAATCTGGTGAAATTCATGCAGACATCAATTGATGCCAGTGAAAAGGACTCACCTTCAGTAATCAGAAGACGCATTAAAGAAACCATCGGTGATATTGCCAATGATGAATTCTGGAAAGCGCTGCGCAATCATCTTGACAAGAATTACCACAACATGATTGCCAATTTAGCACAAAATCCTCAATTAAAAGAAAAAGATTTAAGATTCATTGAACTTATGTGTTGCGGGTTCTCCTATGTTGAAATTGCCATCACACTTGATTATACCCCCAATTACGTCAGCCAAAAAAGAGATATAATTGCAAAGAAATTAGACCTATCAGTACCGCTTCAAGAATACCTTGATTGCTTGATGAATCATAATGACTGAGATCTTTACTACCGGTTTCAGTAGTGTTATTTTTACAGATTTTTCATTTTTGCCATTTTTGCTGATTTTATAATGCGTTATATATCAACGCATTATTTTTTTTACAAAACTGATGATTATTGGCTCAATTCCCTGAATTTGTAGCATAAGGTGCTGATTCTCATATAGATATAAAATCTGTAAAAGTTTTTTTTTAAAAACATATCTGTATATTTGGAAACAAAATTAACTTCGTTCTAATTTTGTAAACAATCCAAATTATTCTGCATGATGAGAAGAACATTTTTTATCTTATTATTGATGCTATCTGCTTTCAACATGTCTGCGGATAGAAGGGAAGTGGTGCTGAATCCTGATGGTCAACAACACAACCACAATAACCTGCCGCTGCCGGCCGATATGCCAGATGTGTACTACGACATCTCCAATCTGGAGATTATCATTGACGGGTTGGGTGTGGTGAACTACTACGACGTGGAGATTGCATCGGCGTCATCATTCATTACCGTCATCAGCACCCAGGTCAACGGTTCCTACGACACCATTGACGTCTCGTCACTGCCTCAGGGCGAATACGTCATTACCATCGAGAGCCCCTTGGGCAACACCTATGAAGGCTTCTTCGACACCTACTGACCTGCTTAAATCCCCGATTTCAGCCCTTGAGACTCGGGGATTATCGTTTGATAAAGCATTAAATAATATATTCATTTTAAATCAGTTTACAATATGAAAAAGATTACATTCATGGCAGTATTGTTCTGCCTATTGGCAAGCACTAACCAAGTCAGTGCACAGCTTATCGTCCGCAACAATGGCCATGCAGAAGTCGGTATAGATCCTTTCACAGAGTTGCCCGACAGCTTGAGTAGTTACAGTGGACAATTGGATACAGTTACAGTATTAAGGGTTTTTGGAAACTATGGTAATCATGCTTCTGGTGCGCACATGACATTTGGAGACAATTTGTTGCTTTTCAATTACAACGTAGCCATTGGTGAACTCGGATACACCGACACCGATTGCCTCTGGCTCCAGGGAAAACATGGTACTTACATCACTGCCAATGCGATGGCAAACGACACCATCATGTATTATGATAACACTCGCTCTGATGCAGTGCAGTTCAGGAAGGACGTTCATACCAGCGGCCTGTTCCTGCAGTCAGATGAGCGATTCAAGGAGAATGTGGAACCCATAGAGGATGTACTGGGTTCGCTAGAAAACCTGGAGGCCGTGAGCTATACTTTGAAAAACGACTATGCGCAAATCAGGCAAGGCATAGCATCCATGGCGACGGTGACCGAGAAAGACCGAAGCGACAAGGCGTTTTTCGAGCAGTTCTATGCCGACCGCGAGCAGGGCAGCGAGCGTTACGGCTTCCTTGCCCAGAACGTCAAAGAGGTATTCCCCCAACTGGTGCATACCGATAACTCGGGGTACATGTACGTGGATTACATCGGCCTGATTCCCATCCTGGTGCAGTCCATCAACGAGCTGCGTGCCGAACTCGCCGAAGTCAAGGGAGAGAAGCAGCAGGAAGAAGAGAATGCCGCTCCCATGCTGCAAGCTCCTCAACAGACGTCAAATAATGAGATTGCAGCCAGCCTGAACGATGCAAAACTTTATCAGAACGCGCCCAACCCGTGGAACAGCGAGACCGTCATCCGCTACTCACTGCCCCAGAGTGTGAGCAGGGCTGACATCTACATCTATGACATGCAGGGAGCGCAGCTCAAGAGCATTCCCGCTCAAGGCCGCGGCGAGAGCCAGGTGACGCTGACCGCCAGTGACCTCAAGGCGGGGATGTACCTGTATGCCCTGGTTGCCGACGGTGCCCTGATTGACTGCAAGCAGATGATACTGACCAAGTAAAAACCCACTGCCATGAGAAAGATAAGATTCAAACCCCTCGCGGTGCTTGCGGCGGTGCTCGTCCCGCTGATGGCGGCTGGGGTCATCACCCACACCGCCACCTATAATTACAGTAACCTGACACTGGGGACCGACACGCTGGGAGGAGTGACCTATACGACAGTCAGCTATGACGGCCTGTACAATGGCGGAGACCCCGGAATGCCCTCGTTGCCCATTGATTACCTGCGCTTCTCGGTCCCTTATAATGCGACAAATTTTACTGTGACTGCAAGTACAATAGGCAATAATGTTATCACTGGTATCGGCCATCTGTTATATCCCTGTCAAGCTCCACACATGATGAATGACACTACACCAACTATCACTTTGCCTGATTCCGCAGCTTATTATTCAAATACGGAGTACCCGTCACAACGCGCATGGGTTGTTGAAGAAGGGTTTCTTGCCGGCGAGAACCATATAGTCACCGTGGCTGTCATGCCCATTGCCTACAAGCACTCATCCTCTGGATTATTGAGAAATACAATCAGAAAGGCCAGCAATATAAGCGTGACAATAAATTATGAACTGAGCGACAACACCCCCATGAGGCCTATTGTCAGGGAAGATTCTGTACTAAGGCAGGAAGGCTACCAGCTTACTCAAAGCATAGTGATCAACCCCACTCAGGTCACGGCAAATGCTCCGACTGTGGATATTCCATTAGACACACTTGTAATACTAGGCCGAGATGATTCCGAATCAAACAATCGAAGCGGTTTTGACCCTATTTTCCCACCAATAGACTCTTTGGTAGTCGATACTACTGGAATACATATCGGATCACCTGATTGGGACAGTAGTACATCTTATTTAATAATAACAACAAGCGAATTTAAACATGCGATGCGAAGATTGGCTGCATTAAAAAGCCAAAAAGGATTCTATGTTAAAATCATGACGCTTGATGATGTTATTAGCGATCCACATGCATTGCCTGGAGACATTATCAGAAAAGAAGATGGTACAGTTTATGTTCCATATACTGATGACGCAGGTAAAATCAGGCAATTCTTAAAGTTTGCTCACAGACATAGGGGAACAAAATTTGTACTACTGGCAGGGACCGATATCCCATATCGTGTGCATGACCATGTTACCGGGGCCACTGATATGTATTATTGTGAATTAAATAGTGACTGGAAAGGGGTTTTTGATCGCCAACCAGACATTTTTGTCGGGAGACTGTTAGGCAAGGTGTCATCCCAGTTCGAGAATTACACTGATAAACTTTTCCGTTATGAACTTAATCCTGGACATGGCGACTTTTCCTATCTTAAGAGAGCATTGTTTACTGAGGGAAAAGATTTCATGTCATTTTTAGATGAAGCCCGTGATAATATGGATTCAATCTGCCCTAACCAAACGTTTATTCAAGAGAATGGACACTATCCTAAAGGCAGTGACATAGTAAATGTCATTAATAACAATCAATTTGGATTCATTTGTACATTCAACCATGGAGATGCGCCAAGTATCACAACAAGCAATCCCAATGGGCGTTTATACAGACTATGGGCGTTAGACACTGTTAAACAATATTCGGGTTCTATCCCAGATTATGAACTGAATAATGGTTTAAATTGTATTCAAAACAAATTATACCCCATGATTTACTTTTCGCCGTCGTGTTCAACCATGCCATATGATAATCCGACAGAATATTATATTAAAGTAAATTATGGAGAGTCATTCACCACAGGAAAAGATTATGGGGGACCTGCATACATGGGAAATACGCGTTTTATCAATCCAGAGCCATCTAAACAGCTTACATCTATTTTTACTAAAAATCTAAACAATTTTTATTATTCACTAGGCGAAATCGATGCATATTCCAAAGCTGAATATTCAAATAGATATATTTATGACGTATCTATAAGCCACAACTTTCTTGGAGATCCTTCACTATTCATGTGGACAGATACACCTCAGGAGTATTCAGGAATAAGTGTTTTAAGAACTGATAATAGAATTACAGTTTCTGGAATTAATACGCAATTTACAACTGTAGCTTATGCTGATAATTCAGGATTGTCTTATAAAAAACAAGCATCTTCAAGTGTGACATTTAACGATGTATCACCAAATGGCACGATCATGGTTTACAAGCACAATTATATTCCATATATTGCGCCGTTATTATTGCAGAATTACAATATCAATAATTCGCAGTATGTGATTGCCAGCGATGTGACAGCGGGAAGGTCTATTGATAGTAACCGCACGAGTGGTGATGTGGTTGTCAAGAGTGATGTTGAGTATGAAATTGAAGCATCTGGAACGGTTACACTTGATAGAGGCTTTAAGGTTGAAAAAGGAGCCTTTTTTGCAGTTTATCCGTCGACTTTTTAAGACGTTTTCGTCAAAACTCAATGATTTTTCATATTTTTGCAAACTTAATAGCATTTGTATTATGAAGAAGAATTTAATTATAACCCTTGTAGCATATTTAGGAATGACTTGGACATTTGCTCAGGATTCTAACACAATCATGCCAATTGCCTTTGAAGGAAAGAAATGGGTCAATGAGAAGATCATCATTGATCACGGTGATACGACATCTTACTATTATGTTCTCGAGACAAGCGGAGGAATAAATCCTGGCTATCCTCACACTAACGGAATGATATGTTGTCATTACTATATGGGTTCACATATAAATATGACAAATGACAGTATCATCTGTTTGTTGAGGGATGACGGGAATGCCGTGAATTGCTTTCAGAACCATGCACTCGACTATGTGGAGAGTAATGGACGTAATCTGATAAATCGTATAGGCTATGTAGGCATGAGCGGTTTAGAACTACTCTATCCTCTCAACTCCTGGAACCATTATCTTCAGAACGATTATCTCATAGGGATTTATCTCCAATATCAAGTAGAGCCATTCTTGACTGAAGATAATTTCTTTCTATATGATTCCCTTGAAATGGACGGATACAATTGCTATCGCTACGCTTATATCGGTGAAGATGGAGAGCCAGTGGCCTACATTGTTGAGGGTATCGGCTTTGACAGCCGCGACATGGGCGACCTGTTGACGCCGTTCACCCGCAAGCCCGAACCCGATGCCGACTACCAGGAGTACTGCGGCCTTTGTCACGTCGTCAAAGACGGCAAAATCATCTACAAGGGCATGCGTTACAACCCTGACAACATGACGGGCATTGACGAGGTGGTGACAGACAAAACACGGACTTTGGATGCTAACTACTACAATATGATGGGTGTACCTGTTGGCAAAGAGCTACCAACGACCCCCGGCATCTATATCCATCAAGGCAAAAAAATATGTGTAAGTTACTAAGGCTTGAGATGAAGTAGTCAGGTTAATAATAAGCCCTTTATTTCCACAAAAGACACATCAATACATGACAGTACCTGCCCGCCGCCCTCTCTCCACCCCCTCGGCGGGCAGCTTTTTCTACACTCTGAACCATCTGAGGGCTGCCGCGTTTGTTAAGGCATTAGGCGTTAGGCATTAGGAGGCTGACGCACTCTTTCTACAACAACTGAACAATCTGAACCGTCTGAGAGCTGACGTGCTTATTAAGGCATTAGGCTTTAGGCGTTAGGTTTCAGGCATCAGGGGGCTGACGCACTCTTTCTACAACAACTGAACACTCTGAACCGTCTGGGGCTAACGCGCTCTTTTTTTCTTGTCCGCGAATTTTGCGAATTTATCTAATTCGTTGACGCGCATGATTTAACCGTCCTGCGGGCGGGAAATTAAACTTAATATGATATAAAATTTTAAAAATAAATTTGTTTAGATTTCTTGCGAGCACAGGCGAGCAATCAAAAATCTTAGCGTCCTTAGCGTCTTGGCGTGGTGTAAGAGTACGGATGCCTATAATCCATTAGTTCTATTTGAGTGTTTAATGCGGTTAAAATGTTTAATGTCATTAATTGAGATGAAAAATGGCAAAAAATAGCATCCTATTATAGAACAAATTAGTAATTTTGCCGTTTAAAAGAATATTTTTATTGATTCGAAAAGATGAAATTTCTAAGCAAGAACGTCAAAATTGCTCTCACAGTGCTTGTGGGGCTCATATTGCTTTATTGGGGGATTAATTACCTGAAAGGTATCAACCTGTTGAAGCCATCCAATTATTTCTATACCGAGGTCGAGAACACCGACGGCTTACTGGAAGCGGCTCCCGTTACGGTCAACGGTTTCCAGGTAGGGCAGGTGAGGGAAATCAATTATGATTATTCAAACAACAAGATTACTGTCATGCTTGCGATGAACAAGAACATGACAGTGCCTGAGGGCAGCACCATCAACATGGTATCGGGCTTGATGGGCGGTTCATCGCTGGTATTAAACCTGGGAAAAGGACCGGCGTTAAAGACGGGTAGCTACATCCCAACTGATGATGTGCCGGGTATTATTGATGATGTGAAAGACAATGTAGTCCCCATGGTTACAGGCATGCTTCCTAAGGTGGACTCAATAATCAATAATGTAAATGGATTGACGGGTGACCCTGCTCTTGCCGCGGCGCTTACAAGGCTTGATGCTATCTCTCGCCAGTTGCAGGCAAGTGCCCTCCAAATCAATCAGCTCTTGAGTGGTTTGAACCGCAGTGTTCCAGGGGTGATGAACAATGTGAACGGCATCACCAACAATCTATCTGGAACAACGAGCAATTTGGCTGACTTCTCGGCCTCGCTCAGCCAGGTGCCCCTTGATGAGACAATGAATAAGCTCAATACCACTCTGGCAAATCTGCAAGCCTTGAGTGAACAGCTCAATGACAAGAATTCATCGCTGGGCAAGATAATGAATGACCGCGAACTGTATGACAACGCGAACCATGCTATCGCCAGTCTTGACTCCTTGTTGATGGATATTAAAGCGAACCCAAAACGTTATATCAACGTGAAGGTGTTCTAAAAAATATGGCTATGACTCATTTCGGTCAAATCAGTCCTTTGCTAAGGTTGAAAATGACATGAAAATGACGCGAAAAATTCCTATTTGGACTTAATCTAAATAGGATTTTTTTTGACTTTTACTGTTTTCGGTGTTTACATTTTCAAACCCTTGAATTAACAGCAGTTTGCGAGTTTGCTAATGCGAACAGGAAAACGGGTGATAATCGATAAGCTGCTGATATTCAGACATATCATAGATTGTTGTATGCTAAAAAACACATGTTTTTGTGATGGTGTTGTAACCCTTTGTTTTTCAACATTGTTACAGTTAAAATGAAATTTCCAAATTTTTTAGCCATTTTTTTATAAGAAAATATTGGCCGAAATTTGTACTGTGAAAAAGCGCTTAAGAGAGCACTTAAAAAACCAACCATTACTAAGAAAATATCGAAATGTCAAACGTTACACAACAGTGGAACCGTTGCCTTGACGTCATTAAGGCCAACCTGCCTGCCGAACAATTCAATGTTTGGTTCGCTCCCATTGTTGCCGTTGATTATGATCAGGAAAATGAACGTGTGACGCTCAAGGTCCCCTCGCGATTCTTCGTCGAGCAAATCGAGGAACGATATATCAATCTTATTTCGTTGGCTCTGAAAAAAGAGTTCGGCGAGAATGTCAAGCTCACTTATAAATATAATGTGATTGGTAGCGATGATGCCAGTGCTGTGGAGCAGGATATGGATAACCCGAGCTCTCGGCTTATGACGCAACAAAAGATACGCAGGCCGCGTGTCGCCAATCCTTTTGAGCAAGATGACCAGCTGGAGGACATTGACCCGCAACTGAACCTGAGATATACCTTTGAAAATTACTGCAGCAGCATGAGCAATAAGCTTGCCGTGAGCATCGGTCAGGCCATTGCCGAGCACCCTGAGGTGAAGACATACAATCCCTTGTTTGTTTTTGGTGCTACCGGAGTGGGTAAGACGCACCTGCTGCAGGCCATTGGTATCAAGCTCAAGGAAAACGAGCCCCGCAAAAGGGTTCTGTACGTCTCGTCACGTATGTTCGAGAGCCAGTTTACGACGGCCACATTGCAGAAGAAGATCAACGACTTCATAAACTTTTATGAGAGCATCGATGTGCTCCTGCTTGATGATATCCAGTTCTTTGCCGGAAAGAATAAAACGCAGAACACATTCTTCCATATCTTTAACCACCTGCATCAGCATCAGTGTCAACTGGTGATGTCAAGTGATCGCCGCCCGAGTGACCTTGACGGCATGGAGCCGAGACTAATCTCGCGCTTTAAATGGGGCATGACAGTGCAGCTGGAAAAGCCGGACTATGAGTTGCGCCGCAAGTTCTTGGCGATGAAAGCGTCACAGGATGGTCTGAAAATCAGCAGTGAGGTACTTGACTTTATTGCAACCAATGTGACCGAGAGCGTCCGTGAACTTGAGGGTGTCATGGTGTCATTGCTGGCTCATGCCACAATGCTCAACCAGGATATCACCATTGATTTGGCACGCAGTGTCATCGGTAATACAGTCAGGGTAGCGCCTAAGCAGCTTACTTTTGAATCGATTGCTGAGACTGTTGCTGATTTCTACAATTTGCCCACCGATGTGCTGTATGGCAAATCGCGCAAACGTGAAATCAGTGATGCACGTCAATTGGTGATGTATCTTGCCAAGAAAGAAGCCATGATGTCTTCAACAAGTATTGGTGCTAAGCTCGACAGGACCCATGCAACGGTATTACACGCATGCATACAGATAGAACAGCGCATGTCGATTGAGAAGGACTTCTGCCGTGAAGTTCAAGTCATCACCGCAAGCCTGACACAATAACGGAATTAAAGTCAAGAAATCATTAGTTTTGAGGGTGGCTCTGATTGTAAACAGAACCACCCTCTCATATTTTTATGCTTAAATGAATGGATCATCGCTTGCCAAGGAATTCCTCGGCGGTTGCAATGTCTCCGGCATGGTCAACATCAATGATTTTATCGATGCTGTATGCCTTGAGCTTGGAGCCGGAATCCACCAGGGCCCTTTGGAAGTTGCGCATGCGACTGGTGCCTTGCTCGATACACTGGTTAAGCACTTTAAAGGCGCGGTGGGTCATGGCATAAACTCCTCCTGATACATAGGTCGCGCCTTCCCATTTCTTGTCGCGGAATGCAGTAATGTTCATTTCCTCGTCAACATCTACCCACAGTGGTTTTTCATCGTCGACAAAGGGTGTGACTGCCCACATGCCGTCGTGGCGTTTGTCCTCTTCAAACGATTGGATATACCCTTTGAAATCTTCTTCACGGAAAATGGTGTCAACTGTCGTCAAGCAGAATTTGCCACGGGGTATTACTTTGCTCAAGTGCCACAGGCTGTGCATTGAGCTGGGCGTTGTCTTCACCACAAGATGAAGTGGTACCGGCAAAGTGAGGCTTTCAAGATACTCCCGAACCTCGGTCATGTGCTCATTAACGATGATACTGATGCTTTGGGCATTGCATCTGAGCATGATGTTGATGAGTCGCCCAATCATCGGTTCGCCTTGCAGTTCAACCAGTGGTTTGGGTTTGGCGATGCCCTCCTGAGCCAGTCGCGAACCTTCGCCGGCTGCTATAATTGCATAATTCATTTCAATATACTGTTTTGTTGTTAACTAAAGGTTGCTTATCCACTCGGGTACTTGCGAGATTTTGGTGATGGTGTGAGGGTGGGTTTGGTTGTCTTCCTCGGCGGTCCAGCCTTTACCCTTGAGCCACAACACCTGACAGCCCAGGTGCTCTGCCGGCTCAATATCCTTGCGTAAGCTATCTCCCACGACAAGAACATCTTGAGGATCCATTTCGAGGGCATCAACTCCAAGACGGAACAGGGTAGGGTTCGGCTTGCGAATTCCCACGACAGAACTCTCGATGATTCCTTTGAACAGGTGGCGGATTCCATACTCGCGCAGCACTTCATCGATATTGCCGTAGAAGTTGCTTACCAGCATCAACGGGAATTGTTCGTGCAATTCCTCAAGAATCGGCCGTGCCTCATCAATACAGGCTCGAGCTGCGCTGTCACAGAAGTCTGCAATTTGCATTACCCATTTGTCGCAGGTCTCCGAATCAGGTTGTTGAGGCAGAAAACCGACTTCCAGTGTCACTTTTTTGACCAGCAGGTCGTGGAAGTTATCTTGAGGAAGAATAATGCGCTCTCGAGCCAAAGCTCGCTCGGCTTCTACATACACTGAGCGGAATGTGTCCTTGTCTATAGGAACAGCGGCATGACGGAAGCCGTCCCACAGGATTTCGCTCCAATGGACTCCGCGGCTGTCGAGGGTGCCGCCATAATCAAAGATGATACCTTTTATCATTTGCTGTTATTCGCTTTTTGTCAGGTCAAGCTTCACGTTGTCACGCCCACGGTCCTGGAACAACTTGGGTAATGGGTTTTGGTTCGCCTCATCATAGCGGATGCGGTTGCGGTAAATGTCGATGGCCGTATAGATGGCTTGGCGCATGGATGACTCATTGGCGATACCTTGCCCTGCAATGTCATAGCCAGTTCCGTGATCGGGGCTGGTACGCACGATGGGTAGTCCAGCGGTGAAGTTGACGCCCTCGTCCATTGCGATGGTCTTGAACGGTGCCAGACCCTGGTCGTGATACATGGCAAGGATGGCGTCAAAACGGCGGTATTGCCGTGAACCGAAGAAACCGTCAGCAGCATAAGGTCCAAAACACTGTACACCATCCTCGTCAAGTGACAATTGGATGGCGGGTTGAATGATTTCTTGCTCTTCTTTTCCCAAGACACCGTTCTCGCCGGCATGAGGGTTCAGTGACAGTACGGCAATGCGGGGACCACCGATATTGAAATCTCGCTTGAGCGAGGCATTTAAAAGCCTGAGCTTTTCACGGATGCCTTCAACAGTCAGTGCCGTAGGCACTTGTGAAAGGGGCATATGGATGGTTGCAAGGGCCACGCGGAGCGAGTGTGTGCAGAGAATCATCATTGCCTTCGAACCATCTCCGGTGGCACTTTCCAGGTACTCGGTGTGTCCGGGGAAATGGAATTGCTCACTTTGGATGTTATCTTTGCTGATAGGAGCAGTTACTAACACATCAATAATACCTGCCTTTAGGTCGCTAACAGCAGCCTCAAGGGCGGTGAATGATGCGAGCCCGGCCTGTTTGCTGGGGTGTCCCATCTCTATCTTGATGTCTTGATTGATGCATTCCACCAGATTGGGCATATTGTCCTTGATGTTTTCAGCGCTCTTGGTGTGGTTGATCTGGAAACTTGGCAGATTGCATGCATTGCGGTGGTAGCTCACGATTCGGCTTGAACCATAAATGATAGGTATGCACAAATCCATCATCTCTGGTGCACAAACGGCTTTCAGGGCCACTTCGGTGCCTATTCCGTTAGTGTCTCCAATAGTGATGCCGACCTTTAAACGTACATTATTGTTTTCGTTCATTTCTCGAGATTTTAATCAGTTTTATTGGTGAATTGACATTTTTTTCAACTTGCAAAATTACATTTTTTTTCGGTTCCTTGCAACTACTGGCAGAGAGTCATGTGCAAATTATTTTTCATTCTTCTTGCAACCTGTTTTATAAGGAACTTTGTTCATTGTTTTTAATTGGTCAAAACTTGCCGCACATATTTGTTGGATTGGGGGAAATTGCTTATCTTTGCAGGTTGAAAGTAAAGGAAATTCGCGTGTGTACACATGTGTGTAGGAACATGGAATTTAAGACATAATGTTGGTAATCTGCTGTAAATGACTACTGTGATAGTGTCTTCAGCATTACCTAATACTCACAGTTCGCTGGTCCCGCCAAGGGTTGGTGACCCTTATCTTACACTCTTGAAGCATCTCAAAACCCACTGTTTTTTAAGGAATCTGCCTCTCTTATAGTGCATAGGAGTGTAGCGAAAGAGTATTAGAATCATTTGTATTGCGCAATTATCAAAGAATTGACATTCAGCTGAATAATCCAATGAAAAAAAAGATCCTGTTTTTTCATTACGACTTGCAAGGTGGTGGAGCCGAGCGTGTTCTGGTAAACTTGCTCAAGTTTATCGATCTCACGAAGTATGATATTACATTGAAAACCATCTTCGGTGCAGGCCCATATGTGAATGCAGTACCCGAGGGCATTAAATTCAGTAGTGTATTCAAGCGTGAGTTCAGGGGATTTAATCAGATTCAGAAGATTTTACCTGGGCGCTTTTGGCATTGGCTCTTCATAAGAGGTAAATATGATGTAGAGGTTGCTTATCTCGAGAACTCGCCAACTAGGATTGTTGCTGCATGCCCTCATAAGAATACCAAGAAGGTAGCATGGGTACATATTGAGTTCAAGCAACGAAAAACCCCTATTGCAGGTTTTCGTAATGACAAAGAGATGATAAAAGCCTATAATCGTTTAGATGAGTTGGTGTATGTTGCCCATCGTACGAGAGAGTGCTTTGAAGACTTGTTTCCAGAGATAAAAGTTCCGATGAGGGTTATCCATAATGTGAATGATTTCGATCAAATTATGGAATTATCAAAACAACCGATGCCTTTTGACTTGGATAAGGATTGTTTGAACCTCTGTGCTGTTAACAGACTGATTAAGGTAAAAGGTTTTCATCGCCTGATAGATGCTTTTCATCGATTGAAGTCTGAAGGCTTGGCAGAGCGTGTAAAACTCTATATCTTGGGTAAAGGCGAAGAGAGAGAAAATCTGCAAAAGTCTATCGATTCATTTGGATTATCAGAAGACATCAAACTTTTAGGTTTCGATCCTAATCCATATAAATACTTAACAAAAATGGACATGTTCGTGTGCTCTTCTTATAGAGAGGGGTACAGCACTGCTACTACTGAAGCCATCGCATTGGGTGTCCCCGTTTTCACAACCGATTGTTCTGGTATGGAGGAAATCTTGGAAAACGGCAAGTATGGAATGATTGTACCTAACGATGATGAATCGATTTACACAGGATTGAAAGACCTTTTGACTCATCGAGAAAAGATTGACCAATATGCAGCCAATATCAAAGCCTTCTCTAACATGACTACTCAGGCATTGGTCGATGAGTATGAGAAATTCTTTGACTCATTGTGACATTTTAATTAAAACGATATAACATGAAAGTAGTAATCCTGGCGGGTGGTTTTGGTACTCGCATTTCTGAAGAATCCCAATTTCGGCCAAAGCCGATGGTGGAAATTGGAGGTATGCCCATCTTGTGGCACATAATGAAAGTGTATTCCTATTATGGATTCAATGATTTCATTATTTGCGCAGGCTATCGTCAGCACGTAATCAAGGAATGGTTCGCTGACTATTTCCTTCATACGTCCGACGTAACATTTGACTTTGCCAATGACAATGAAATAATAGTCCATCGTAAACATGTTGAGCCTTGGCGTGTCACGGTAATCGACACGGGGCTTAATACTCAAACTGGTGGTCGTGTGAAGCGCATCAAGGACTATGTGGGCAATGAGACTTTCATGCTTACCTATGGTGATGCCGTCGGTGATATTAATGTGAAGGAACTTGTTGAGTATCACAAGTCGCACAATAAGATCGGCACGGTTTCGGTTTACAACTTTAGCCAGAACAAGGGCGTACTTGAGCTTTCAAGCGATGGCAAAGTCGAGGCATTCCGTGAGAAGAGTGATCTCGATGCCGATATGATTAATATTGGTTTCATGGTGTTTGAACCGGCTCTTTTTGATTACATTTCCGGCGATGATATTATTTTTGAGAAAGAGCCCATGAATGGCCTTGTACGTGACAACCAGTTGATGGGTTATGTCCACAAAGGCTTCTGGCAATGTATGGACACTCTTCGTGAAAGGGAAAAGCTCGAGAAGTTATGGGCTTCGGGTCAAGCGCCTTGGAAACTTTGGGACTGATATTGAATCACCATATTAGACTGTTGAGTCATGGAGTTTGATCTGGATTTTTACCGTAACAAAAGAGTTCTGGTGACTGGTCACACCGGTTTCAAGGGATCCTGGCTTTGTGTGATTCTTAACCGATTAGGGGCAAATGTTACTGGTTATTCGTTGGCACCTGCCACCAAACCCTCTTTGTTTGATATAGCCGGCATTGATGGGATATGCCACTCAGTCATTGGTGATATTCGTGATTTTGACCATCTGATAGACATTTTCAATGAGGTCCAACCCGAGATAGTCATGCATCTTGCCGCCCAACCCATCGTTCGTGACAGCTATAAGCAGCCTCGTTATACTTACGAGACTAATGTGATGGGTACAGTCAACATCATGGAGTGTGTGCGCCAATGTCAGTCTGTTCGCTCATTCCTGAATGTTACAACTGACAAAGTATATCTTAATAGGGAGTGGCCATGGGGTTATCGTGAGGACGAGATGCTTGACGGCTTTGATCCTTACTCAAACTCCAAGTCATGCTCTGAGTTGGTTACTCATAGTTACAAAAATAGCTTCTTTCAAGACTCAAGGATAGCAATATCCACAGCTCGGGCTGGAAATGTTATTGGTGGAGGAGATTTCGCTAATGACCGTATCATCCCTGATTGCGTTAGAGCAGCTGTCAGCGGAAAGGAAATAATTGTCCGCAATCCTCATTCCACTCGTCCTTACCAGCATGTTCTGGAACCTCTTTTCGCTTATCTCATGATTTGCGCCAAACAATACGGAGACGCCGATTATGCTGGATGGTATAACGTGGGACCTGATGATATGGACTGCTTTACAACCGGTGCTTTGGTTGACTTGTTTGTTAAACACTGGGGCAATGGCCTGACATGGAAAACTCCCGCAAGTAAAGATGGACCTCATGAGGCTAATTTCCTTAAACTGGATTGTTCAAAGATTAAGTCCGTCTTCGGTTGGTATCCTCGTTGGAACCTTGACACTGCGATAAGCAAGGTTGTTGAGTGGAGCAAATGTTGGGAAGCAAATGGAGACTTGACTGCTTGCATGAATCAGCAGATTGAAGATTATTTGAGTTGTTAAACATAGTTGGAGCTATGAAAAGAGTTATCATTACTGGTGCTGATGGTTTTGTTGGGAGTTATACAGTCCAATGCTTTCTCGATAATGGTATGGAAGTGTTGGCTCTCGATATCATTGAAGAGCCCCGCCGTTTGAAACCTCGCGCTGGTTTGTCATATAAGTGCATTGATGTAAGTAATCCCAAACAACTTCTCGATGCAGTGGAATCTGATTATTATGATACGTTTGTCCATTTTGCATGGGCTGGGTCTGCCGGCTCGCAACGGACAGACTATAACCTGCAGATGCAGAATGCGCTCAATACTGTAGAATGCATGAAGACTGCAAAGCAATTGGGCTGCAGCCGATTTGTATGCGCCGGTAGTATCATGGAACGAGAGGTCGAGGCCGCTGTTCATGAGCAAGAGAGTCGTCCAGGAATGGGCTATATTTACGGGATGGGCAAACTCATAGCACATTGTCTCTGCAAATCGGTTGCTTCAAATATCGGAATCGATTTGTTGTGGCCCATGATTACGAATGCTTATGGGGTAGGGGAACTCTCCCCCAGGTTCGTGAATACGACACTGCGCAAAATCATCAATAATGAGCCGTTGCAATTCACTGCTGGCACACAGAATTATGATTTTGTCTATGTAACTGATGTGGCTAAAGCTTTCTTTGCGGTAGCTAAGGATGGAATACCTTTCAAAGAGTATATCATTGGCAGTGGTAATGCCCGTCCTCTCAAGGAGTTTATTCTTGAGATGCAGCGAGCTCTGGCTCCCGATGCTACACCATTGTTTGGGGATGTCCCGTTCACAGGCACAAATATGCCACTTTCGGCTTTTGACACTACCGACATCAAGACAGACTGCAGTTTTGAACCAGAAGTTGGCTTTGCAGAAGGTACCCGCTTGACGATGGAATGGCTAAAAACACTATAAACGCACACTATGATACAGAAGTTTGATTTCCAGGAATTGGAACTGGAAGGCGCTTATTTGATTAAGCCTTTCTGCGCCACCGATGAACGTGGCGGTTTTGTTAAGGACTACAACATTGACACGTTTAAAGCCAATGGAATTGATCATGATTTAAAGGAAGTCTTTTATACCATTTCAAAACGGGGCGTCATCCGTGCAACTCATTTCCAGCTCGTTAAACAACAGGCAAAGCTCGTCAGGTGCATAAGTGGTCATGTCTATGACGTGATAGTTGATCTCCGCCCGTCATCGCCCACTTACGGTAAGTGGATAGGCTTCCATCTAACGGGTGAGAATATGAACTCACTTCTTGTTCCACAGTATTTTGGCCATGGTTATTTGGTTTTGGAAGACTCCATTGTCAGCTATAAGTGTGCCGAGATTTTCTATGGTGAGGGAGATTCGGGTATCATGTATAATGACCCTGACATAGGCATCGTTTGGCCATTTGATGAAATCGGCGGTGAGCAGAATCTCATAATCAGCGACAAAGACCGTAATTTGATGTCTTTCAAAGATTACACAAAGCTGATTCTCAAATGATAGTTTGAGAGAGATCGGCTCTCCAAAACAAAATGTCGATACTCGATAAGTTAATCAATAGCGAATTCTCTCGCAATAAACAGCATGCAATAAATGTTGCAGCCAGCGTGATTAATATGCTGGTAGGTGCATTGATTTCATTTTTCCTTACTCCCTATATAGTTAAGACAATTGGCGTAGAAGCCAATGGATTTGTTTCACTCGCGAATAATTTTATCTCTTATGCTACAGTAGCGAGTACTGCACTGAACTCGATGGCCGGACGTTTCATCATGATGGCCTTGTATCGGAATGATGACGAAAAAGTATCAAACCTGTATTCGTCACTGTTTTGGGGGAATGTATTTTTAGCGATTGCCTATGCTGTTATTGGCCTTGCATGTGTACTTTACCTTGAGTATTTGGTTGTTATTCCTGACAAACTGATTGTTGATGTTAAGTTCTTATTCTCACTTCTCTTCTTATCCACGATAGTCTTTACTGTTTCTGCCGCATGGTCACTTTCGCCTTACATTAAGAACAAATTGTATTTGGATTCATTGAATTCGTCATTACAATCTGTTTTGAGGTTGTTGTTGATTTTAGCTCTTTTTGCTTGGTTGCCTGCCTCGGTTAGCCTTGTTGGTGTTGCTTCATTGATTGGCGCTTTTGTGGGATCTGGCATTAAACTGTTATATAAATCCAAACTTCTTCCGGAATTAAGGGCACGTATTAAGGATTTTTCGTGGTCATCGATAAAAACACTGATTTCTTCCGGAATATGGAATACCATTTCATCGATGGGTAATATTTTAACAAGTGGGATGGATTTATTGGTGGCTAATATATTTGTAGGTCCTAAGGCGATGGGTATCTTAGCAGTGGCTAAAGTAATGCCAGGTTTTATTTCGACGCTGAATTTTACGATTGCGCATGTGTTTACCCCTTCGCTCATCATAGATTACGCCCATTCAGACACTAAACAGATAGTTCATACAATCTCCCAGTCTGCAAAATTGATTTCTGTGGTTTGCTCGATTCCGCTTGCTTTTCTCTTTGTATATGGCTTAGAGTTCTACAAGTTGTGGCAGCCTACACAAGACGCGTGGATACTTTTTATTTTATCGACAATTACCATATTTGGTCGCGTGTTTTTCACAGGCATGCAGCCTTTGTTCAGTGTTTTCACTGTTGTTAATAAGGTCAAAGAGAATTCTTTGGTCACTATTATGAATGGTTTACTAATCATTGTAGTGACATTGTTATTGGTGAAGTACACCACCCTTGGTGTATATGCGGTGGCTGGAGTAAGTGTTGTTTTCTGCTTTATAAAAAACATGGTGTTTGTGATTCCTTATTCTGCAAAATATCTTGGCCTTAATAAGTATATCTTTTTTGAGACCTTGCGCCCATCGGTCTATTGTACGGTTATACTTTGCTTGATCGGCTATCTGATGCGGTTCGTTTTTATTGCGAATACTTGGCCGAAACTGATTATCGCTGCAATCATATTTACCATAATTGGTTTTGTTGCAACTACAATTATAGTGTTAACGGCTAAGGAACGTTCCGCTCTGATGAAAAAGTTGCATATCGTTAGTCGTAATAGAAGGGATTCATAAATCAGGTTAATCACTTAAAAACGGAAAGGAATAATATGATTAGCATTATTACAACTATATATAAGGCCGAGAAGTATCTCCCTCGCTTGTTGGATTCAATGATGGCATTAAAAAGTCCTGACTTGGAGTTCTTTTTGATTGATAATGGATCTCCTGATAGCTGTGGTGAAATTTGTGCTGAATACGCTAAAAAAGATAGTCGTTTCTTCTTGTATTGCCTCAAAGAGAATATTGGTTATATTAAAGCGCGTATGTTGGGCATAAGAGAGTGCCATGGCGAGTATGTGGGTTTTTGCGATTCCGATGATTTTTTGGAGCCGGGTGGTTATGACAAGGCTTTTCAGATTATAAAGGAGCAAGATTGTGACCTATATATTACGGCCCATAAAACTCATTTTGATGAAGTCATTCAGTTTAACCTTCCACCATTTACAAACGGAACGTATGAGGGAGAAGCTATTATCAATGGCATTTTGCCTCAGGCTTTTGGATTTTTAAAAGGTCGCGAGCGTTTGCATGGTTTCATGTGGAAGCAGATCTACAGGAAGAGCATTTTATGTTATAATGGATTTACATTAAATGAGAATTTAAAACCATGGGAGGATCAAGTTCTTAATATCGACATGATTCAACATTGCGAAAGAATCGTTGTTGATGATACCGTGATTTATAACTATTTTGCCAATTCTGGGTCAGTGACATCCAGCATGATAACAGATTTTGACGCAGAAGGGTTTTGGAGAAACGTTAAGGCACTGTATCTGGAGAAGTCCAAGCGTGCTCATTTTCGTATTGAAAGACGAGCGAATGCAAATTCGGCTGTATATCTAATGGATTTGATGGTAGTAAGCCTATGTAAAGACAAATCTTTGTCATCAGCTAATATTGTTACAAAATTGTCGGAACTTTTGAGCGAAGATAACGTGGCTCATGAGGTTTATTCTCTTGCTCATGTTTCTGACATGAACAATCGATTGCGGTTGGTTAAAAATTGTTTGCGGTTTCACTGTTACCGATTGCTCGTTGGTATTATTAGGCATAAATTGAAGAAGCCGAGATGACTATGAACACAACTAACGGCCGAATCGCTTGGATTGACACGGCTCGTGGTTTAGGTTTGCTTGCTGTTTTTATCGGACACCTCAATGTCCCCTATGCTTCGGCATGGGTGTATACTTTTCATATGCCTTTGTTCTTTTTCCTGAGTGGTTTGCTATATCCTGGATGTGAGAAATATTCTTTTACTCAATTTGCTTGGCGACGCTTTAAGGGACTAGTAATTCCATATTTTACCCTTGGGGCAGTTATCGCTTTGTTTTATTGTTGTGTGTACGCATGGCATCATGAGCCACTAGGCGTTTATCTTGAGATGCTCCGTTCTTTTCTTGTTCAGGAGCATTATTGGACCATATGGTTCTTGGCAGCGTTGTTTTTAACACAACTGATATATTATTGTATTGACTGGTGTTTTCATCAATGGAAATATGCGGTGTCGATAGTATCAGTGGCTGTGTGTTTGTTTGGATTTGTGCGTTACCGCATAGGGTGGGGAAGCCTTCCGTGGAATCTTGATATTGCTTTAGTTTCACAGCTCTTCTTTCATTTGGGTTACCGGTTTATGCATAATGAAAGAGTTTTTGATATTCTAATAAAAGCGAGATCCCACGTTAATGGTTTAGGAATCATTTTTCTGTCCCTTATAATAAATTTGGTCGCTGCAAAAGCATGTATAGTCCTGACAATGCAGTCGCTTGACATGTCAATAGGCATGTATGGCAATGAAGTATTAACATTTGTTGCAGCATTAGCTGGTATTTTGTTGATAGTTACTATTGGGTCAATGATTAATTCAAAGTATATCACTTATCTGGGAAGAAACACGATGATTTTGTTTTCTTGGCATTCGCGCATTGTAATCGTCGCTTGTGGTTTCCTATATGCTCATTTTGGCGTGTTCCAGAATTCTGACTCTCTCAACATGACATTCAGGGCGATAGTGACGCTTATTATTATTCTATTGGTTTTAGTGCCGGTTAATGAGGTAATCAAACGTATGCCTTGCCATAAGGTTTTTGGCGTTTGATGTTCCGATTTATTATTAATGATAAATGATATTAGTCGGTATATGACAATATAATCCACAGTCGATATGAGTCCGATCACTTTTGTTGCTCCATATTATTATAATACTGTTTGGTACTTTGCTTTATTGATTTTAACTTGGGCGTTAGTGATTTATTACATTGGCTCAGGTGAACAGAAATTGCTCAGGTCTGATGGCAATGACGCTAGTCAGGGGATTGCTGTCATTCTATCATTTGTGATTATCTACTACCTTGGCTTGCGTCCCATCTATCGAGATTTTGTCGATATGAAAATGTATGCCGAATCATACAGGTTGTTCGCTCCTTATTATGTATATCAATGGCCTTCGCTGGGAAACGAATGGTTATGGAATGATTTGTTTGCCTATTTTAGCAAAAATAATTATTCAGTCCATTCTTTTTTCTTGTTTGTTGAGTTTATTTATGTCATTGGAATGTTGGTAAGTTCTTGGTTATTAACGCGCAACAATTTGTTAATGACCATGATGTTTATGATTACCTCATTCAGCTTCGTTTCATTTGGAGAGAATGGTATTCGTAATGGCTTGGCTTGTAGTGTTTTGATGGTGGGTATTAGTTTATTGACATATAGAGACAACAAAAAACAGTTTTTGGCATATCTTCTTATGTTTTTGGCAATGGGAGTTCACCGCAGTTCTATGCTACCCATCTTAGCTTCTTTATCTTCGGTATACGCCATCAAAAACACTAAAACTGCTATGCGGTTCTGGATTGCTTCTTTCGGAATTTCTCTTGTAGCTGGACCTTTTATGGAGCAATTCTTCGCATCTCTTGGATTTGATGACCGAATGGAATTATATACCAGTACGGATCAAGCTACGATGGAATCTACTTTTAGCAGAACTGGTTTCCGATGGGACTTTCTGTTGTATAGCGTTTTTCCTGTCATCATGATTTGGTATGTGACTATTTATCGCAAGTTTAGAGATAAGACATACAATGTCATAGCTATCAGTTATCTCTTATGCAATGCGTTTTGGCTAATGGTGATTCGTGCTGCTTTTTCTAATCGATTTGCTTATTTATCCTGGTTTATTTATCCGTTGGTAATTGCTTATCCGTTGCTTCGTATGAATCTTTGGAAAGATCAGGACCGCCGTACTGCCATTATACTTTTCCTCTATTCTGGCTTTGAGTTTTTCATGTTCTTCATTTATTATTTTGGTACTACTGGATTTAAGGGATTCCAGTTATACTGGTGGAGAAAATGATAACAGCCTAATTGGATTGTTGGCTTAAAGGAATATAGTTTCAGAAATAATGAAAGAGAATCCTCTTGTATCTATAGTAATTCCGGTTTACAATGTCGAGCAATACCTAAGGCAATGTTTGGACAGCGTAATTGGGCAATCGTATACTAATCTGGAAATTATTTGTGTGAATGACGGATCACCGGACAATTCAATTGACATCTTACGTGAATATGAACAAAAAGACCAAAGAGTTAAGGTGATTGATATTGAGAATCAGGGTCTTTCTGGTGCCCGTAATGTTGGCACATCTTTTTGCACGGGAGAGTTTTTGCTTTATCTAGACAGCGATGATTGGGTTGATATAGAAACGGTGAAAGCATCGTTACATGCCGCACAAGAAAATGATGTGGATCTTGTCCTGTGGAATTATAAGAAGGAATTTGTTGGTTATTCACAGCCGGTATTCGTCTTTAAGGAAAAATCTTTTTTCAAGGGTGATGAATATGTGGAACTATACCAGAGATTAATCGGTTTAACCGGTGAGTTGCTTCGTCACCCTGAGCAATGTGACTCCATATCAACTGCATGGGGAAAATTATACAAGATGCCAATCATTAAGAAGCACGAGATTCGATTTGTTGATACAAAAATTATTGGTACTGAAGATCTCTTGTTTAATGCTGAAGTGTTTAAGTTTTGCTCGTCAGCAATAGCGCTGCCGGATTGCTTTAATCATTATCGAAAATCGAATGCTGCTTCTTTAACAAAGAATTTCAAACCTGAATTCTTTCAACAGTCCCTTGAACTTCAACGTCGTTTGAGGCAAGTGTGTAGCGATGTTGACTACTTATCACAATCGTTGTCAAATAGGACGGCTTTGACTCTCATCGGCTTAGGGCTCAGGGTTGTGTCATCTAAAGGCGGATTTCTTCAGAAAGTAAAAAGATTAAAGCAGATTATCTCAGAGCCGTCATACAAAGAGGCTTTCCGTATGCTGGAAATGAAGTATTTGCCGTTGCACTGGAAAGTGTTTTTTGGTTGTGCAAAATATAGACTCACATATGCTTTATTCTTCTTACTTCAAGTGATGAGACGAATAGTTGTTCATCATTAATTATCGTTTTTTAAAGGGTATTGACTTTTTTCGTTTTTATATGACTAGGATTTCTGTTCTGATGGGTATTTATAATTGTGCCTCAACTCTTGTTGAAGCACTAGATTCATTATATGCTCAGACTTATCAGGACTTTAAGATTATTCTTTGTGAGGATGGCTCAAGCGATGACACTTATGCTGTAGCCGAAAAATATGCTCAATCGCATGATAACATCATCCTATTGCGAAATGAGAGTAATATGGGTTTGAATTATACTTTAAACCGATGCCTGGAGCATGCCGATACCGAATTCATTGCCCGCATGGACGGCGATGACATCTCTTTGCCCGAGCGTTTCGAAAGAGAAATCAATTTCCTGGATGCCCATCCCGAGTATGCCCTTGTCAGTTGCTCAATGGTACATTTTGATGAAAATGGGGATTATATTACTGATAAAGGCATAGGAGAGATAAAAAAAGTTGACTTTATCCATGGTTCTCCAATTAACCATGCACCATGCATGATAAAGACAATTGCCCTAAAAACAGTAGGTGGATATACTGTGGATGATAAACTGTTACGGGTTGAGGATTACCATTTGTGGTTTAAATTATTTGCTGCTGGTTATAAGCTTTACATGTTAAACGAACCATTATATAAAATGCGTGATGATAAAAATGCTTATAAACGTAGGACTTTTAAGAATCGTTTGAATGAAGCATATGTCAGACATATTGGTTATAAAATGATTCATTTGCCGTGGTATGTTCAAGTGTTTGCCTTGCGTCCTATTCTAGTACATTTAATACCCGATTTTGTATATAAATGGTATCATCAGAATAATAATTAGTTCAGTAGCATTTGTAATCTTTTAACTAACTTTGCTTAGTTTGAGAAAAAAACTATTTAAAGTAGGAACCTATAGGCTGTGTTGAAAAATGGGTTATTTATTTAATAAAGTGTTACAGGGTGATTTGTATCGTTATGAAGGAGAACGAAACAAATCTCTGAAGGTTAGATTAAGGTATTTGTTTTTGGTGCCAGGTTTTACCTTTACGTTTTTCTTCCGACATGCTTCAATGTCAAGAAATATTGTTGCCAGGTCGTTTTGGATGTTTTTTTTCTATTTAACAAGATTAATAACTCACATTCAAATCACAGTAAAAACTATTATTGGAAAGGGTTTGTATATACTTCATTTCGGTCACATAGTTGTGAATCCGGATGCTATTATTGGCAAGAATTTTTGTATCAGTTCTGGTTGCCTAGTCGGCGATGATCGCGGTAAAAGGGCTGGGACTCCCGTCATAGGTGATAATGTGTATATGGGCGCAAATTGAATAGTTGTTGGTAATGTCCATATCGGCAACCATGTACTTATCGCCCCAGGTGCTTTTGTGAATTTTGATGTGCCAAATTATTCAGTTGTTTTAGGTAATCCCGGTAAAATTATTCCTCGGAATGAATCACCAACAGATAAGCATATTATCTATCCAGTCAAAGAAGATTAATACTCGTCTTAAACATGTTTTAAAATGGCCAGAGGGATAAGAGGCAGAGAAAAGCCTGCAAAATCCATATATCAAAAATATGTCAAACGGGCATTGGGTTTTGGTGTGGCACTTGTTGCATTGATTTGTTTCGCTCCTTTACTGTTGGTGGTAACTATATGGTTGCATTTTGCTAACAAAGGAGCAGGAGCATTTTTCATTCAGGAGAGACCGGGTAAGGACTGTAAGATTTTTAAAATCATCAAGTTTAAGACAATGACTGATGAGCGGGATGAGGACGGAAAGCTATTGCCAGATGCCCAACGATTGACTTCAGTAGGTCGTTTTGTGAGGTCAACGAGCATAGATGAATTGCCACAATTGATTAATGTCCTTAAAGGGGACATGGCCATTATTGGTCCTCGTCCATTATTGGTGGATTATTTGCCTCGCTACTCACAAGAACAAATACGACGACACGAGGTGCGCCCAGGCATAACTGGTTGGGCGCAATGCCATGGTCGTAATTCTCTTTCATGGAGCGAAAAATTCAAGCTAGATGTTTGGTATGTCGATCATCTATCGTTTATTACTGACTTGAAAGTGATTACCATGACTATTAAGTCAGTTTTCATGCGTGATGGAATTTCTGAAAAAGGTCAAGCAACAATGCGTGATTTTGATGGAACTGAAGAATCATAACTTGATAAAAAGTATCGAAGACGAATGGGGAACACCCTTTTATTTAATGTTTCCCGATAGATATCGCAATAATCTGTCTTCATTTTTGGATGCTTTTAAAAAGAGGTACCCAAAGATTATTGCGGGATATTCTTTCAAAACTAATTATGTGCCAGGTTTGTGCGAAATCGCCAAATTAATGGGGGTTTATGCTGAAGTCGTCTCAGACATGGAATTAGACCTTGCCATTAAATTGGGCTTTGAGAATATAATATTTAATGGCCCAATTAAAAAGAAAAACTCATTGATCCGCGCCATTAATCATAATGCAATAATCAATTTAGATTCAGAGTATGAAGTAGATACGGTGTGCCAACTCAAATTGGCACACCCGGATATGCAGATGAGAATAGGTCTTCGCTTGAATGTGCATTTGATTGACGATGATGGCAATTCTTCAATTCAGTGTGGATTGAAACATGGACGCTTTGGCTTTCCTAAATTATTATTGTCGAGAAATATCGAACGATTACGTTCTGCGGGAATTTCTATTTGTTCTATTCATGGCCACACTTCATCTTGTGACCGTGCCGTGATAAATTATAAGGTGATTACCGATTATATGATTTCAGTATGTGAGGACTATGGCTTGAATGATGTAGAATATTTTAATATTGGTGGGGGCTTTTTTGGCGCCGCTCCAGAAGGCATGGATTTGACAGGACGTTACACTTATAATGATTATGCCAATGTTGTTCTGGATAGTGCATTAAGTAGCCCTTGGTTTACTCAATGTCAGCCTTCAATAGTGATTGAACCTGGGTCTTCGGTTGTGTCTAATGTATTCGAGTATTATACAAAGGTGTTTCAGTTAAAACAGATCGGTTCCAAAACATTTGTTATTGTTGATGGTTCTGTATTTGATGTAAAACCTACTATGCATCAAGGCAATTTGCCTCATTCTATCATTGGTGGCAATAATCTTGCTTCAGAGATTGAGTGTGATGTTGTTGGATCGACATGCATGGAGAAGGATATCATTTTACATGACGTGAAATTGCCATATGCGTCGGCCGGTGAGATTTTACAAATCAAAGGAGTTGGAGCTTATACTATTTCTTTGTCGCCTTCATTTATAAATTATCTCGCTCCGATTTTATCTATAGAGAACGGATCAATTAGACTAATTAGAAGACGACAAGTTCTTGATGACTTGTTAAATATATATAATTTATGAATATACTGTTTACTTGCGCTGGAAGGCGAACATATCTATTAAAGTATTTCAAGGAGCAGTTGGGTGATAATGGAAAGATTATTGGCGCTGACATGCAAATGACGGCACCGGCTCTTTCAGCTGCAGATGTCAAGGTGTTAGTTCCATCTGTATATGATGAGAATTATGTTAATGTATTGCATAATATATGCGAGGAACACCATGTCGATATGCTTTTCTCGCTCAATGACCTTGAGCTTCCGATTCTAGCTGAAAATAAAGCATCCTTTGAGAATAGTGGCACAAAGGTTATTGTCTCTTCTCCAGAAGTAATCGATATTTGTTTTGATAAGTTAAGGACGAGCGAGTATATTAAATCTCTTGGACTTAAGGTCCCGCAAACTTATTCCAATCTACAATCGGCGCTTAATGCAATTGAAATGGGAGAGTTGCAGTTCCCTGTTGTGATCAAGCCCCGTTGGGGATCTGCCTCAATTGGTATAGAGTTCGTGAATAATCAAGAAGACCTCTGCATCATGTATGAACTGATCAAACGTAAAACGAGTAGGGGAATTCTTGGCGAGGTCTCTCAGCATGATAAGAACTATATTCTTATTCAAGAGAAGATTTCTGGAAAAGAATATGGTCTTGATATTATGAATGACCTTGAGGGCCGGAATGTGGGTGTCGCGGTTAAGCAGAAGTTGTCCATGCGAGCAGGTGAAACAGACAAGGCTGTTACTGTGGATAATGCTGAATTGAGACGTATGGGAGAAGTAATAGGTACTAACCTCGCTCATATTGGTAATCTGGATTGTGATATACTTGAGATGGATGGTGAGTATTATGTCCTAGAACTAAATCCTCGATTTGGCGGTGGTTTCCCGTTTTCGTATGAAGCTGGAGTTAATCTGCCAAAGGCACTCATTAATTGGGTTGAAGGAAAGGACTTTGATGTAAAACAATTGGTGCCCACATACGGTTTGACTTTTGCTAAATGCGATTATCTGGTCGATATGAGCGCTCAATTACTAAATCAAAATCTGAGCAAGAACGATGTGAGACCTGCCGCTAAGCGGATTGCGATATATGGCGCAGGAGGATTTGGAAGAGAAGTAGCTGGTGGTATTCTTAGAATTAATCGAGCTAATAATGAAAAATGGGAAATTGTCGGTTTCTATGATGACAACAAACCTATTGGTGAGCAGATTTCACACTATGGCAAGATACTTGGCGGCATTGAGGAACTGAATTCGACAACTGAACCTATTGCACTTGCCATTGCTGTTGGAACCCCTTCGACACGCAAGTTGATTCGCGATAAGATCACTAATCCCAATGTCTATTTCCCGAATATAATAGCTCCTTCTTTCAGGGTTTTGGATCCTGAGACTTTCAAGATTGGTCAAGGTAACATCATTCAGGATAATTGTAGTGCTACCTGTGATGTCACTATTGGTGATTTCAATGTTTTCAATGGGTCGAACGTGCTGGGCCATGATGATATCATTGGCGATTACAATGTATTGATGCCCAGTGTTCACCTATCTGGCTCAGTCCAGCTTGGTGATTTCAACCTGTTGGGTGTTGACAGTGTGGTATTGCAGAGGATCAAGATAGGCAACAATGTCACGCTTGGAGCCGGCAGTGTGCTGATGACAAAACCTAAAGACGGTGGTACTTATGTTGGAGTGCCTGCTAAAAAGTTCAATTTCAAGTAAAAAACAATATACTATGATTGATAATCCTTTTAGTCTTGAGGGCAAGACAATTCTTGTGACAGGCGCTTCGTCTGGTATTGGCCGGGCGACGGCTATAGCTTGTTCAAATATGGGAGCGAGAGTAATTGCTACAGCTCGCAACGAAGAACGTCTTCAGGCAACAATCGCTCAACTAAATGACGCCATTGACGGACACATGATGTTATGTGCCGACCTGACCTCTCCTGAAGAACTAGATGGGTTGGTGAAGTCATTACCTGCGCTTGATGGAGCTGTCTTTTCGGCAGGCAATTCAGTGACTTTGCCGTTACAGTTCGGATCTCGCGACAAGTTTGACGAGATGCTCAATGTGAATTTCTATGCTCCGGTAGAGTTGCTGAGACTGCTTTATAAGAAAAAAGTACTTAACAAGGGCGCATCGGTAGTTCTTTTGGCCTCCATCGGTGGAACTCATAGCTTTATGCCAGGTAACGGAATCTATGGCGCGTCAAAGGCAGCCCTTAATTCTGTCATGAAATATGCAGCACGTGAGTTCGCATCTCGTAAAGTACGTGTTAACAGCATCTGCCCCGGCATGGTGGACACACCACTCATTCATCGTGGCACTATCACCGAGGAGCAGCTTGCCGAGGATGCCAAACGTTACCCGTTGGGACGATATGGCCAGCCCAAGGACATCGCCAATGGTGCCATTTATCTCTTGAGTGACGCCTCCAGCTGGCTTACTGGTCATGATTTGGTCATTGACGGCGGATTTTCGATATAGTTTTTTGACAATTCTTTTGTTGATTTCAAAAATGTAAATAATTTTGTGCCTTTAATTCAATCGATTATTGATAGCAAAAGGTCTGTTTAATTTGTTAATATATGGATATTCAGGAGTTTATTGAAAACTTTGCGGCTCAGTTTGACGAAACCGATGAGGCTTTGTTCACTGCCGACACCAACTTCAAGCAGCTTGATGAATGGTCTTCGTTGACAGCCTTGTCGATCATTGCCATGGTTGATGATGAATATAATGTAATCATCAAGGGCAGTGACATCATCAATTCTGAGACAATCAGCGATCTATACGATGTTGTAGAAAAGAAAAGGTCTTAAACCATTAGACTGATGGAATCACAGGTTAAGGAAATCATTGCCCGCGCGTTGAATGTTGATTCAGCAATCATTACTGATGAACTTTCTTCGGGTGATATCCCTGAGTGGGATTCCGTGGGAAATCTGGCAATTATCAGCACAATAGAGCAGGAACTTGGTATCGAGTTCCCTCTAGAGGACCTATTTGATTTGACATCGGTCCATTCAATCATCAATAAAGTCAATCAGCTTTCAAATGTTTGATGCTCCTCACAGCCGACTGCTGTGTGACATCTTGAAACATGCCAAGGAAACTCCAGACAAGATAGCTCTTGTCGATGGAGATCAACGCGTGTCTTATCGTCAGTTGGTCGAACGCATTGAGTCGGCTGCCGCTTACTTGAATTCTCAAGGAATCAGCCGTGGAGATTACATCATGCTGATGGCCCAGAAAGAGCCTACTTTTGTCTATCTCTATCTTGCGGCTCACTTGCATGGAATCATCAATGTGGTGGTTGATGCCGCTTCACCGCAAGAGCGCATTGAATATATATTTGACTTAACCAAGCCCGTCGCAGTGTTTGGCAATTCATCCAATATTAAATCGGCTCGCTCTTTTGATGATATCAATTTAGACAAGTGTAAGGCCAAAACATCGGCGTTACCGTTGCTGAAAGAGGATGATGTCGCCGACGTTATGTTCACCACAGGCACAACCGGTGAATCCAAAGGGGTCTGTCTGACCCATTCAAACATTGCTGGCTCAGCAAGCAACACCAATGGCTTTATCGGTACAACTGCCGATGACATCGAGGCTCTGGCTTTGCCATTGAGTCATTCTTTTGGACTTGGTCGTCTGCGTTGTGTCTTTATGGCGGGAGCAACGCTCGTTTTGGTAAGCAACTTTGCGAACCTTAAGTCGTTATTTACTGTAATTGAAAACGAGCATGTGACAGGTTTTGGCATGGTGCCGGCTGCATGGCAATATATCAAACGTTTCAGCGGTAAGCGCATTGGCCGTTTTGCTGACCAGTTGCGTTATATCGAAATCGGTAGCGCGGCCTTGCCTGTAGAGGACAAGCGTTTGCTTATGGAACTTTTCCCTCACACGCGTTTGTGCATGCACTACGGCTTGACCGAGGCATCACGTGCTATGTTCTGCGAGTTTCACACCAATGCAGATAATCTTGAAACCGTAGGCCGCCCTTCGTCTGCTTTGGTCGAGGTCAGTGTCTTCGACGAGGATGGTAATCCCGTTACTGATGGGAATGATGGAGAAATATGTGTCCGTGGCAATATGGTGACGAAATCCTATTTTTTGTCGCAGGACAATGATGATGCTTTCTATGGCGACTGGCTTAGGACGGGCGATTGGGGCCACCATGACGCTAACGGCAATTTTTACTTGACTGGTCGTAAAAAAGAACTCATTAACGTTGGTGGTGAGAAAGTCAGCCCTGTGACCATAGAAAAAGCGATTATTTCGCTTGGCGTGCCCGATTGTGCCTGCATCGGAGTGCCTGACCCCAATGGAGTCTTGGGAGAGGTGCCAAAGGCTTTCATGGTCAAAGGCAATACTCCAATCGACTTGGACGAAATAAAGCGGGGCTTGATGCGTTTGCTGCCCCCGCACGAGATACCCGCAATGTGGGAATGGGTGGATTCAATTCCCCGCACCTCATCGGGAAAAATACAACGATTAAAACTCAAATGAGAATATCATGTCACAATTGACTATCAACAACGTGCGCATCGTCGGTATGAGCGCTTGTGTTCCTGCTACGGTCGAGGATAACCTTACTTTGCCCATCTATAAAGACGAGAATGATGCACGCAAGGTGATTGCATCGACTGGAATTGAGCGCCACCACAAAGTTGATGAGAACACCACAGCCTCAGATCTTACGGTGGCAGCTTTCGAGCGTCTGCTACAAGATTTGGGCTGGGATTCACAAGAAGTGGATTGTTTTGCATACGTCTGCACTTCAAGGGATTATATTGCTCCGCAGACGGCTTGCGTGCTGCAAGACCGCTTGAATTTGCGCAATGACTGCTGTGTTTTTGACTTGCCCTTCGGATGCTCTGGTTGGGTATATGGCATGAGCATTGTCTCATCGCTTATGTCGCATGGCACTTTCAAGCGTGCGATTTTGGTGGCCGCTGAGACCAATACACGCAACCGCAATCCCCGCGACACGGCAGTGAGACCCTTGTTTGGTGACGCAGCTACTGTGACTGCACTCGAGTTCTCGACTGAAAACTCACGCCCCATGAACTTCATGTTCGGTGTTGACGGTAAAGGCTATGATGCTGTATGGGCTCCCTATGGTGGTATTCGCAATCCTGTCACACCCGAAGCGCTTGAGGAAAAAGAAGTCTCTCCAGGTGTATTCCGTCGCGGCATTGACATGATTGTCAATGGTATGGACGTGTTCGGATTTGCTATCAAGCAGCCGCCCCATTCATTGAAAGAACTGATAGGAACGTTCAACATTGATGTGGAAACCGTTGACCTTCTGCTTTTGCACCAGGCCAATAAGTTCATCGATGAGAAGATACGCAAGGCTGTCGGCATTCCTGCCGAAAAAACGCCTTATTGTCTTGAGGAATACGGTAACGTTACCAGTGCTTCAATCCCATTAACAATGGTGACCCGATGTGGCGAAAAATTGTCAGGGAATGAGCTGCACTGTATTGCGTGCGGTTTCGGTGTGGGACTCGCATGGGCCAGTATGGAGTTTTATGCTGGTGGTGTAAAGATAAGCGACCTTGTGACATATTAATAATTGCTCTTGTATATGGCAGATTATATCAACAGTAACAAGGAATTCCACTGGGGAGACTGGTATTTCAAGGATCACGTGATGGCTCCTGGCTTTGACTACAAGGCCCATAAAAAAGAGCTGTCGCCATATTTCGAGGAACGTGGTTTCAAGGTGTCGATGATGTTCAACGACTATTTTTCCCGTCTCAATGGTATCTCCAGCGACCGATACCTGTCGATGGATTTGTACTACTTTTATGTCATTCCGTCGCTCAACCGCCATGATTTCAAGGATGCCTACCTCGACAAGAACATCTACAGCGTGTTGTTCCCTGATATCAAGCAGCCGCAGGCAATCTTCAAGAACATCAACGGCCATTACTATCGTGAAGGGAAGGCGATTAACGTCGATCAGGCTATTGCAGCGGTTAGAGACTTTGACGGTCCAATGATCATTAAGCCCACTGTGGAGACGTGCAACGGAGAGGGTGTGGAGCAACTGGGCGATTTAAACGATGACCAGCTTAGGGCTTTGTTCGATCAATATGCCATCAACTTCATTGTTCAGGAAAAGGTTATCCAGCATCCTGACCTTCAGCGAGTCAATCCCACCTCATTAAATTCGATGCGCTTGTACACTTATCGTCATCTTGACGGTAGCTATGAGTTCCTGTATCCATTTGCTCACATGCGCTTTGGTGGCAAAGGCGCCATAAAGGACAACGTATCACAGGGTGGTGGTACGAGCCTGATTAATGCTGATGGAACGGTCGATGACAAGGTCTTTAGGTTCAAGAGCATGCAAGTGACATCGCTCAAAGAAGAAACTGGTGTGTCCGACTTGGTCATTCCTAATTATTCTGGTGTCATTCAGGCGCTATTTGATATGCACCAGCGCTTGCCATATTTTGATTATGTGGGATGGGATGTGACCGTCTTGCCAAGCGGAGAGCCGTTGCTCATTGAATTCAACCTTGTGCCGAGTGTGGAGGGACCGCAAATGATGGCTGGCCCCATGTTCGGTGAATTGTTGGACGAAGTCATTGACCGCGCTCGACAAGTGGAGAGCAACCGCATGCAAACCATCAAGAAGACTTTTGCCAAGGGCTTGCCGTTCTATTTGCACATGCAATAAATCGATGTGGTTTTGACTGGCTATCATCCTCATATCATCACAGACAACGGAACAATGAAGATTCGTCAAGTCGTCAATTCAATCTTCAACTCATGCACCTATGTACTGTCTAAGGATGGACATTCGTGGCTGGTGGATTGTGGCGACGTTGAATGTATCTTGCCGTTTGTCGAGGGACAGTTGGACGGTGTAATGCTGACTCATAGCCATTTTGATCACATCTATGGTCTGAACCGTGTGGTGGAATTGTTCCCGGGTACTTCTATTTATACCAACATGGCCGGACTTGAAGGCTTGAAAAGTGATAAGTTAAATTTCTCGAGGTATCATGAGACGCCTTTTGTCTTGGATGCTGTTGATAATGTCAAGATCGTTCATGACGGTGAGCGCATCCCTTTGTTTGGTGGCGTGGAAGCCATAGCCTATTATACTCCCGGACACAGCCCCTGCTGTGTGACGTGGATGGTCGAGGATGCTCTTTTTACTGGTGACAGCTTCATTCCTGGAGTAAAAACAGTGACTAATTTCCCTCATTCCGACAAGATTTTGGCTTTAAAAAGCGAAACTTTCATCAAGAATCTGACCAAGGACCATCATGTGTATCCCGGTCATGCCCCAATAACCGAAGAATAACATTCAATTCAAATTTCAATATGTCAAGTAATAACAGAATACTTCTTTGCCTTGCTCACATGAGTGGACAGGAAATGAAATACATTCAGGAGGCTTTCGACACTAATTGGGTAGTACCCCTTGGTCCTAATGTGAATGCTTTCGAAAAGGACCTCGAAGCCCTTTGCGGACAAGGAAAGCATGTCGTAGCACTCAGTTCAGGCACCGCGGCAATACATCTTGCGCTGGTCAATCTGGGTATTGGGCGCGGAGACGAAGTGATTTGTCAATCCATGACATTCTCGGCAAGCGCTAACCCGATTGTTTATCAGGATGGAACGCCAGTCTTTGTTGACAGCGAGCGAGACACCTGGAACATGGACCCCAACCTGCTTGAAGATGCCATTAAGGACCGAATTGCTAAGACAGGTCGCAAGCCCAAAGCCATCATTCCTGTATATCTCTATGGTATGCCGGCAAAGATTGATGACATTATGGAAATAGCCCGTCGTTATGAAATACCTGTTGTAGAAGACTCTGCTGAGGGTTTCGGTTCTCGTTATCGTGGTCAGTTGTGCGGCACATTTGGCGATTTCGGCATCATGAGCTTTAATGGTAACAAGATGATCACTACAAGTGGCGGTGGGGCGCTCATTTGCCCTGACGAGGCTACTAAGAAGAAAACGATGTTCTATGCTACCCAGTCACGCGAACCGTTGCCTTATTATCTCCACAAGGAGATTGGCTATAATTATCGTATGAGCAACATCTGTGCCGGTATTGGACGCGGTCAGATGACGATACTTGACGAACATCTTGCACATCATCGCCACCTGTGCGACAGGTATGTGGAACTTTTGGAAGGAGTAGAAGGCATTACGGTACACACCAACGCTGATGAACTTTCTGACAGTAATTACTGGCTCAACACAATCCTGGTTGAACCCTCTAAATCAGGTGTCGACTATGATGCGATTCGCCAGCATCTTGATGCTTGTAATATCGAGTCGCGTCCGTTATGGAAACCTATGCATACCCAACCGGTGTTCAAAGATGCTCCTGCCTATGTCAATGGTGTGAGTGAGGAGTTGTTCTCCAAGGGGTTGTGTTTGCCCAGCGGTCCTTGGGTGAGTGATGCCGATGTGGAGCGTGTTGCACAAGAAATCATTGCTTGTTACACAAAGTAAAGAATACAATAAATCTCGATAGATTATATGAATAAAGATATTGCAATATATGGCGCTGGTGGTTTCGGCAAGGAAGTTGCTTGCCTTATCCAGAGGATAAACGCCACGATTGAAGACACAGAGGAAAAATGGAACCTGATTGGTTTTTTTGATGACTCCAAACCTGAGGGAACAGCCGTATCTCGTTACGGCAAGGTTTTGGGTGGTTTGGACAAGTTGCAACTCACCGAAACGCCTCTCGCTGTAGCTCTCGCCATCAACGAGAACAAGGTGGTTCGACGCATCCGTGAGAGCATCTCAAATCCATTGATTTCGTTTCCCAACCTGATTGATCCTACTTTGTTCCTTGTTGATGAACTGACATTCTCCATTGGTGAGGGCAATATCATTCAGAACAACTGTATGATTTCCTGTGATGTCAAAATAGGTAGCTTTAATCTCATCAATGACCATGTAGTTGTGGGACATGATAATAGCATCGGCGACTATAATGGACTGATGCCTGGTACTCATCTGTCTGGTAGTATTGCAATCGGGGATAATAACTTGTTGGGGGTAGCAAGTGTTGTGCTTCAGGGATTGTCGATTGGCAATGGTGTGACGCTGGGCGCAAATAGTGTGTTGATGTCCCAACCGAGGAATAATTGCACTTATCTTGGGGTGCCGGCCAAGAAATTTGACTATTGAAATTGTATAAAATAGCGTATAAAAGGCCGAAAAATCGCAATCAAGATGAAAAAAAGTTTTTTTTCTAAAATTTTTTGTATCTTTGCAGGCCGTAAAAATATCTCCGGTGTTTTTACGTTATATTGATATATGGAGAGTTTAGACCGATTCATAGAGAACTTTGCGGATCTGTTTGAAGAGACAGATTGCGACACAATAAAAGCCAATACTCATTTCAAGGAATTGGACGAATGGTCATCGCTCATTGCGTTGTCTGTGATTGCAATGATTGATGAGGAGTATGATGTGGAATTTCGTGGTGACGATATCCGCAACAGCGAAACGGTCAATGACTTGTATGACGCTGTCATGTCTAGAGTAGAGTAAGGTGATTAGATAGAACCAATGACTGCCTCAATTCTCTAAAGAGGCAGTTTTAATTGTATTCAACCGTCAGTAATAGAGATACTTTAAACCTTTGTCCCGTTTGATATGGCAAACATTACCTTTCATAATGTGGGGATTAGGGCGTTGAGTGCCTGTGTGCCTCATGATGTGGTTTATAACAAGGATCTGGGCTACTTGATCCCCGACGAAGAGATAGAAAAGGTCATAGATAACATTGGTATTGTTGAGCGACGAATTGCCGCCGATGATGTAACGGCAAGCGACCTGTGCTTTAAAGCCGCCCAACAACTCATGCACGATAATGACATCAATCCCGAGAGCATTGATGTCTTGTTGTTTATGAGTCAGACTCCTGACTATCGTATTCCTGCTACCTCCTGTATTTTGCAACACCGTCTGGGACTGCCCAAGTCAACGCTTTGCTTCGACATTTCGTTGGGTTGCTCAGGGTACATCTTTGCGTTGAGCACGGCATTTGCCTATGCCTCGATGGACGGGATTAATCGTGTATTATTGCTTGACGGCGAGACGTTCTCCAAGATTGTTAACCGCAAGGACAAAGTTGATTGGCCACTTTATGGTGATGCCGGAACGGCAACACTCATCGAGAAAGGCGATTTTGGCGACTCTTCGTTCTTTTTGAATACCGATGGCAGCGGTGAGGACGATCTCAAGATACACGCTGGATTCCGTAATCCTATTACGCCTGATTCATGTGTTGAGCGCGAACGTGAAGACGGGAATATCCGCACTGACCTTGAGGTGTTTATGGACGGCATGGATGTCTTCAATTTTGCTATCAGCAAGGTGCCCAAGTCGGTGAAAGAAGTCGTCAATAGGGCAGGGAAGACCATTGATGATATAGATTACTTGGTATTTCATCAGTCTAACCGCTTCATGATGGACTTCTTTGTCAAGAAGCTTAAGATTTCCCCTGAAAAGGTGCCTTATTGTATCAGCAAGTATGGCAATACCAGTAGCTCATCTGTGCCCCTGACCATTTCAAGCGAGTTGTCTGACCGTCTTGACGGTGACAAAACGATTGTTATGAGTGGCTTTGGTGCTGGTTTGAGTTGGGGCTCGGCTCTTATACAGACGCGTGATTGCAAAGTGTCTCCGGTTATTGAGTATTAATGGATAGTTTGCTGGCTTTTCACCACATTGGTGTTGCATGTCGTGACATTGAAAAAACCAAGGAGTTATACCTCTCAATGGGGTATAAGGATTTCCCTGTAGTTGAAGATCCTGTCCAGCATGTGCGTGTCTGCTTTCTTGAGCATGAATCCGCTCCACGCATAGAGCTCCTTGAACCACTTGACCAGGAAAGCCCTGTTTCCCGCACATTGTCGATGGTCGGCGTATCTCCTTACCACCTTTGCTATGAAGTGAAGGATATTGAGGAAGCGATCAATCGTTTGAGGGAGCGGCGTTTCATCCTGGTGACAGGTCCGGTAGAAGCTCCGGCGATGGACGGACGAAGGATTGCCTTCCTGTTCAATAAGAATAACGGCCTGATAGAAATTGTAGAGAATCCGTCAAGGTGAATGAAGTCCTCTTGACATACGTTGTTCCCGTTTTCAATACCGAGCAATATGTTCTCAAGTGCTTGGAATCATTAGTCAATCAGGGAATTGACAATGACTACTATGAGGTGCTTGTCGTTGATGACGGCTCCACCGATGGCAGCAGGCTTCTTGTCGAGCGGTTTTCAGAAACTCATCCGCAAGTTAGGCTGCTGACACAGGAGAATAAAGGAGTGAGTGCTGCCAGGAACTTTGCTTTGGACAATGCACGAGGCCGTTATGTACAATTTGTTGACAGTGATGATTATATCGAGGAAAATGCGATGTCGCCACTGTTGAGACGAGCTGTCGATGAAGACCTTGACGTGCTGATGTTCGGCTTCAAGTGGATTGATGGAAACGGCAACGTCTTAAAGCACTCTTATCCCAAGGATTACTTGACGACCACCTCGGTAATGACGGGTGTCGATTTCTTGAATGAGAATGGCCTGATGCAGTATGTCTGCTGGTATATCGTTAAGCGTGAACACCTTGACAAGCATGCACTGCGCTTCAATACTACGTTGATTGCATGCGAGGACGGGGCATTGATTCCCGGCATTCTTCTTCCTGCTGACCGAGTGGGGTATTCTGCCGTTGCTCCTTATTGCTACGTGAGCCGTGATGACAGCGCTACAAGAAGCGTTGATGCATCACATACACGTCGACGCATCATCAGTCAGATTGATGCCGCCGCTATGATTTCGTCAACGGCAGAAGGATTTGAGGCTTCATCAGGCACAAAAGCCCCGGCTTCTGTATGGGGACTGAGGAACCTTTATCTGTTCTTCAGCATGACGGCCGCGTTGACAAGCGGCTGCGTGAAGGAAACAGTGGAGCACATGCGCCAGTTGGGGCAGTATCCGTTCCCGTGTATTGGACCAGAAATCAATTACATGGAGTCCAAATGGCGCTATATTCATCGCCTGATGATGCATCCCCGTTTATGGCAAGCCCTGAGCAAGCTGTACCTAATGATTAAGAAATGAGTATGAATTCATTTGTCTTTCGCAACCAGACGGTAGAATCATTCTTTGGCGACGATGGCGTGACCTATTCAGGTTATGACGACATCAGCATCGTGCCGCAGGATGTTGACCGCTACATATGGTTCTATCAGGTTCCTGTCAATGCCGATACCAGGCAGCTTTCTCAAGAGCTGGGCTCTTACATTGACAAACTGAACCTGGTGCTTTCACAGGTCACCGACGACAAGCCATTTGTGATCTTTTCTTTGGTCAATCTGTTCCCGCTTAAGTTCTCGGGTGAAGATACTGCTGTGAGTGATGCAATTGATGAATTTAATCATCATGCAGTGAAGTTGTCAAAGGAACGTCCAAATGTGAAATGGGTGGACTTCAGTGAATTTACAAATCGCTATGATGCCGAGTTGTTGGTTAACTGGAAGTTTTATCACCTTTCTCAGATGTTGCTCAATCCCAAACTGGCCAGTGACTTCGGTGCATGGTGGAAGCGAGTTGACCGCGAGATGTCATTGAACCGCAAGAAATGTTTAATTCTTGACTTGGACAATACGTTGTGGGGCGGCATACTCGGCGAGGACGGCATTGACGGTATCAAACTGGGTGGTGACTATCCTGGAAATGTATATCAACGCTGGCAGCACTCCTTACTGCAGTTGTCAAAGAATGGCATTATTCTTGCCATTTGCAGCAAGAATAACGAGAATGACGTGATAGAAGCATGGGAAAATAACCCCAACATGGTGCTCAAGAGGGAACATTTCAGTTCAGTACGCATCAACTGGCAGGATAAGGTATCCAACATCAGGGATATTGCTGATGAACTCAACATTGGCCTTGACAGCATGGTGTTCATTGATGATAATCCTACAGAATGTGAACTCGTTAGGCAACTGCTGCCACAAGTTGTAGTGCCTGACTTCCCGCAAAAGCCCTATCTGCTTATGCCGTTCTTCAAAAGTCTTGTAGATGATTACTTCAGGATTTATGCAGTGACCGATGAGGACAGGACAAAGACTGAGCAGTATCGGGCAAATGCCATCCGCAACTCACATCAAGCACGTTTTAGTGACATAGAGGATTTTTTGAAGAGTTTGGCCATGGAGGTTGACATCATTCCTGTGAATGACCACAACCTGCCACGAATTGCCCAGATGACGCAAAAAACAAACCAATTCAACCTGACAACGCGACGTTATACCGAGGCCGATGTGCAGCAGCGGATTAATCAGGGATGGAGAATCTATTGCATGAATGTAAAAGACCGTTTTGGTGACAATGGCATTACCGGAACCATCTTTCTTGAGCCGTTTGATGACAGTACGATGGCAATTGACACCTTCTTGCTGAGTTGCCGCATTTTGGGTAAAGGTATCGAAGATGTCTTTATTCGCACAGTACTTAACCAGTTGCGCAAAGAGGGTATCAATAAGGTGACTGCCGATTACCTGAAAACGGCTAAGAACCAGCAGACAGCAGATTTCTATGACCGTTTGGGCATGTCCTGCACTCACACAGGTGATGACGGCTCAAAGCATTATGAAATGATGCTGCATGAGGATTTGACCATAAAGAATTACTATAATATAAAACTCTTATAACTATGGAAGAGAAGGTTTTAGAGATAATGAAAGAAGTGTTTGAAATGGATGCTGTAACGACCGATGTTTCCCAAAAGAATTGCGAACGTTGGGATTCCCTGCATCATCTGACTTTGGCTTCAGAGTTGGAAGACGCTTTTGACATTGAGTTGGAACCCGAGGAGATAGGTCAAATGACCGACTTTGCACGGGTGATGGAGATTTTGAAAACAAAGGTGTAACCTCTGTTGGATGAGGTTTCTGCCTCCCGTTTCCTAAGAATCAGATGGGATATGGTAGATGATGGCACGAGAGCGCATTGCTTATATCGACTTCATGAAATGCCTGTGCATCATGCTCATCGTGATGTACCATATCGACCATGAATTCTTCAACTATATAGCTCCAAACCTGAATAATGCATTGCAGGCATTTCGTCTGCCCATGTATTATTTCATTTCAGGTATTTTCTTTAAACGATATAACGGCTTTGCCGATTTCACGCGGCGCAAGGTGAACAACATCCTTGTGCCGTTCGTTTTTTTCATTGTCCTTGCTTATCTGGTGAGGCTGCTTGAAGCGGCTTGTCGTTTCGCTGCAGGGGCCGATGCGATTGATTTCTCGCCGGTGCGACTTGTGGAGCCGTTCTACTTGAGGTATTGGGAAGTGACGACACCCTTGTGGTTCCTGCTCAGCTTGTTTTGGGTGAACGTCATGTTCTACACGCTTTCTCGTTGGGTCAAACACAGGGGCATAATCGTTTTGGTTACTGCATTGATTGCAGCGCTTGGTTATGGACTTGCTGTGCAGAAGATTGAATTACCCTTGATGCTTGACACGTCGATGGTGGCTCTGCCGTATTTCGTATTGGGATGGGGAGTAACTCGACTTGGTGCTCTTGCTCCTTCACGATGGGACAATTGGGGCTGGTTATCGCTCTTACTTGTGGCCCTGCCCATCTATTGGTGTGCCGATTACATGAACTTGCATTTCCAGATTCTTCCTGCCTTTTGGAAACTATATCTGTTGCCGTTTGTAGCGATTCTTGCACTCTTCTGGGCTTGCAAGCCTTTATCCTACATTCCTGTCTTTTGCACTTACGGTAGATATTCACTCATCATATTGGGTACTCATCCGTTACTTTTTCTGCCCATCAGGTCATTCTGCATCTTGCGTTTGGGCATGGAGCCCGGTGTCATGCTCTCGTTGATTGTGTTTGTGCTTACGATGGCCCTTGAATGGCCCATGATTTGGGCGCTCAAGACGTGGACTCCTCGTTTTACTGCTCAGGAGCCGTTCTTCAAAGAGGGCTGGAAATGTCTGTAAAAAAGATTAGATCATGAAACATATATTCCGCATATTGGCAGTAATATTTGCCTTTGCCTTGCTTTTCGCCGCCTATGGTGGACGCGTCAACCCCACAATCTGGACATTGCCTTCGCTGGCGACACTTGCTTTGCCGGTCATTGCAATCGTCTGTTTGGCCTTCCTGGCGATTTTGCTCTTATTCAGGCAATGGCAATCGGCATCGGTGATCTTTGCTGCCTTTTTGTTGGCTTGGCCGACGTTGAAGTTGATTGCTCCCGTGAACTTCGGTACTCGCTCATGTGATGATGAGAAACAGCACTTGAAGGTGTTGACGATGAACGTGACAGAGTTCAACTGGATGAAAGGAACTGAGCCCAGCAAGAACCTGCGTTATATTCTCGATCAGAATGCTGATGTCGTAGTAATTCAGGAGGGACTTGTCTATTTCTCCTTTGAGCATCTCAAGACGGTGGCTCCTATGCTAGATGAGCTCTATGAGAAATACCCTTACCGCAAAAAGCATTTTTATGATGTGGGCATCATTTCTAAATATCCGTTCACCGAATTGGAGGACCCGATATTGCAGCAGGATTCCTTGGGTTATTTTATCAAGGCGTGGGATGTAGATGTCCCGGGAGGAAATTTGCGTGTAATCAGCATGCATTTCAGCTCGTTGCGTTTCACTGAAAACGACAGCAAAATATTGGAATCGATGGATAAGCCGTCAGGTCGCAAGAAGCGTATGAAGTCGGTGTTGGATAAATTGGATATGGGCTTCCAAAATCATGCAAGACAGGCCGAGGCGCTTCGTCAAATCATCGATAAGACCGAAGGTGATGTCCTGGTGATGGGGGACATGAATGACACCCCTGGCTCCTATGCTTACCGAACCGTCTGCGGTGAGGACATGAACGACGCATGGGCCAAGGTGGGCAAGGGACCCTCTTATACCTTCCATGCCAATCATTTGTATGTAAAAATCGACCATATCCTTTACCGTGGTGATATGAGGCCAATCTACTGCCGTTTCGATAAAGAAGGGGAGAGTGACCATTATCCAATGGTGGCACTCTTTGAGAGATGAACCGCCCCGAGATACACTAAACACACATCTTTTACGTTCAATAGTATATACACTGATTATTGAACTTTTATCACAAATGGCACATATGAAGCATTCATCTTGGATAGTCGTTGTTTTGCTGATACTCGTAACTTCGTTTTCCTCATGCATCGAAGACGGCTTTACTACGTCGTCCAGCGATGTGCTGGCGTTTAACAAGGACACCGTGGCTTTTGACACGGTGATAACGAAGATTGGCACGGCAACCAAACAAATGGTTGTCTATAATCATAGCAAAAAACAGGTCAACATCTCCTCAATTAAAGTGGCTGGACTCGCACAGAAAGGTCATTTCCACTTGAATGTCGATGGCGTCAGGGGTGATGAGTTCCACGATGTTGAGATTCGCGGCAATGACTCAATATATATCTTTATCGAGGCCTACCTTGATGAGATGGAAAAGGATGAGCCCACGTTGCTCGAGGACCGCCTGGAGTTCGTGACCAATGGTGTGACTCAAAGCGTACTGCTAAGCGCATGGGGACAGGATGTAATACGTATCAGTGGTGATACTATCTCCCGCAATATGCGCTTCTCGTCCGATAAGCCCTACCTGATTTATGACACGATGTTTGTGTCGCCTGGTGTGACTCTCACCTTGGATGCGGGAACTACATTGCTGTTCCATGATAAGGCTGCGATGCGTTGTGCGGGCCGTCTGTTGGCTAATGGAACCGCTGAGGAGCCGATAACCTTCCGTGGCGACCGCCTGGACCACGTTGTGGGTGAAATCAGTTTCGACATCATGTCGGGACAGTGGGGCGGTGTCATCTTTACCCCTCCCACAATGGGTAATGTGCTTAAGCATGTTGTCATGAAAGGCAGCAGTATCGGTATGCACTGCAGCGCCTATGGCGACACGACGCAATGTGCGCTTAAACTCGTTAATTGTGTGCTTACCAACTCGGCATCTACTTGCTTGGCAACGGCAACTTGTTATGTGCAGGCCATTGGCTGCGAATTCAGCGATGCTGCTGAAGAAGTGGCTTATTTTGCCGGAGGCAAACTGAAAATGAGCCAGTGCACGTTCACCAATTATTATCTGTTCATTGCACCCACGTTGCCCATTATCAACATTTTTGATGTCGAGTACACCGATGGAACGATAGGTAAAATCAAGGCATACTTTGACAACTGCATCATCTATGGCCTTTCAAGCGAGATCAATGAAGCGAACCTTGATGATTTTGACGTGTATATGCGGTACTGTCTGTTCAAGAGCTCTGGCAATGATGATGACCACTTCATCAACTGTGTATGGGAAGCCGACCCGTGTTTCCTGACGGTTCGTGATGAATATATCTTTGATTACCGCTTGGGCAACGAGAGTGATGCCATCGGTAAGGGCAATCCCGACCTGTGTCCCAGTGAGGCGCGTTATGACCGCTTTGGCAACGACCGTCTCACAAATGGAGCCCTTGACTTGGGTGCTTATGTCTGGATACCGATTCCTGAGGACGAAGAACAATAATCATCTTTCTCAAGTATATGAAACGTATATGTTTATTACTGCAGCTCGTCGTTGTGTTGACGGGCTGCTTGTCTGCTGGCGAGAGTATATCACAGGGAGCTTCATTGCCCAAGCATGAGTTTCGTGGCGCTTGGATGCATATCATCGGGCAGGGGCAATATGCCCGCATGACTCCCGACGAGACGCGTCAGTATCTTATCGAGCAGTTGGACCTCCTTGAACAAGCCAACTGTAACGCTGTTATCTGGCAGATTCGCCCACAAGCTGATGCCGCTTATAAAAGCGAACTCGAGCCTTGGAGCCGATGGCTCAGTGGCGAACCGGGCAAGGCGCCGCAACCCATTTGGGATCCGTTGCAGTTCATGATTGAACAGACTCATCAGCGTGGCATGGAACTTCACGCCTGGATTAACCCTTATCGTGTAACCAGCAGCGAGGAGGACAAGCCCGCTCCGGGACACATCTACTACGAACATCCTGAATGGTTCCTCAAGTATGCCGACGGCAAACTCTATTTTGACCCGGGCTTGCCCGAGTGCCGTGACTTTATCGACACTGTGGTAAGGGACATCCTCGTGCGTTATGACATCGACGCCCTGCACATGGATGACTATTTTTATCCCTATCCGGTTACTGGCGTTGATTTCCCTGACACGACCTCCTATAATATTTATGGCATTGGTTGGGACAAGAATGACTGGCGCAGGCACAACGTTGACCTGCTCATTGAGCAGCTGCACAATACCATTCAGGAGGTGAAACCCTGGGTACGCTTCGGCATTAGCCCCTTTGGCATTTGGCGCAACAAGGCGAGTGACCCCGATGGCAGTGAGACCAACGGCCTGGAATGTTATGATGCGCTGTTTGCCGACTGCATCAAGTGGACGGCCGAGGGCTGGGTGGACTATATGGTGCCCCAGTTGTATTGGGAACTGGAACACAAGTTGGCAAGTGACCTTGTGCTGATGCATTGGTGGAATGACCACGCTAATGGCCGTCACATGTATTTTGGTCAGGCTGTGCGCAACGTGATGACTCATCAGGATATTGCCGACGAGGGCGGTGATACGTCCAATCCCACGCAACTTGATCACAAAATGCGCTTGCAGCGCGCAATGAAAGACGTCCACGGCGTGACTTGGTGGCCCGGATATACCGTAACCGAGAATTTCAAGGGTGTTCTCGACTCACTGGAAGGCAATCAAACCCGCTACAAGGCGCTCATTCCTGCTTACACTTGGCTCGATGACAAAGCGCCTCAAGCTGTGCATGATGTTAAGGTTAAGAAGGTTGATGGGAAAAAATGCCTTGTTTGGCGTGCTCGTGCTACCGATGATGCAATGCAGCAGGCCGTGCGTTTTGTGATTTACCGTTTCCCGAAGGGCAAAAAGGGCGATATCAGTAACCCGTCCAATATTTTTGAGATCACCAATGAGACCTCTCTTGTGTTGCCCGATGGCGGAAAAGGCAAATGGCAATATGCTGTGACCGCCCTCGACCGTTGCTGGAACGAGAGCGCTCCCGCCTGGACCAAATAATTGCAATAAACATAATCACTATAACAAGCGGCAGCCGTCCTATTGCAGGGCGGCAGCCGTCATATTTCCTTATGACAATGTAGAGGCACAAAATCTTGCGTTTCGTTACCTGAGACAATGAAATAGATATGAATATCAGTCTTTTCCATCGATAATACATTAATCAAACAAGGCGGGACCGAATGCCGATCCCGCCTTGTAATAAGACGTCAATATCAGTTAAACTGAATGATCATTAATCCCAAGTCTTATTGAGCAGGTAGTCAATCAACGCGGTTACATCGGCGATAGAAACCTTATCGTCGAGATTGCAGTTGGCTGCTACTGGATCAACATCGGGTTCGTCAACCACGCCAAGCAGATAGTCGATGAGAGCGGTTACGTCAGCAATGGTTACATCGCCACTCTTGTTCACGTCGCCACGCAGACTCTGAGGCTCGGGCTCAGTATATTGCATGAAGTCAGTGGGATAGAGGACTACCCTGTCACCCTGTTTGCCTATAATACCATAGAAATTCCAGTGACGACTATCGGGACCAAATCCGCCGGGGTAATTGAGACCGAACATGTCGTACACAGAAACGGTCGTCGTGCCGTCTGCCAGCGTGATCTTTCTTTGGAACATACTCCAGGTCACGTTCTTGTAAACAACATAGGCGTTGATCATGCTCTCATCGGGAACGCTGTTGAGCTCTTGGGCAGCAGCCAGCTCAGCATTGGTCTCACCGCTGGCGATAAGGCCTGCAGCATTGATGTAGCGAACCCAACCATTTTCACTGGTCTTGGTGGCATTCCAACCCTGGGTCAGTACCTGACCATTCTCAAACTCACCGGTAACGTTGGTAATCATGCCGTAGCCACTCTCGTCGCGCAAGAACATGTAGCCATTCTGGAAGACGGTAACAACAGCGTCGCCGACGAAGGTGAACTCCTCGTCATCGTTCAGAGCGTTTGCTTTGCTCAGGGTGTTGATGCCTTCATCCTCGGGAACACCTTGCTTATAGAGAACAGCAGGTTTCTGGTTGCTGGTGTAGCAAGCGAAGCGAGGTGCTGATGAATTGTACTGAAGCTTGCGGGAGTTGTCGGCCTTGTTGGTCAGCACGACACCATCATCGGTCAAGGTAGCGATCCACATCGCATTGTTGGGGGCCGAGGAGTTGACCGTGTTCAAAGAATTGCCTGAAGCCCAGCACATGTAATGGCTACCTTCACCAATGTTAAAGGTCCATGTGTGGTGGCCTAAGACGTCATCGCTGCCCTGTCCCGAGAAGAGTTCAATTACATCGGTGCCATCAATGTCGATAACACCATTATCGATGGTGACGTTGACAGCGCTACCATAGTTGGTAGAGGTACCAGTGATTTCACCCATGGCGCGACTGGCTTCCTCATTGACGAGGATGTAGTTCACGCCAGCTTCCAGTTGGTCAATGCTGGTCACTTTCACATAGGTGTTAGCAGCCCATGCTGACATGAACAGCAGGGAAATTGCAATTAGTGAAAAAAATCTCTTCATAAAATTTAAGTAGGTTAAGTTAAAACATATATACTAATAAACACTGATTCTATATCTATAGGGCTTGCTTTGTCACTGCAAATGTAATGACAATTAATGAGATATGCAAATAATATCTTTAGGGATTCGGCAATATTGTGGAAAAGGATAAGAGTCAATGATTATCTCTTACCTCTAACCTCGCACTTGTTCTGAACTAATTCAGAACAAATGGGCTATATTCTCGGTCATCATCTTTACGCTCATGGCAAGCAGAATGATACCGAAGAACTTGCGGGAGAACATCATGCCACCTTCGCCAAGCACTTTTTGAATCTTGCCTGTACTCTTGATGACGAGGAATACCCATACCATATTGATGGCCAGTCCGATAAAGATGTTAATATCGTCGTACATTGCCTTGAGGGAAATCAGCGTCGTCAGCACGCCGGCACCTGCGATGAGCGGGAAAACCATCGGCACCATTGTCGCACCCTTGTTAGGCGTGTTGTTCTTGAAAATCTCCACGTCGAGAATCATCTCCAGCGCCATCAGGAACATTAGGAAGCCGCCCGCAGTGGCAAATGAGTGAATGTCGCAGTTGAAGATGTGCAGCAGCCAGTGGCCACCATAGTAGAAACCCACCATGAGCAGGGTGGAGTAGATGGTCGCTTTGGTGGCATCCACATGACGCCCTTTCTCCCTTAACTGCAGAATGATGGGTATCGAACCCACAATATCTATGATACTGAGCAACACAAGTGTTGCACTAAGGATTTGAGTGAAATTGATTGTTCCCATACTTCACATTTTCAAAACTTGTTGTTAAGATATTGAAAGTCGTGTTTCATCTACTCGATTCTATGAGAGGTATTCCTTGATGTACAGTTCGCAGTTCTGCACAAGTTTGTCATACCACTCTTGGCCATATTGTTCAATTAGCGGTTCGCGCAGGAACTGGTAAAGCCTGATGCCTTCGCGCCTCCCCAAGACCTCGGCACATTTGCAGATTTTCCAACGGTCATAATTCACCGCGTCATAACCGTTGTAGTGCTTAATGCGCACAGGGTAAAGATGGCATGAGACAGGTTTGCGCCACTTGATACGCCCCTCACGGTAAGCTTTTTCTATGGCACACAGGCACATGCCCCCACGTTCATAGGTCGTGAAGACGCAGTTGGCGCCGCCGACGAGTTGGGTGACCAGTTCACCCTCTACATCGATGCAGGCCACACCATGCTCCTTGATTTGCTGTTGTGCTTGTGGCAGAAGGTCGTCCCATATCTCGGGTAGTATTTCCTTGAGTTGCTGGTACTCCTGTTCGGTGAGCGGAGCACCCGAGTCGCCCTCGATGCAGCAGGCCCCCAGACAAGTGTCCAGGTCGCAGCAAAAGAACCGTTCAACCAGGTCAAGGCTAACCAATGTGCCGTCGATGTCAAACATAGGTATTATGAAACTGATTTGTTCTCTACGAGGGCCGATAGTGCATGCTCGAGGTCGGTGCTCGACAGGTTCAGGTGCAATTCGCCCTTGTGGGCGTAGGAGATACGCCCGGTTTCCTCGCTGACAACAACTGCGATAGCATCAGTTGCCTGAGCAATACCTTTAGCCGAGCGATGTCGCAATCCCAAATAGCGGGGAATGTTCACGTCGTGAGATACGGGCAGAATGCAGCCAGCACTCATGATTTTGCTTCCCGCAATGATGAGAGCTCCATCATGCAGGGGGCTGTTCTTGAAGAAGATGTTCTCTATCAGGCGGGAGTTGATGTCGGCGTTGATGACGTCACCCGTGCGCTCATAGTCAGTCAGCGAGATGTCCTGTTGAATGACAATCAAAGCACCGGTCTTGGATTTTGACATATTCATGCAGGCATATACAACAGGCATGATCCACTTCTTTTCTTCACCTACCTCAGTTTTGCTCTTGAATAGTCGGCCGAATAATCTAAGTCCACGTCTTGAACCCAGTTCGGTGAGGAACCGTTTAATCTCGTCCTGGAACAGGATGACAAGAATGAAAAGACCGATGTCAATGAACTTGTCCATGATGGTACCAATCAGGCGCATGTCCATGATCTTGTACATCACGACCCAAGCTACGACAAAGGCCAGCACACCCACAAAGATGTCGAGTGACCCTGAATCCTTCATGGTGCGATAGAGGTAGAACAGCAGTGTCGCTACCAACAGGATATCAATCAGGTCCTTGATGCTGAAAAGTGTGAAAATTGATGTTGCCATTATCGTGTTGTTTTTGTGTTTGTGCCTTGGCGCAGCAAATTAACGATCTTTACTGCTTCGACTGCCGCCCTAACGTCATGCACACGCAGGATGTGGGCTCCGCGTTCAAGCGCAATCGTGTTGATTGCGGTAGTGCCGTTCAGTGCCTCGTCGGCTGTACATTCCAGCGGTGTGTATATCATGCGTTTCCGTGATACACCTACCAGCAGCGGTGCATCGAGTGCATGGAATACTTCCAGGCGTTCCAGCAGTTCATAGTTCTGTTCCATGGTTTTGGCAAAGCCAAATCCGGGGTCCGCAATGACATCGGCGACACCCAGCTGGCGCAACTCATCGATGCGGCGTGCCATCCACTCCAGCACGTCGGCGGTTACGTCATTGTAGTCGGTCATCGATGCCATAGTGTCGGGTGTACCGCGCATGTGCATCAGCACATAGGGCACCTTTAACTCGGCCACTGTAGCGAACATTGCCTCGTCAATCGTGCCGCCCGAGATATCGTTAATGATGTCCACGCCCCACTGCTCAACGCATTGACGTGCCACACCGGCGCGGTATGTGTCAACCGAAATGATGGCATCAGGAGCCTCGCGGCGGATGATGTCGAGCGCCCACTGCAACCGTTCCATCTCGCTCTGGGGCGACACTTGTTCGCTGCCCGGACGTGTGGAACAAGCCCCAATGTCAAGCACGTCAGCGCCCTCGACAAGCATCTGCCTTACTCTGGTGATGAGTGTCTGCTCGTCGGTAACGCGGCTGCCGCTGTAAAATGAGTCGGGCGTGATATTGACGATGCCCATGACCCATGGGCGGTCGATAGTCACCAATCGTCCACGCAGATTCAGGTCATATGGCTTATAAGGAGTCATCATTGCGGCATATCTCATTTTAATCTGCAAAGATACGAAAAATTTCCGAAAAATGGATTACCTTTGCGGTAAAGAAATCATCTTGAATGGAGACAATGGCAAATAACGGCAACGGGCAGGCGCCTATCGGAGTATTTGACTCGGGATTCGGTGGACTGACCATCCTGCGGGACATCCGTCGGGTGCTGCCTCAGTATGATTACCTGTTTGTTGGTGACAACGCGCGAGCACCTTATGGCACGCGGTCGCGTGAACTGGTATATGAGTTCACCTTACAAGCTGTGAAGCATTTGTTTGCTCAAGGCTGCCACCTCATTATTTTGGCATGTAACACTGCATCTGCCGAGGCCTTGCGCACCATCCAGCAGAATGATTTGCCCAAGATTGCCCCCGACAGACGTGTGCTGGGTGTTGTCAGGCCCACGGTGGAGCGAGTTGGCGAGTTGACGCGCACGGGCCACATCGGAGTATTCGGCACACCGGGTACCATTGCCAGCCGCAGCTACAATATCGAAATCGAGGGCATGTACCCCGACTTCAAGGTGCATGGCCATGCTTGTCCCATGTGGGTGCCTTTGGTTGAGAATCGTGAGAGCGCTGGCGATGGGGCAGACTATTTCGTGAAAAAAGACATTAACCTGCTGTTGAGTGAGTGCCCCGATATCGACACAGTGATACTGGGTTGCACACATTATCCGTTGCTCATCGATAAGATTCACCGATACATGCCGGCAGAGGTAAAAGTGATTCAACAAGGACCCATTGTGGCCGATAGCCTTGCCGACTACTTGCAGCGACATCCCGAGATAGAGCGTCATTGCAGCCAGGGCGGAACTTGCCGCTACTACACGACCGAAGACCCGGAACATTTCTCCCCCCTTGCCAGTGTCTTTGTCAACGAGCCAGTTAACGCTCAGCGCGTCATCTTGTAAATCAAGGAATCATATATCAATAAAATAACTTGGGGACAACAGAGTCAAACTGTTGCCCCCAAGTCTTTATAATATGTCGGAGCGTTATCGACGATTGGTGCGCAGCTGGAATGAGCGCATGGTATAGAGTTTGTCACCGTCCGAGAAGCCGATGGAGAAGTCAGCAGTGCCACTCTTCAGTTTCTTGGTAGCGATTATCTCACTCTGATAACGTACAGCCTTACCGGGTGCCAGTTCCTTGACAATGGCCGTGGGTGAGAGGTAGATTTGTTTGGTACCGCTCACGGTGATGACGGGTGCAATGTCATAAACATAATCACGGCCCGTGTTGCGCATGATGAAAATCAACTTGGCGTGCTCATCGGCATCAAGGGCATTGTTGTTGTTCTCGTCAACAAAACGCAGCTCTTGGATTTCTATGTTGGCATAAGGGCTGTAATAGTTGTTCTCGCGATAGTCATCCATATCATAGTCATAGTAGTAGTCCGAGGAGCGGTAATTGCCGTCATCGGTCTTGGGCGCGGTTGCAGCGGCTCCAATGATACCGCCGATTGCCATTCCAGCCACTGTTCCCAGGTCACTGCCACGAGGACCGTCAACCATACCACCGATGGCCGAACCGAACATGCCACCGATAGATGCGCCGGTGGTTGCACCATAGAATTGGTTCATCGTCTGGCAGCTGGACATCAGCAATGCCGTTGCTGTTAATGCTACAAATACAGTCTTTTTCATTGTTATTCCAGTTTTTAGCGTTTTGTTGCTGCTAAATTACTCTTTGGCAAGAACCGTGCCAAATCTAATCGACGAAGGGCTACATCATTTAGACCAAATGCTTTAGAACCTTCCAAAAATGGTTCTATTCTTTCTTGAAGTCAGCAGGCTCAAACAAAATGACGCCTTCAGTACTGTTGTCTTCGGGCTTTAAGACAAGCTTTAGTGATTTGTTGGAAGATACCAGTAAATCCACAAGCTGGTTCCATTGTGATCCGTATTGTGACAGCTGATTGACCCACAGTCGTTTCACGTTCTCGGCATTACCGGTTAGCATTGGCAGGACAAAGCCAAAGTTTGCCGGTACCACCATTGACAGCGACACAGTATCGCCTATAAGGGTACATGAACTCAAACCCCAGCCTTCACCGTAAGTGATAGGGCATTTTTCATTTACCTGTGCGACAAAGGTCTCGATGTCCACAGGCATTTCGCCCTCGTCTTGGGCAATGCACAAGGCTGGGAAAGCCAGTAGGGCCAACAGCCAAATAAACCGCCATCTTTTCATGATGAAATCACTTTTCGGCATCCTCGGCATCAAGGCTGTCAACCACACCGGCAATCATGCCGTCGACGATGGAACTGCGATAGCCCAGCGCCATAGCGTAAATCTTGCAAATGGACAGTTCCTGCTCGTCGAGTTCGCCGTCCACCATCATCATCGCTACCATATCGCGCAAATAGGCGAGTTTGGTGTCCTCGTCCTCGGGGAGATCGATGCTGACGCTGTCGGGGTCCTCGATGACGCGGTTGAAGTCCTCGGGGGAAATGTTCTCTCGTGAGGCCACAGCGAGCAGCACGGCCAGTTCAGAGTCGGTAACACGCTCGTCGGCTGCGGCGAGCATCACAAGGTTTTTGAGTTGTCCCAGGCGCATCTGCTCCTGCTGGTCTTTGTTTTTTTCGTTCATCTTGATTTCGTTTTTATTATAGTTGATAGTCAATTCCTAACTTCTAACTTATGGCACTTATGTCCTCCATAGCCTTGTCCGATACGGCGACCGATGCTTTGAATCTTCAGGCTGATGCAACTGCGGCAATAGGCTGGAGTATCATTGACACATATTTTGCCCGGATAAAGCTCATATAGTCGGCGGTACTCGCCTTCGGTGACATTGGGCATGACTACGTTAGCGCCCGCTTGCAGAGCCATAATTCGTCCTTGCGGGTGCAGGCTCTCCATCGCAGTAGTGGCGGGAATGTTGATGTCAGGCATGAGCAGACGCATTACAGCCATGGTGCGCAGGGCTTGTTCCAATGTGCCGCCCGTTTCACAGGTCAGCGGAGTCTCTGGGTGGGGGATGAATGGCCCGATGCCAGCCATGTCGATGCCTATTTCCTTCAGGTAAAGCAAATCTTGCGCTATGGACTCGACTGATTGTCCCGGCAAACCCACCATGATACCAGAACCGAGTTCATACCCCAATTCACGAATCATCAACAGGCACTCATGTCGGCGTTCCCAACTCATGCCGGGGTTGAGTTTGTGGTAAAGGTCGCGATCGGTCGTCTCAATGCGCATCAGGTAGCGGTCGGCTCCCGAATCTCGCCATGCCTTGTAGTCGGCATACTCCCGTTCGCCTACACTGAGCGTGAGAGCTACATCCAGCAGTTTGATTTGCTCGATGATGCGACACATCTTCGCTTGGTCAAAATGTAGGTCTTCGCCCCCTTGCAGCACAATGGTCTTGAAACCCATCGTTGCTGCACGATGCGCTGTCTCGACAATTTCGTCTTCGCTTAGTCGGTAGCGCTTTACTGTCTTGTTGCTGCGACGCAGGCCACAGTACAGGCAGTCGTTGCGGCAAATGTTGGAGAACTCAATGAGCCCGCGCAGGTGAACTTCGTCACCCACGGCATCGTGGCGCACTTGGTCGGCCTGCCGATATAGTTCCTCGGCGGGTGTCGTGGTCAGCATGGTGATAATGGCCGACTTGTCTGGTTTTACACCTGTGACATTCATTCGCAAATATTTTCAGGCAAAGGTAATGATAATTCACGAAGAACTTGTAATTTTGTCCCGTAATTATGAAAACCATACAAGAAATCAAAGACATGCTCTCACGCAGCGAGGGACAAGATGCCCTCAATGCTGCTAGCGAAATTATCGAGAGCAACGGCGTTTCCAAGGAAACACTGGCCAATGCCTATTACCTGCGCGGAAACGCTTACCGGCAGAACGGCGACGTGCGCATGGCGCTCAACAGTTATCTCGAATCCATGGACTTGGACCCTGATGGCCCAGCAGCCGAGGCCTACCGCCATCTGCAGGAATTGCTTGCATATTATCACAAGGATTACTACAATCCTTGAGTATTCAGCCTTTGTCTGATAATGAAAAAACTGTGGCAACGACACCAACAGGTCGTTGCCACAATTTATGATATATTTATGAGTCTTGTAATCAGTCCTCGTCGTCGCTCAGGTCAACAGCATAGTAAACCTTCTTGCCGGTGGGGTAGAAGCCAGTGATAAACATCACCTTGTCGCTGTCACTGCTGCGCATGATTTGGTTATAGATGCTTTCCACATCGTCACGCGAATCCACAGGAATATTATTGATATCGGTGATGATGAATCCGTCACGGATGCCTGCGTTCTTGAATTTACCCGCCTTGACGCCGACCACTTTCAGACCTTTGCTGATGGCAAGGTCTTCCTTTTCATCCTTGCTCAGCTCGGTGAACGCGCATCCCAGCGACATAACATCGCTCTGCTTGGTCATCTTGGTATTGCCTTGGTCGTTCTTGAAGGTGACAGTGGTGCGTTTGAGCTTGTTGTCGCGATAGTACTCAATCTCGGCTTTGTCGCCAGGGCGCAGCTTGTTCATTTCTTCTTGCATTTCACCGCTGTCTTTTACACGTGCACCATTAAGTTTAACGATGACGTCGCCTTCCTGGATGCCGGCCTCCTTGGCAGCGCCACGGTCGGTGACCTTGGCGACATACAGACCTTCATTCGTGGCTGTAATATTTTCTTCCTTGGCTTTCTCGGCAGTCAGCTCGCTGTACTGGATGCCGAGCACGGCGCGCTGAACGGTACCATACTGCTTGATATCGGTGATAACCTTCTTGACGGTGTTACTGGGAACAGCAAACGAGCAGCCGCTGTAGTTACCTGTCTGGGAATAAATCATTGTGTTGATACCGATGAGCTCACCTGCGGTGTTGACCAGTGCGCCTCCTGAGTTGCCGGGGTTAACGGCAGCGTCATGCTGGATGAACGCCTTGATGCCTCCGTTGTCGTTGGTGTTCATGCCGCGCGCCTTGGCACTGATGATACCGGCGGTGACGGTGGAGTTGAAGCCAAAGGGGTTACCCACGGCAACACACCACTGACCAACCTTGACGGCATCGCTGTTGCCGAAGGTAATGGCATGCAGGTCTTTGGCATTGATTTTGATCAAGGCGATGTCGGTCTTCTCGTCGGTGCCTACCACGGTAGCGTTAAATGTGCGGTTGTCGTTGAGGGTCACCTCAAGTTTCTCGGCGCCGTCGATGACGTGGTTGTTGGTAACGATATAGCCGTCAGGGCTGATAATCACGCCCGAGCCCATGCCGCGGGGCTGGGGTTCACTTTTCTTGGGCTGCTGCTGTTGGCGTTGACGCTGTCCCTGACCATAGCCCGGGCCAAAGAAGAACTCGAACGGGTCAAAGAAGTCGCCCCCGTACATGCTCTGCTGCGGTGTAGCATAGCTCTTGATGCTGACCACAGTATTAATAGTGCTCTCGGCAACATCGGTGAAGTCGCGGCTCATATCTACAGTACGAACCGAGGTTTTTACAAAGCCGTCGTTGCTCACGGGCTGGCTCTCCTTATTCAATACGTATGTGTCGGTAATGACACCTTTCTTTTGCAACGCACTTGTTGCCATCATGGTTGCGGCCGATCCCAAAATCGAGGCAGCAATAAGCATGGCTACTAATTTCAAATTTCTTTTCATGTGTCTCTTGTATGTTAAATTATTGTTGATTTTAAAATTTCAAACTGTTAAAATTAACTTTTCAAATACTGTGCCAAAAGTACAACTAAAATCGACACTGACAATAGTTGTGCCAAGTATTTTAAAATAAATTAATAGCCAAACCGCTTCTTTTTAATTAGTTTTACATTGCACAACCTTGATATAACAAATAATTGCACTTTGAATTGCCGTTGTATCGTGTTTACAAAAGGCAGCGCGCTCCCCGCAGGCTGGTGTGGGGGAGTGCGCCGGTATTCGCTGCAATGGGATTCTCTATTAACCTAGATTGTCGTTGTAGCCGATGTGCTTTAACAGTTCGCCAATCACATACATGCTACCGCCGATGTACACCAAACCGTTTTCATTAGCGTTTTTCCTGGCTGCGGCAAGGGCGGTGGCAACATCGTTATAAGTGTTGCCCTCATGACCTGCCTTTTTGGCATGGCTTGCTAGCGTCTTGGCAGACATGGAACGTTTTGACTGGGCTTGAGTGAAATAGTACTTCGCCTTAGTCGGGAGCATCTTGAGCATAGTTTCCACATCCTTGTCGGCCATAAATCCCAGTACGATGTGCAGGTCGTCATAACCTCCGTTTTTCAATTGTTTCATTGCTTGCTCAAATGCAGGTGGGTTATGGGCCGAGTCGCAAATGGTAAGGGGCTTTTCACCGACCTTCATCCAACGGCCCATGAGACCGGTGTTGTCGATGACATGGGCAAAGCCCTTGTGGACGGCATCAAGCTGGATGCGGTATTTCAACCGTTTGAGAAGGCTGAGTGCCGTTAGGACGGTATTCACATTCTCACGCTGGTAATCGCCTGTAAGTTGGCAGTCGATATCACCGTAATTGTTTGTAGTAAGGCGCAGCATTCCGTCAACATGTGTAGCGCCGGTTACTTCGGGCTTGTCCTGAGCGAACTTGATTTCGGCATACAAGCGCTTAGCTTCTTTTTCCAGCACACTTCTCACGGGTTCATCGGCATGTCCCACAATTACGGGTTGCCCATGCTTGATGATGCCCGCTTTTTCAAGGGCGATCTCTTCAATGGTGTTGCCGAGAAACTGCTGATGGTCCAAGCCCACATTGGTGATAATCGATATCTCGGGGGTTACAATGTTGGTGCTGTCGAGCCTGCCGCCCAGTCCGGTCTCAATGACGGCGACATTGACGTTGCGCTGGGCGAAATAGTCAAATGCCATGGCCGAGGTCAACTCAAAAAAGGATGGGTTCAAGCCGCTTTTATTCCTCTTGTGGAAGTCGGCCACCCAGCGCATCACAAAGCTGCGGCTGATTTGCTTGCCGTTCACGCGGATGCGTTCCCTAAAGTCAATCAGATGGGGCGAAGTGAACAATCCCACGCGGTAACCGCACTGTTGCAGGCAGGATGCCAGCATATGGGCAGTAGAGCCCTTGCCGTTGGTGCCGGCGATGTGTATGATACGGTAATTACGGTGAGGCTCATTGTAGAGTTTATCCAGCGCAATAGCAGTGCCCAGACCGGGTTTATACCCCGATGCTCCATCTCGTTCAAATGCCGGACGCTGGTTAAAAAGGTAGTCTATGGTGCGCTCCCACTGGCGCGCTAATTCTTCTTTTCGTGCCATAAAAATCGATTTTTAATGTATGACAAGAAAAAAGACAGTATGGCTATAAGCCGGGTTATGTGCCTACCGTTAAGGCAGGTGCTTGTCATTTATCTGTCCGACGCATTGCTGCGCCGATATAGCGTTCTACCCCCCGGCAATGGACGAGCAGCCCTTAGATGCCGGTATACATGAACTTGCAACTCACAGGTGGTGCGGCACGCTGTGTCACCACAGCGCCCGGTGGGCTCTTACCCCGCCTTTTCACCCTTACCGCACTCCCCACGCGTGAGGTTGCGGCGGTTATTCTCTGTCACCTTAACCCTACGGTCTCCCATAGCTTCCCGTTAAGAAATGTGATGCTCTGTGTTGCCCGGACTTTCCTCTCGCAACCATGAGTTAACGAGCGACAAGCCGCCATACTGCTTTTAGCGGTCACAAAATTACTACGAAATCCCATTGTGTGCAAATTATTATTTAAATGTTTTTAACCGTTTTAACAGCAATTACGCATGACTTCATCCGTTTAAATCATATACCATTCGACAATAATACTATGAGCATTCTCAAGAAAGTATCTTTAAGTGCGGTAATTGACCGCTTTGGCCAGTCGTTCAAGCGTTTCCCGCTGGCGATGCTGCTCGTTATCTTCCTGACGTGTTTCCTCATCTACCACAATCACGGTGGGCGCACGGGTGCCAAGTTGGAGTTTTTCCTCATCTTCTACCCCGCAACTGGTGCTTTGCTTGCCGTGGCCCTCTCGTTGTTGACCGAAGATTTCAAGAGCAGAATTGCGGCAGTGCTCACGCAGGTTGTACTGCATGCCGCATGGTTCGGCGTGTCGGCCTATTTGGCTCAGTTCGATCGTTTCTCCATTCCCCAAATGATTGCCGTGAGCGCCACAGTGGCATCCTTCGGATTTGCCATATTTCTCCTTTGTTTCTATCGCAGGAACCTGGAAATGCCCTTCTGGAATTTCTCTATCCGTACCCTTGCATCACTTGCTCTCTCGGCTGCTATCGGCGGTGTCTTGACTTTTGGGTTGATGTTGTTGCTCGAGTCTTTGCGAATGCTCTTTGGCATACAGGTCAACTACAATGAAATATGTATGGATATCTGGACAGTGTGCATGGTGCTGCTGGCACCCTCATTATTCATGATACTCATCCCAAAGGACGAAAACAAGTATCTTGCCGATGTGCCCGAATTCTCGCGATTCTCTAAAGGCGTTTTGCAGTATCTCTTCCTTCCGCTGCTGGGATTGTATATGATTACGCTCTATGCCTATGCCATCAAGATTCTGATGCAATGGTCATTGCCTGTGGGCGGTGTGAGCTATCTTGTAAGTGGAAGCATGGTGCTGATGGTGCTCCTCATCTATATCACATATCCTATCCAGCACCTCGAAGGCAACAAACTGTTCAAAGCCGTTACGCGCTGGCTGCCTGTAGTGATGTTGCCATTGCTTGCACTGATGACAGTAGCTATCGGCCGTCGCTTGAGCGACTACGGCATCACGGTGAGCCGACTCTACCTGCTGGTGTTCAACCTGTGGTGTTATGGAGTGTGCCTGTGGCTGATTTTTACCCGCAACAAGCGCATCTGGCTCATTCCCGCCTCGTTTGCACTCATCCTTTTCCTCATCTCGGTGGGACCACAAAGCATCCCCAACGTTACGCTCAACCACTTGAAAGGCGAGGCACGTAAGGCTTTCACTGATGCTGGCTTGACGCAATTTCCCATCTCTGGTGACCAATATGAGAAGTGGCTCCAGTCGGTAGATAGTAAGACTGCAGCTGCCATCGACGGGAAATTGGACTATATTCAAGACTTTTACCGTTTTGATGATATAACAGACTTGATTGCCAAAGATGCAGTCATCGGAAAGGTCTCTCATGTGCATAACAACAATGCCAATGTCCATTATGACAATTATTCCAATTGGGAATTATCTCAAAAGATGGATATACCCGACGGTTTCCGTCATTTGGAATTGCTTCAAGGTCGAGAATTCTCGGATATTACTTTTAACAATGACAAGGCAATAATAGATTTGGAATTTGAAAGCGGAACAACTCAGTCCTTTGAGGTCAACAAGAAGGATTTGATTGCTCTTGATAGCGAGAAATGGGAAAAAGAAAAGCCCGCACCCTATGTCCTCACTAATGATGATGCCATGCTGGTAGTGAATGGTTACTCATTAAACTATCATGAAGGGAAATGGTATTTAAATATTGATGGACTGCTCCTCACAAAATAGCAAATTCTAACCGACAACGGCAGTGGCCCGGTAAAAGTGGTTGTTAAAAACTTTTTTCGGGCCATTGTTGTATTTATTACAGTTATTGGCAGTAATTTTGTACCAGAAAAACATATTAATGTGCGATGAAACGTTTTTACTCACTCTTTTTGATGGCCTTATGGGCCTTTTGTGTATTACAGGCCGAGGTAGTCACTCTTGACTTCTCGACCGCCGATGGCATTACTGCTATGGGCTTTGCTGTACCTGAGCCAGGCTCTGGAACCAACCTTGTTCAAGCCGGTCCCAAAACTGTTAACGGCGTAACGCTGTCGGCCACCGATGGCGCTACCGAGACACGCATCTGGAACTCTCAGGGCAACTTTAGTCTGCGTATCTATGTCGATGGTTCCATTTCTTTGTCGGTAGCCGAGGGTTCCATTACCGGTATTACCATCAATGCTGCCAACACGACGAACTTTGACTTATTGGCTAACGTGGGTGACTATACCGTTACTGGTGGCGTGGGCACATGGACCGGCAGCGAGTCGTCGGTGTCGTTTACCCATGTGGGCACCAAAAATGCCCAAGTCGCCAGCATCGTGGTCACCACCAGCGGCGATGGTCCTGTCGATCCCGACCCCGAGGACCCCATCGACCCCAACATCACTAAGCTTGACTCGCTCAGCCATCTGGCATCTCTGGAGGATGGTACTGCATTCCAGTTTACCAGCGATGTTTATGTCAACTATCAGTGGAACGAATTCCTGTATGTGATGCAGCTCGATGAAGAAGGCGAGGCCTATGCCGGTCTTATCTATGGTGACACGGGTAAGGAATACCCGCTGGGCGCCGTCATTCCTGCTGGTTGGACGGGCGTAAAAACGACTTATAAAGGGTTGCTTGAGATTGGTGAACCTGCCCACTTTGTCAATGCTATCAACATCCTTGACGAGTACTATTATTCTGCATTCGATTGCACGGGATACCTATCCTATGTTGCTGACCCCGAGGAGGGCTGGATGAATTACAAGGTCTCGTTTGATGGCGTCCACTTGAGCCGCGAGCACAATAACGGTACTTTTACCATTTCCTGCAATGAGACTGATGAAGAAGGCCAGACCTACGAGGCAACATTGACGGGATTCAACAAGTTTGGTCTCAATTACTCTCATGTGGATCCCAGCGAACTTTATAGCATCGAAGGTATGATGACCATTTACAACGGCATTATGGAATTGTATCCTATCAACATAACCGAAGACCCTGGCACCCGCCTGTGGAAAGTGCTCTATGAGGGCGAGAACGGTGCTCAATACAAGCTCAACGACACGTTGTATGTCGCAGCTGCCAGCAAGGCCGATGATGGTATGCTGGTTTATGTGACCGACAATGTAGAAGAGATTTATTATGATACCTATGCCGAGTGGGGATATGCCGAGTGGATGCCTTGGTATCCCGACTGGATTGCACTTGATTGCTCGGGAGACGAAGAACTGTTCAACACTGTGGAGTCGCTTAATGTGATTGCACCTGGCACAGTCAAGGGAACCCTTGTTGACCAAACGACCAATCCCCGCTTTGTCCTGACGTGTGCACCGGCCCCGCTTGAATCGGCTGACTTCCCCACACTCACGGTCTTTGATTATGACTTGAGTAAGGACTATCTGGGAGCGCGTGGCAACGAGTTGGGACGTGCCGACGGCTATTTCCATGTTGTGGATGGTGTGCCTTGCTTGTGCAGCGAGAATGATTCGGTTGTTGTCAAACTCTGCTTTGATTATGTACCCGGTCTTGAGGCTCAAATGTCCGATGGATGTTGGTATAGCATCCTCTCCATCTTCAAACTTGTTGAGGAATGGACCTATGACCCGGTATCAAGAATGAGACGCATTGCCGCCACCGATGAGGACTATTTCAAGAACTATTTGATCTATCCCCTCAAGGTGGTCGCCACGGGCTCGGTAGATGAAATGATTGGCAGCAAACAGCCCGTTGACGTGCGGTATATCAGTCCGTCGGGCATAGAAAGCTCGGAGCCTCTTGACGGTTTGAATATCATCGTCACGACTTATGGTAACGGCAGCACCACCGCTGTCAAGCGTGTTGTGAAGTGATAAATACTCACTGCAGTATAACAAAAGCGCGTCCTGCTGTGGGCGCGCTTTTCTATTTTAGTTGTTGCTGGTTAACGGAGGGTGATGCGTTGCAACACGATGACGATATTGCCCTTGTTGTCGAGCAGTGCCATCTCGTTCTGGTTGATGCGTTTGCAGGATTCTGTGCTCTCGAGAGCCAGCAACAATGCCGTCTCTCCGGCAATCTCCTCGCAGTCGTGCTCGTTGGAACACAGGTCCTCAAATTGGATGGCCATGTCCTTGGTGGGATCAAGCGTGATGATGCCGTTGATGATGTTGCAGCCTGTGTCACCGTGAATGGTCTTCATCACGGCATCGATGACAACGCGCATGTTAAGATCCGATACATTCTCGCTGTTAATCTCCTTGACCAACCATGGGCCGTTCATCATGTCAAGGTTGTGACGCTTGAGCACCAGCACCACATTACCCTTGTTGTTCATCAGGTTCAGGTACTGGGCATTATATTGTGCCTGCAAGGTATAGCGACGCACATCGGCAAGCGCGTGCATGATGGTCTTTTCGTTGGTGACGTTGTGGCATGATTCCGACGTGGTGATGAAATCGTTAAATTTCAGGTTGTTTCCACTCAACTGAAAAGTGCCGTTAACGGTATTGCATCCATTATTACCATAAACTTTGTTGCCACCGGCAAAGTCAAGATACAGGTAGGCGCGCTCCAGGGTGTACACTTTCTTGTTGTTGCGCAGCATTACGATGTCCCACTCGCCGTAAAGTTGGTGGGCTGCATCGGTGACGGCAACCTCATGCATAGGTTGCTCTACGTTGGCGACGACATTTTCCACGTCAACGCCTCGTTTGTCGGTTTTCTTGTCCTTTTTCTTGCGTGCATCCATGTTGGCGGGCGCCAGGATCATGGCGAGCAAAAGGCTGAAGATGATATATTTTCTCATTGTTTGATGTCGGTTTTCAATTTCAAACTTCAAATTTCGCACTTTTTCCACAACCTGCCAAATCATTTGGCGGATTTTAAGAAACATTTTAATTTTTGTGTGGGCTTCTTGATGTTGCTTTGTAGGGTGTTTGTGTGTTTTTTGACAGTTTTATTGTTCGATTTAAAAAGTGTGTATATATTTGCCATTTAAAAGTGCTATTGTCTCTATATCAATATTACTTTGCGTAAACATAACCAATTGATGCCTACAACATCACTAAATGATAATTTATTATGAAAAAAAGTTTACTAACACGATTATGTTTACCTGTGCTGCTCGTGCTAATGGGCACAAGCCTAACACAGGCAAGTGTAACACTCAATTCCACCAATTTCCCTGACAACGCTTTCAGGGCAGCGGTGGCAAGAGCTGCAGGCGTCAGCGATGGAGCCTCGTTTAACGAGTCCTCGCTTACTACGCTTGACCTGCCCAGCTTGAATGTTACGGACATCACTAATCTCAAGGGTCTGGAATTGCTCACTGGTCTGACTTATCTTGACATCAGCGGGAACAGCAATCTAACCACGGGCGCTGATCTTTCAGGGCTTACTGCGTTGCAGACACTCAAGGCCTGCGATTGCAACATTAGTTCAGTAAATGATACAATCGGTACCTCAGCTCATCCGGGTGCAGGCTTAAAATTGGGAACCGGTAACAGCAAACTCAAGTATGTGGATTTGTCTGACAATGTCAATTTCTACTCCAGCGGCAACCTGCATTATTTGACAAATCTTGAGAGATTGATCATGAATGGTTGCACCAATTACGACTACTGGAGCAGCACTGTCGGCTCAGCGTTGACTAAGCTCAAGTATTTGGAAATGAGCGACTGCGAAAAGCTTGACCGCATATACTTGCCTAATTCCACTTCGCTCCAGCACCTGAAAGCCACGGGCAGTACAAAGCTCAAAGGATTCTCTTCCTCAGCTACTGTTTCAGGCACAACACCCACTGAAGGCTATATTCAATTCCCCGTGAACTTATCGACGTTAACCTACCTGAATTTGTCAGATTGTTCCGTGTTGGACTCATTCCAGGCCATTTATAACAAATATCAAGTCTCGTGCATAGACACGCTCATCCTTGCCAATGATACTGGACTGAATGGATGGTCTCCGGGTATAGCAGCTCAAACTGGCCTTGTATATTGCGACCTGACCAATACAGGTCAAACAACAACAAGTCTCGGCTTTACTGCAAGCCATAACAAACTTGAGACACTGATTCTGAAAAATAACAGTAGTTTTGGGTACAGTAGCACCATTCGCTACCTGAGCGCCCTCAAGTATTTGGACATCAGCAATTGTGACGTTTTCTTCCGCACTGGCGGTCTGCTTGACTACCTTACACCGACAAACAACCCCTATTTGGAAACCGTGTTGTGCAGTAACTCCAAATTGGGAACTTTGACCGAAGGCCTGACAGGTTTCTCCCACTTAAAGACAGTCGATGTTTCAAATAATGTGACAAGCGGCACAATCAACATGACGCAGTTCTGGGTAAATGGCAGTCCACTGCTGGAAACTTTGAATATATCAGGTGACACCCATCTGTCTTATCTGCAATTGAATAATGACGGCCTGCCCCGCAGCAATTTCACACTCATAGGTGCTGATGGCTGCTCTGCATTGAATAGCTTGTACCTGAACGGTAACAACTATGCATCGGTTGGAGCCGCAACCGGTGACTTCTCAAGCATTGGCTCGCTTGCATTCTTGTATTTGCAGAACAATAGTGGTTTCGCTGGTGGTCCTTTAACCCTTGGCGCCAGCGATTGTGGCACCCTTACAGGACTTGACCTGGGCAACAACGGCTTCACCAGCTTCCATGCTCCCAGTCTGCCGCCTACTTTAACGGCCCTCATGCTGGGCAAGAACCCGAGCATGACACGCTTGGAGATGCATAACAACCCTGGCATCACCAAGATGACTGCCGATACAGTGATGAGTGACGGCAGCGGCCTTTATCTCTTGGGTAACACCGCTTTGACCTATATGGACATCAGCGGTAACAGCGACCAATGCAACTATTTCCAGCGCATCGGTAACAACTTCTCGCTGCAGGGAGTTCCTATCGACACCATTAAGGGACAGTACAACAAGTTTTACACATTTAGGAACCTGACCGTTGTGCCTGGCGGCGGGTATGAGACCTACAGGAAATCTGATGGCGCATATGGCCACGCTGAAACTGCGCCCAGTTTACAGTATTATTACTATGCTTACTGGCCTACTATGGCGGCCCGTGTTGACAGCGCCTCGTTGGAACAACTTCCCAACCTCAAGTATCTCGACTTGAGCCACTGCCAGTTGAAGGACTCGGTCTATCTGCACAAGAACACCGAGCTGCGTTATCTTGACGTCAGCCATAACCGTACCATCACCCGCTACACATCTTCTCCCGACAAGGGCAAGGGCTATCGCGATTCAGGTGGCAGTACTTCGGTTACCAATAGGGACTATCCCGACTACAAAAAGTACCTGTGGCTGGCTGACACCCGCCTCAAGTACCCCTACAGGCAGCAAGCCTATGACCAGGAGTATTACACGATGGACTACAATGACACGACTGGCTTGTACATCCTTGACCTGATGGATAACGACAAGCTGGAGTACCTTGATATCAGTTACACTGGTATCGAGCAGACGGCATTGACGCATTGCCACGTTTCTAATGCCCGTTTCATCTGGATTCAGGACCTCCATAACCTGAAGTATTTCTATGCTGACTACAACGGTATGCGTTCCATGGGTATCGGCACCTTGAACGGCAAGCACCACAAAGAAGCGCTCAAATCACTTGAGAGGCTATCGGTAATCGGCATGCGCGGAGCCGACGTGACCACCATGCAGGGTTCCATGAACTTCCTGAATAACGGCAGGTGTCCTAACCTCCACTACGTCAATGTCTCCTATTCTGATTTTGACTCGATTGGTGTGCACAATCCAAGTATTGACACGCTCATTGTCAGGGGCAACCCGATTCATCACGTAGATGTCCAAGACGTTGACGCCATTACCTATATTGATGCACGTGAGTGCGCTTACAAGCAGCGTGGATATGACCCTGAAACCAATAGAACCGTTGCCATCCCTGACACCGTTACCCAGCGATTCCAATGGACCAATTATACCACAGGAGTAACCAAAGACTCCCTCAGACTCTACACGATGAACGGAGCCCGTATCGGAGGTACTTACGCAGGCGCGGTAACGACACCTTTCAGTGGTCTGCGCAGCATTCGTGCCCACCATCGTCCAAATCTGACGACAGTGCTTGTCAACAACAGCAACGCGTTGACTGATGTATATTGCCACTTTGACCCCAAACTGACTAAGATCACTGGTTTTGATGACCTGGCCTATCCTAAAGACTCTGTGGATTTGGCCTTTGGTTACCCGGTTGATGCCGATACGCTCAATTTGGTATGGGTAAATGATGACCCATCTCTCATTGAACTCAATCTCACCAAGAATGACAACTTGCACTATCTGCACGCCTATAATGACCATGCACTGGGCGATGCTTTGGGAAGTCAGGGAATGAACCTGAATTCCAATGTGAACCTCATCACAGCGTGGGTGTCCAACTCCAATCTTCAGGCGTTCACCAATGGCGCGACAACTCAGCTTGACACCCTCAAGATTTGGCAAAACCCGCATCTTAGCGAATTGAATGTGGTGCCTAACACTGGCCTGAAATGGTTTGACCTGCACAACTGCATGGTTCGTACGCTTAATGTGTCTCGCAATTCGCAGCTCACCTACTTTGACTGCTGCAACCAGGACAGTATCAATCATGACACAAATCAAAAGATATGGCCGAATTATACGAAATATGGCTATGTCTTCCCGGGTGCTGTGCCTACTGCCATCAACGAACCTGGCAAAAACAGCATTGCTGACCTGAACTTCACGAGCAAGAGCCTGCAAACCGTGCGCGCCGACAACAATGATTTGTATTCACTGAAAGGCTTGGACGGCAACACTGATTTGAGCGTATTGACTTATGCCCACAACCACATCAATGCCATCGACTTGACGGGTTGTGACAATATTGTAACGTATGACTGCACGCACAATGGACGTGGATACTTCGAGGCCGAGTATTCCAGATGGCGTGAACCTGCGCCCAACGGCGGCATAGACACTTGTAACATTTACTATCTGCAGCTTGATCCGTCAGCCGGTGATGAGATTATTGCCGGTTATGACTCTTATCTGGGATATAAGGCGGGCTATGACTCCATCAGTGGCATCAGCGACATTGAAAGGGTACGCGTATTTGATGCTGACGGTTTCGATCCTGATAAGGTACAAGCCTTCACGTTCCATTCTGCCGGCCCATACCAAGGCACGCGTCGTGCTGCTCCCATGAGGTCGCAGATTGTCTATGGCTCGGACACGGTTCCTGATTCTACCAAGATTTACGGCAAGATCGCTATCTTGGACCTGACCGAGAATCCTGACTTCCCCAACCATCACTATATCGAGTATAAGTATATTGATGGCAGGGCGGGAACATCAAGAGCGAATACCCCGACCTCCACGTTCTATATGGTGTGGACTGCTCCAAGTGATCCCACCGATGTGGAGGAGACGACCGAAGACGGATTAGGCGAGGCAACTGTCGTAAGCGAACGCTACTTTGATGCCTCAGGTATTGAACACAGCGAACCGCTGCCTGGCGTGAACATCATTGTCCGCCAGATGAGCGACGGCACTACTCAAACCGTCAAGATCATTAGATAGCAGACAGTATCATCTCATTAGTCAGACAAGGGCACTCGGATAATCTTCGGGTGCCCTTATCAATAGGTATATTATTGTTTTTCTCTAATTTGGATTAAATTTGCTTAATTTATCACCTTGTCGGTGCCCGCTGTTGTGTTGTTATTTGGTGGTTGCGAAAAATTCCGCTACTTTTGCCGTGATGTTAAAGTCATGACGATAAAGAAGATGACATATTGCCGCCTGATGTGCTTGCTGTTCCTGATGATTTCGGCAAGGGCAATTCATGCCCAAATCAATACCGACCAAGTAGTGAACATTGGGCGCAATGCGCTCTACTTTGAAGACTACATTCTCGCCATTCAGTACTTCAATCAGGCGATAAAGACCAAGCCTTTCCTTGCTGAGCCTTATTTCTACCGCTCGGTGGCGAAAATCAGCCTGGAGGATTATCGTGGTGCAGAGCAGGATGCGGGTATGGCGATTGAGCGCAACCCCTTCATCGTCGATGCCTACCAGGTGCGCGGCGTCTCACGCCAAAACCTCAGTGATTATAAGGGAGCTGTTGAGGACTATATCGCTGGTCTCAAACTCATGCCCGAAGACAAGAATCTGCTTTTTAACCTTGCGGTATGTCAAAGTGCTTTGAAGGACTATGATGAGGCGCAGAAGACCTATGACCGTCTGTTGAGCCTTGACCACCGCAATGACCGTGCCTATATTGGACTGGCGCAGATGAACCTTGCTAGCAAAGACACGACAAAGGCCCTTGAAAACCTGAACCGTGGCATCGCTTTGAGCAAGAACAACGCCAACGCCTATGTCATGCGTGCCGAGATTGCTTCCCGCACCAAGCGTGATTTTGAGAGTGCCATTGCCGACATGGACAGTGCCATCCTTTTGGAACCACGATATGCGGGCTATTTCATCAACCGTGCTTATATGAAGTATAATACTGATGACTACTTTGGAGCGATGGCCGACTATGATTATGCCATCAGTCTGGACCCCGCCAGTCAAGAGGCACACTTCAACCGTGGACTGTTGCGTGCCGAGGTGGGGGACAACAATAAGGCCATCAGCGATTTTGACTTTGTCCTGAAGAGCAATCCTTCCAATTTCATAGCGCTGTTCAACCGTGCCTTGCTGCACATGCGCACGCATCAATACCGTGAGGCAGTCAATGACTTTACCGCCATCTTAAAGAAGTACCCCGATTTTGAGGCAGGCTACATGGCGCGTGGTGAAGCAAAACGACGCATGGGTGACACCCGTGGCGGTGATGCCGATTACGAGAAAGCGATGTCCATCTTCCGTCGCAACAAGACGCATGAATCCACCTTTAACCCGGCCGAGATTGAGGCGACCGCGGCCATCAAAAAAGCCGAGCAGCGAGAGATTGATGGTGAGGAGGAGCCCGAAACCGCCGAAGAAATCATGAACCGTTTCAACACACTGTTGACGGTAACCGACAACGACGCTTTTAAACCCGAGTATGCCAACCGCCAGCGTGGCCATGTACAGAATGACAACATTGAGGTGGAGCCTATGCCCATGTTCACTTTGTCATATTACGCCAAGGACAATAAGCTGAACGGCAAGACGCATTACATCCGTGAGATAGGTGATATCAACGATTCGCGTCTGCTGCCGGCAAAATTGACATTGATCAGCGGTGAATCACAACTCACCGAAGACGATATCCAGCGGCATTTTGCCGATATAGAATACTACAACAGCCTATTGGCCAATTCCAAGCCTCGTAGCGTTGACCACTTTGCCCGCGGTTTGGACTACTTGCTTGTCAAGAACCCTGATGCAGCCGTCGCTGATGCCGATGCCGCGATAGCACTTAGCCCGCAGTTCATGCTTGGCTATCTCTTGCGTGCCGACGCCCATTACATGCAGTACCGCATGGCACGCGCATTTGACGACAGGTCGGTGGGTGACAAAATGCCTGATGCTCCTGATAGCAAGTCCCAAGCGATGCTTCGCCAGCGACAGGACATTACTACACTCAACCTGATGATGGCCGATCTGGACGAAGTCATCAAGCTTTCGCCCAAGAATGTTTATGCCCACTTCAACAAGGGCAACGTCTATATGCTGCAGGATGATTACACCAGTGCCATCAGTTGCTATACCACGGCAATTGAGCTGATGCCTGACCTTGCCGAGGCTTACTACAACCGCGGCTTGATGTATTTGCGCATGGGCAACAAGACGATGGGTATCAATGACCTGAGCAAAGCCGGAGAACTCGGTGTGCTCCCCAGCTATAATGTCATCAAGCGAATGGGCCGATGACAGAACGATAAATGAAGCAGATGAGAACTTTCAGACATGCCACAACCGACAATGTGCCGGTAATCATGCGACTCATTGATGAGGCGCGGGCAATCATGCGCTCCTGCGGCAATGTGAACCAGTGGATTGACGGCTATCCCAGCGAGGATACCATCAGGCAGGACATTGCCAATGGTCATTGCTACCTGTGCGTGGAGCAGGGTAGTGGAGAAGTACTGGCGTCGTTTGCTTTCATCCCGAGTCCAGAGCCCACTTATAAGGAAATCTATGAAGGACAGTGGCTGGACGACGAGCCTTATTATGTGGTGCATCGCCTGGCAAGCACTGCCGACAGCCATGGCATCTTCAATGATGTGATGGATTATTGCATGGAAGTGGCCGGCAACCTGCGCATCGACACCCACCGCGACAACGTCATCATGCGCCATGTCATCGACCGTTATGGCTTTACCTATTGCGGCATCATCTATCTGCTGAACGGTGACGAGCGCCTGGCTTACCAGAAGTCAATTTTGCCTGGAAAATAATCAAAATATCATACGGGATAAAAATAATTTGGGCCAACTCATCAACGAGTCGGCCCAAATTTATAAGGGTTAAATAATGTCCGCAGATTACTTCTTGAGCTCGTCAGCTACAGCCTGAGCAGCATCAGCAGCCTTGTCCTTGGCAGCGTCAACAGCGTCACCGGCAGCATCCTTAGCGGCGTCAACAGCGTCACCAACCTTCTCGGCAGCAGCGTCAACAGCCTCACCAGCCTTGTCGGCAACAGCCTCGGCAGCAGCCTTAGCAGCGAACTCAGCGAAACCAGCCTTCAACTCTTCAGGTACAGTAATGTAACCTTCCATCTTCTCGGCCAGGGTCGGAATCTTAGCGAGGAGGGCTTCCTTGTTGTTCTCCCAAACGGTCTTCAGGATGTTGATGATGTTGAAGTAACCAGCCTGGTCACCACCGGCGAGGATCTCCTCAGCCTTAGCCTTGATACCATCAAGCAGAGATACAGCGCTAGCCTCATCAGCAGCGTTCATCAGGTCGTTGGTAACACTCTCAATGGTGTACTCAGCAACGGGAGCCTCTTCGGTAACTTCCTCAGCGGGCTTGGTCTCGGTCTTGCAACCAACAAATGCGATAGCAGCTACAGCTGCAAACATCAATAAAAACTTCTTCATAATAAAACAACTTTTAATTAAAAATTAATAATAAAACGATTAATTCAACGCCGCAAATGTAGCGGCTATTTTTGAATTACCAAACATTTTTGTTCTAAATTTTCATTTTTTAGCACTTTATTTGCCTTTTTAGGGCTGTTTTGAGGCCAAAATCCGTGAAATTAGGCTGCGTTTCAGCAAAATAAAAATCTTTTTTTGCTTTTGCATTCAACTTGCACTAATTTTCTATAACTTTGCAGTGCAGATTTTGTCCGACATGTTGATAGCAACTATCGTGCCAAAACTGTCAAGGAATGAAAAAATTAATCACTAAAAACTAAATATTACCCGTTGGCGGGATTAAAAAGTTAATAAAAAGATGTTCAAAAAGTTGCGCATATCGCTGATTTATAGTAATTTAGTGGTGATCAAAACATTAAATTCAAATCACCGTATGCACAACTTGTACGCAAATTTCGTAAGAATT